>JAXKGN010000023.1:0-152595 GCA_036550355.1 Collinsella sp.
CCCCTTCGACTCGAATTCTTGACGGCCTGAACAATCGTCAATATCGGTCGGAGGGGTGGCTTTGTAAAGCCGTTTGTCTCCACCCGCGTAGCGGGTGGTTCAAAGCTGGCCGCTGCGCGGCCAGCAGACTAAAGTCTTGAACGAAAAACGACCCCGCCGAGATTGTCCTCGGCGGGGTCGCTCAGTCTTTGCAGCAGCTTATTCAATCACGCGCTCAACGTGTCATCGCTACAGGCAGACTCCGTCCTTCCAGATGCTGATCTCGTGACAGCCGCGACGCTCGGCGCTGGTAAGCTTGCCGCTCGCCGTGTCCAGCACCAGCTGATACAGATCGCCGGCAGCCTCATCGAGCGTACGCTCGCCCGTAGCCACCACACCGGCGTTAAAGTCCATCCAGTTGGCCTTGTGGTCGCACAGGCGCTGGTTGGTGAACACCTTGAGCGTAGGCGCCGGCGCACCAAACGGCGTGCCGCGGCCGGTCGAGAACAGGATCACGTGGCAGCCGGCAGCCGTCAGGGCCGTGGTGGATACCATGTCGTTGCCCGGACCGCACAACATGTTCAGACCATGCTTGGTAGCCTGACCGGCGTACGGCAGCACGTCGACGATGGGGGCAGATCCGCCCTTTTGCACGCAGCCGCAGCTCTTGTCCTCGAGTGTGGTGATGCCGCCATCCTTGTTGCCGGGGCTCGGGTTCTCGTAGACGACCTCGCCATGACTAATAAAGTAATCCTTAAAGCCGTTGAGCATGTCGGAGGCGGCGTTAAACACCTGCTCGTCCTCGCAGCGATCGAGCAGAATGCTCTCGGCGCCAAACATCTCGGGGACCTCGGTGAGCACCGACGTGCCACCGCGGGCGACGAGCATATCGCTCACGCGACCGATCGTGGGGTTGGCGGTAATGCCCGAAAGACCGTCAGAGCCACCGCACTTAAGGCCAATGACCAGCTCGGAGGCCGGAATGGGCTCACGCTTGGCCTGCTTGGCCAGGTCGGCCAGCTCAGACAGAATCTTGTGGCCTTCGACCTGCTCGTCGGCAACATCTTGGCAGGTAAGGAAGCGAACGCGCTCGTGATCGTACTCGCCCAGCTCGTCGAGCACCTGCTGATGCGTGCAGTTCTCGCAGCCGAGCGACAGGAACAGCACGCCCGCAGCGTTTGCGTGACGCGAGAGCGCTACCAGCAGGCGACGGGTCTGGGCATGGTCGGCGCCGGTCTGCGAGCAGCCAAACGGATGCGGAAAGTAATAGACGCCCTCCAGCGAACCCTCGACCAGATCCTGAGCCTGCTCGCACATGGCACGTGCGACCTCGTTGACGCAGCCGACCGTGGGGATGATCCACAGCTCGTTGCGCGTGGCGGCGCGGCCGTCGGCGCGACGGAAGCCCATAAAGGTCTCGGGCTCAACCGGCTCAACGACCGGATGCGTCGGATTGTAAACGTACTCGACCTCGCCCGAAAGGTTGGTCTTGACGTTATGCGTATGAAGCCACTGACCGGGCTGGATGTCGCCCGTCACATGGCCGATAGGAAGACTGTACTTGACAACGTTCTCCCCCGCCGCAATGGCACGCACGGCCATCTTGTGGCCCTGCGGAATATCCTCCGCGGCAGCGACCTCGCCCACCCCGGGAACCGCGACGGCGGTGCCCTTGGCAAGCGGCGACAGCGCGACGATCACGTTATCGGCCGGATTGATCTGGATAGTGTTCATTACAAATGGTCCTAACCCTACAGGTTGAGCAGAAGTCGAGGCGCGGGCAAGCCGTCTGGCGCCCGCACCGGGAATTTACGCTTGAGCGTTGGCGAAGGCCTGCTTGGCGCCCTCGACACGCACGACGGTGAGCGCGTTGACGACAAACTCCTCGAGACCGGTGATCTGCGTAAGGTCCTCGCCCCACATCTGCTCATTGGTGAGCACGTCGTGCACCAGCTCGGTATCGTCTGCACCGGCGTGGGCGGCGTAGAAATCGAGCACGAAGGCATCGTCCTGAGCGGTGTACTCGGTGCCGTCGGCGCGGCGCAGGTGCAGGCCATCGCCCTCGCGAGCAACGAGCTCCTGAGTATAGAAGGCAATGAGCGTAGCGAGGCTCGTCGCCAGGCACTTGGGCAGGTTGCCGGTCTCGGCAACATAGTCCTTGAGCGTGGGCAGGTCGCGAGCACGCCATTTGGCCGTGGAGTTGAGGCAAATGGAGAGCAGCGCGTGGTCGATAAACGGGTTGTCGAAGCGGTTCTCGACGGCGGCAGCAAAGGCCTTGCAGTCCTCGACGTCCAGGTCGGCGGCAAGCGTCGGGATGACCTCATCGTAGAGCATGGTGTTCATGAAGCCGCGAACGGTCTCGTCGTGCATGCAATCGCGCACGATGTCAAAGCCGGCAACCCAGGAGCCCGGGACGAAGGCGGTGTGGGCGCCATTGAGGATGCGAACCTTGCGCTTCTTGTACGGGGTGACATCGGGGGTAACAAAGACACCCGGCAGGCCGGCCTTCACGAAGGGGAGCTTCTCGGCAAGCGACTCGTCGCCCTGGATGCCCCACATCTGGAAGGGCTCGCGCACGGCCAGGAAGGGATCCTCGTAGCCCAGGCGCTCGGCCACGGCAGCGGCCTCCTTGGGGTCGCGGATGCGGCCGGGGACGATAGTGTCGACAAGCGTGGTGCAGACGGTGCAGTCGTTGGCCATCCACTGCGAGAACTCGTCCTCCCAGCCCCAGTCGCTCACGTACTGGTTCATGATGCGCAGCAGCTCCTCGCCGTTGTGATCGATGAGCTCGCAGGCGAGCACGATGACGCCCGGCTTGCCGGCGGCCCAGCGGGTGTGGAGCACCTGGGCAAGCTTGGCGGGGAAGCTCGCGGGCGGCATGTCGTCGGCCTTGCAGGACGGGTCGTAGGCGATACCGGCCTCGGTGGTGTTGGAGACGATAATCTCCAAATCGTCGGAGACGGCGACCTCCATCATGGCGCGGTAGTCGTCCTCGCGGTACGGGTTGATGCAGCGGCTGCAGGCGCTGATCACGCGGGACTCGTCAACCGTGTTGCCGTTCTCCTTGCCGCGCACCAACACGGTGTACAGGTCGTCCTGAGCATTGATGCCATCGGCAAAGCCAAAGGCGCCGCTGATGGGCTGCACCATGACAACCTTGCCGTTCCAGCCGGTGGCCTCGTTGCCCATGTCAAAGAAACGGTCGACGAAGGCGCGCAGGAAATTGCCCTCGCCAAACTGTAGAACCTTCTCGGGAGCGTCCTTGGGCAGCAGATAGCCCTTGTAACCGATCTCCTCGAGCGCATCGTAGCTGATGTTCTCCATCTGTGTCTCTCCTTAGATAGCTGTTAGCGTGCAGGCAAAACGGGGGCGCCGTGTGTGGCAACGGCGCTCCCGTGTTCAATGTGATTCGATGCAGGCTTATGCCTCGACGGTATCCAGATCAAAGCCAAAGTAGCGGACCGCATTGTTGTAGCTGATGTCGCGCACGATACTGCCCAGCAGCTCCATGTCGGCCGGGTACTTGCCCTGCTCGACCCACTCGCCGATCACGCTGCACAGCACGCGACGGAAGTACTCGTGGCGCGGATAGGACAGGAAAGAGCGGGAGTCGGTAAGCATGCCCACAAAGTTGCCCAGCACGCCCTCGTTTGCCAGGGCCGTGAGCTGCTCGCGCATACCGACCTCGTTGTCGTTGAACCACCAGGCAGAACCGTTCTGGATCTTACCGGCGGTCGGAGCCTCCTGGAAGCAGCCCATCACGGTATCGATCATGGTGTTATCGATGGGGTTCAGGCTGTACAGGATGGTCTTGGGCAAGCCGCAGGTCTCCTGAATGGAGTTGAGGAAATCGGAAAGCTGGTCGGACGGCGTGTAGTTGGAGATGCAATCGTAGCCGGTATCGGGGCCGAGCTTGGCAAACATGGCGCGGTTGTTGTCGCGCTTGCAGCCAAAGTGCAGCTGCATGGCCCAGCCCAGACGGACATACTCGCCGGCAACGAACTGCATAAAGGCAGTCTTGTACTTGAGGATCTCTTCCTCGGTAAGCGGCTTGGCAGCCAGACCCTTGGCAAAGATGGCCTCGATCTCGTCGGCGGTAGCCGGGGCGTACATAACGTAGTCGAGTGCATGGTCGGATGCGCGACATCCCAGCTCGTGAGCAACGTCGTAGCGCTTGGAGATGGCGGCCTTCATGCCCTCGAAGTCGCTTACCTCAACGCCGGCAACCTCGGAGAGGTGCTTGCAGTAGTCGGCAAACTCCTGGCCGCGCTCGATGCGCAGAGCGGCATCGGGGCGCATGGCGGGAACGACCTGAACGTCAAAGCTGTCGTCGGCGGCAATCTTCTTGTGCCACTCAAAGCTGTCGGCGGGATCGTCGGTAGTGCAGATCATGCGGACGTTGGACTGCTTGATCAGGTTGCGGCAGGTAAAGCTGGCCTCGGCGAGCTTAGCGTTGGCAAGGTCCCAGACCTCCTGGGCGGTCTTGCCGTTGAGGACGCCCTCGTAGCCAAAGTAGCGCTTAAGCTCCAGGTGGCTCCACTCAAAGACGGGGTTGCCAACGCAGCGACCCAGAGTCTCGGCCCACTTTTGAAACTTCTCGCGAGCAGGGGCGTCGCCAGTGATAAAACGCTCGTCGACGCCGTTGGCGCGCATCAGGCGCCACTTGTAGTGGTCGCCGCCCAGCCAAACCTCGGTGATGTTCTCGAAACGCTTGTCCTCCCAGATCTCCTTGGGAGAAATGTGGCAGTGGTAGTCGACGATGGGCATGCCCTTGGCAAAGTTGTGGAACAGCTCCTCGCCGGTCTTGGTGCTCAGCAGGAAATCCTGATCGTCCATAAAGTTTTTCATCAAACAGCCCCTTTGCTGGCAAGGCGGGCGCACGGCGCGCTCGTTATCCTTTAGGTGAACGTTCACTATACTAATCCATTGCAACTCAAAAGGTGAACGTTCACCTAACCACCATGGGGTGAACGGTCGATTTTGTCCGTTCAACGGTTGCCGGAGCTGTGACTTGCATGTATTGCGGACCGGTTGGCGTCCCCGAACACCGAACTTGAGCGCTTTTGCTCAGGTGGGTCATATCCCGCCGTGCATTTTTGGGAGTATTCAGCATCGAAGCGCGCCGCGCGCCGTCCTCGGCGCCCCATTTGATGCGCACATTGCGTCCGATCGGCATAAAAAGTGCCGCCGATGGCGAAATACGCCACCGGCGGCACTTAAAACAGTCGTTCTGCGCCTCATTCAGGGCATGCCAATGCTGAATACTCCCAAAAATGCACGTCGTAAGAGGGAGTACCTGCCCAATCGACTAAATTCCCGCAAGTTCGCAGTAGCGGTCGACGTTGCTGCCAAACACCATCTCGACGGCGCCCTTCTGGACGGGCTCCGTCGGGGTCCTTCCCCACAGCAAATAATCGCCCAGTGTCTTGGCGCCGCGATACGCCAGGCTCGTCGGGTCCTTATAGACAATATTGGTAAAGATACCGCGGCGCAAGGCCAGGGCGCTTTCGGGAAACAGGTCGTTGCCGATCACCATGACCCGACCGGCCTTGTCGGTCGAGACGAGCGCGTCGGCAACCACTTCGGAACCAACGGCAAAAACGCTACAGATAAGTTCGGGGGCGTCCGGCGCACTCAAGCGCTTTTCGAGCTCATGCTCGAGTTGTTTGACTTGCGCATGGGCACCTGCAAGATCCTCAACCTGCCATGGAATATCACGTTCGCGCAGGTAATTGTGGAAGGCGCGGGCGGTTAGATAGTGCGAATCGGTATATGGGTCGCCTGTCAAAAGGAGCACGCGGGCGTCGGCCCCAGAAGCATGGACCAGGTTTGCCGCCTGCTCGGCCATAAGGCTGCCTGCCGTCGAATAATCGGCCAAGCTCGCACCCAAACGATTCAAATGCGGACGGTCGCCGTCGACAAGCTCAATCGTCACGCCCGCCTCGGCGATCTGCCCCAAAAGCTCAGTCGCACGATCGTCGCCCGGCGCATAGGCGAGCAAGCCATCAATCTTCTCGCCCACCTGCAGACGCTCGTCGATTTGCTCGAGTGCATCAGCGTAGCCGCCCACGCCAAATTCAACGCGTTCAACGGTAATGCCCTGGTCGATGACCTCTTGCTCAAAGCGATTGCAGCCTTCCCATAGGTAACGGAAAAAGTACGCTCCCTCGCGCGATGCGCGGGGCAGGCAAAACACCAGGTTGATATCCTTGCGGCGCAGGCTCGAGGCACTCGTATTGCGATGGTAACCCATGGCCTCGGCCTTAGCATTCACCTTGGAGCGCACGGATTCGCTCACGCCGGCCTTACCCGTCAGGGCCTTGTGCACGGTATTGATGGAAACGCCAAGCTCGGCGGCTATGTCCTTCATGGTTACGCGAGCGCTCATGGGGATACTCCGTTATAGATAAGTTGCCAATTAACAGTACAGGTAACGATACCCCAAAATCACTCTACAACTCGCCGCGCTCGCCCCCAAATGTGCAAAGCGCCCCGCGAACGGATGCTCGCGAGGCGCTTGGATGCCTAGACCTTATTTAATACCGCGGCCCAGGTCTTCGGCAATCTTATCCACGCCCTTAAGCGCGGCACAGGTCTTTTTGTTGGAGCAATGCCCCGTGCAAACGCCACCCTGAGCGCAGTCGGCGCAGGTACCCTTGCGGTAGATGCGCACGCACACGGCGACAAACGCAATACCGATAACGGCCAGTACAACAATATCGATAGGTGCCATAGCAAGCCTCCTCTAGTTAACCACCACTTACTTTACCCCATTCTCCACCTATCAAAAAGGGACAGGTTAATTTTGGTCGGTTTTATCTGCGGAAACGCCACATCTCCCCCACCAAAAAGCCCGAGTGTCGCTGGGACACCCGGGCTCGTGGAAAGGGGTTAATCCTTATTCGGACTTAAGCGGAAACTGCAGCGGAAGCAGCGTTGGTCTCGTCCTCGTCGGTCCATGCATACTTTGGCATGGGACGGAAGATCTGGAAGAGCATCGCAACCAGCAGCACGATGGCCACCACCGTCCAGATACCAAACTGTCCAAGAACAAGCAGGTTGTAGAACTGGTTGATGAACAGGCCGATCACCCAAGCAAAGGCGCACTCGTAGCCGAGAGCAATCGCGGTCCACTTGCCGGAGTCCATCTGGTTGCGGATGGTACCCATAGCGGCAAAGCACGGAGCGCACAGCAGGTTGAAAGCGCCAAAGGCAACGCAAGCGCCCATGGTCGGGAACATGCCGGCGAACGCGGTCCACAGGCTCGGATCGGTCTCGGCGGCATCGGCAACGGACAGCAGCGAGCCGGCGGTGGCGACGACGTTCTCCTTGGCGACAAGACCCGAGACGGACAGTGCTGTTGCCTGCCAGGTGCTAAAGCCGAGCGGGGCGAAGATCCAGGCGATCAGGTTGCCGAGCATGGCAAGCACGGAGTAGTCCATGAACTCCTCGGGGATGCCGTCCATCGCAGGCAGGAAGCCAAAGGAACCGTTGTAGCTACCAAAGTTGGACAGGAACCAAACCACGACAGTGGACGCGAAGATGACCGTGCCGGCCTTCTTGATAAAGGCCCAGCAGCGCTCCCACACGTGCAGCGCCCAAGAGCGGATCGCCGGGAAGTGGTAGGCAGGAAGCTCCATAACGAACGGCGTCGGGCGGCCGGCGAAGAGCTTGGTCTTCTTGAGCATGAGGCCCGAGGCGATGACGGCAAAGACGCCCAGGAAGTAGAAGAGCGGGCTGATCCACGCGGCAGTGGTGGAAGAATCGCCGATGATGGAACCCATGAGCAGAGCGATGATCGGCAGCTTGGCGCCACAGGGAATAAACGTGGTGGTCATGACCGTCATGCGGCGGTCCTTCTCGTTCTCGATGGTCTTGGTGGCCATGACGCCGGGGACGCCGCAGCCCGAGGACACGAGCATGGGGATAAAGGACTTACCGGACAGGCCAAAGCGGCGGAACACGCGGTCCATGATGAAGGCGACGCGAGCCATGTAGCCGCAGTCCTCCAGGAAAGACAGCATCACAAAGAGCAGGAACATCTGCGGCACAAAGCCGAAGATGGCGCCCAGGCCGCCGACGATACCGTCACAGACAAGCGAATCGACCAGACCACCGTCCTCGGTGCCGCCCGCCACAAGGGCGTCGTGCACCACGGTGGTGATGCCGGGGACATAGGGGCCGTACTGCGCCGGGTCAACCGAGTCGGCGTCGTCGCCCGCAGCCTCGACAGCTGCGTCGTAGGCGTCGCGACCCTGGCCGAGCACATACCAGCCGTCGGTGCCGAAGAGCTGGTCATTGGTGAAGTCGGTCACCGTGCCGCCCAGGGTGGAAACGGCGATGTAGTATACGCAGAACATGATGACGACAAAGATCGGCAGGCCCAGGATACGGTTGGTAACCACGCGGTCGATCTTCTCGGAGGTGCTCATCTTTGCCGGAGCCTTGGTCATGCACTCGTCGATGATGTGCGCGATGACGCCATAGCGCTCACCGGTGATGATGGACTCGGCGTCGTCGTCGCAGTCCTGCTCGCACTGGGCGACCAGCTCCTCCACGCGAGCGGCCTTCTCCTTGGTGAGGTTGATGAGCTTGCAGGCGTCTGCATCGCGCTCAAACAGCTTGACGGCGTAGTAGCGACGCTTGTTGGCGGGAACGCTCGCCGGAAGGTTGTTCTCGATGTGGTCCAGAACGTCCTCGATGGAGGAGTCGAACTTGTGCTCCGGCACCTGGCCCTTGGAAGCAGCGGACTTCTTAACCTGCTCGAACAGCTCCTTGATGCCCTTGTTCTTAAGAGCCGAGATCATCATGACCGGGCAGCCGAGCTTCTTGGAAAGCTTGTCGGTGTCGATCTTGTCGCCGTTCTTCTCGACCAGGTCGGCCATGTTGAGGGCAACGACCACGGGCAGGCCGGTCTCGATGACCTGAAGCGCCAGGTACAGGTTGCGCTCGAGGTTGGTGGCGTCGACCACTTGGACGACGACATCGGGCTCGCCGCTCATGAGGTAATCGCGTGAGCATTGCTCCTCGGGGCTGTAGGGGGAAAGCGAGTAGATGCCAGGGAGGTCCGTGATGGTAACGTTCTTGTCGCTTAGGAGCTTGGCCTCCTTTTTCTCAACCGTGACGCCGGGCCAGTTGCCAACGTAGCCGTTGGCGCCGGTGATCAGGTTGAAAAGCGTGGTCTTGCCGCAGTTGGGGTTGCCCGCCAGCGCGACATGGATCTGAGAATCCGCCATTCAATCCTTCTTCCTTGTGTGCCTGCGCTGCTTTCTCCGCGCAGGCTGGATAATGTGCTTCAAAGTTGCTGCATTAAGTTAGAAATACCTAACTTTATCTGCAGAAATATACGTCGCGGGCCCTTACTGGACCTCGACGACGGCCGCCTCCTCCTTGCGGATGGAAAGCTCGTAGCCGCGCACGTTGATCTCGACCGGATCACCGAGCGGTGCAACCTTTACGACCTTGAACGAAGTGCCCTTGATGAGCCCCAGGTCCATAAGGTGGCGGCGAAGCGCGCCCTCACCGTGAAGCTTGACGATGGTAGAGCTCTCGCCCACCTTAACGTCACCCAACGTCTTCATCCTCTTGTCCCCCTTTCGGTTTTTATCAAATGCTGCGAACTAACCGACGGTCATGATGTGCATGGCCACCTTGGAATCGATGCCAAAGCGTGCGCCCAGCACCGTGACGATGATATTGGCGCCACTCGAGCTCACCACGTGGATTTCGTTGCCCTCGACAAAGCCGAGGTCCTTGAGGTGGTGCTTCATGTCCTCATTGCCCTTTACACGAGACACGCGCACGGTTTCGCCCGCTTTTACCATCGAAAGCGGCATGGCCGGCATCTGCGGTCCGCAAGACATGAGTAGCTCCTAACGTCAGTTCGTCCTTAACATCGACGCGATAAAAGTTAACCACGTCTATGTTCGCTTTAGTAAACTAACACGTGGTTAACTTTTTGGAAAGGGTCCCCATTCAGATTTCGAAAAAGTTTCCTATACGAAACAAAACAAAAAGGCGCGGCAAAGAGCTGTCCTTTGCCGCGCCCCGTCATGCTTAGAGCGAGAGGTTTCTGATCGACGTAACGCAGGAAGCCTCGTCTACGCCCGAAACACGAAAGACGACGCTCTCGCCGCACTCACCATAGAGGGCCATGAGGCCCATAACATCGCGGCCATCCGTGTGGCGGTCGCCGATGCTGACCGACACGTCACTACGATGCTTGGCAATGATGTCATAGAGCAGCGCAACCGGGCGGGCATGTAATCCCAACGGATCTTTAATCGTCTTTGTAAACTCGACCATGTCCCCTCCCACGACATCGCACATTCGGCCGGCAAACCCAGCCACGTGGTAGTTATTGTACGTTACCGGCGCACCCCCGTCTCACAAAAAACGAGGGAAGGCACACGTCCTTCCCTCGTTGCTGGCAATAGGTAGCCGCTCGCCTACATCAGGCGCAGGCTGACGTCCTTGAGCTGGGCGCCACTAACGGCACTCGGAGCACCCGACATGAGGTCGGAGCCGCTGGCCGTCTTGGGGAACGCCATGACGTCGCGGATGGAGTCGGAACCGGTGAGCAGCATGCACACGCGGTCCAGGCCCAGAGCAAAACCACCCATCGGGGGTGCACCAAACTTGAGCGCCTCCATGAGGAAACCGAACTGCGACTCGGCTCGCTCCTCGGTGAAGCCCAGGAGTTTGAGCATGGACATCTGCATCTCGGCGTTGTGGATACGCATACCGCCGCCGCCGGCCTCAAAGCCGTCCATGACAAAGTCGTAGGTGCAGGAACCGGCCGCCAGCGGGTCGGCCTCGATCTTGGCGATGTCGGTCTCGGTCGGCAGCGTGAAGGGCTGATGCTCGGCAGCGTAGGCCTTGCGGTCCTCGTCCCAGTGGAACAGCGGGAAGTTGACGACCCACAGGAAGTCGTGGCCCTCACGCTTGATCTCGAGCGCGTTGGCCATGTGGGAACGCATACCGCCCAGGATCTCGTCAGAGAGCAGGCGCGGGCCGGCGGCGAACATCACGAGGTCGCCAGGCTCGACGTCCATGCGCTCGCGCAGAGCCGCCATCTCCTCGTCCGAGAAGAACTTGACGATGGGGCTGTTGATGGAGCCGTCCTCGCGGAAGGCGATCCAGGCCAGGCCCTTGGCGCCAAACGTGGAGGCCACGCCGGCGAGCTTATCGATCTTGGCACGTGCCCAGGCGCCGGCGCCCTTGGCGTTGATGGCCTTGACGACAGAGCCCTCCTCGTTCGCGGCAGTCGCAAAGACCTTGAACTTGGAGTTGGCAAAGATGTCGGTCAGGTCGACCAGGTGCATACCATAGCGGGTATCGGGCTTGTCGGAGCCATAGGTGTCCATGGCCTCCCAGTAGTCCATGCGACGCAGCGGCGTGGGCATCTCGACACCCATGCGGCCGAAGGCATCGGACAGAACTTCCTCGAGCGCGCTCATGACGTCGTTCTGGTCCACGAAGGACATCTCGATATCGACCTGGGTGAACTCGGGCTGACGGTCGGCACGCAGGTCCTCGTCGCGGAAGCACTTGGCAACCTGGTAGTAGCGCTCGACGCCACCGACCATGAGCAGCTGCTTCAGGAGCTGCGGGGACTGCGGCAGGGCGTAGAAGTTACCCGGCTGAATACGGCTGGGAACGATGAAGTCGCGGGCGCCCTCGGGCGTGGACTTGAACAGGGAGGGCGTCTCGACCTCCATGAACTCACGGTTGTGCAGCGCCTCGCGAATGGCAAAGGTAAAGTCGGAGCGCAGCTTGAGGTTGGCCATCATCTCGGGACGGCGAAGGTCCAAATAGCGATAGCGCAGGCGGGTGTCCTCGCTGGTCTCGATGCCGTCCTCGATCTGGAACGGCGGGGTGACGGACGTGTTGAGCACCTCGGCGTGGTCGGTCAGGACCTCGATCTCGCCGGTCGCGAGCTTAGTGTTGGTGGTCTCCTCGCCACGGGCGCGCACGACGCCGTGGATCTTGATGGGCCACTCGGGGCGCATGGTCTCGGCGATCTTAAAGGCATCGCCGTCGGAGTGCTCGGGGTCGAAGGTGAGCTGCGTGATGCCCTCGCGGTCGCGAAGGTCGCAGAAAATAAGGCCGCCGTGGTCGCGGCGACGGCTCACCCAACCGGTGAGGGTGACCTCTTCGCCCACGTTCTCGAAGCGAAGCTCGCCGCAGGTACGGGTGTGCATGGAATGCTCATCGATGGGACGGGTCTGGCTCATACCAGTGATCCTCCTTTATGGATCTGTGCCGCCCCGTGTCGTTCCGGGCGGCGTCGTACAGATTTGCCCAGCCTGCGTAAACCGCGCAGCCAGACATGGCGTTCTATCTTATCGCACCCGCGTCGATGTGCCGCGAAAAAGTAGCTCTTGCCCAAAGACTTGACGGAGACGAAACAATTGACGCGGCCTGGCCGTCGCCAAGGCGCGCCGCGTGCGACAATGTGCCCCAATACAACTGCACTCGGAAAGGCCCGCCATGACTGCACGCCTCATCGTTATGGATATCGACTCCACGCTCATCAACCAGGAAGTCATCGACCTGTTGGGCGAGGAGGCCGGCGTGGGCGAGCAGGTGGCACAGATCACCGAACGCGCCATGCGCGGCGAGCTTGACTTTAAGCAGGCGCTCGAAGAGCGCGTGGGGCTGCTTGCCGGCTTGGATGAGAGCGTGTTCGAACGCACCTTTGAGCGCGTGACATTTACCCCCGGCGCGCTGGAGCTTGTGCGCTCGGCACACAGCAAGGGCTGGAAGGTTGGCGTGGTAAGCGGCGGCTTTCACGAGGTCGCCGACAAGATCGTGGCCGCCGCGGGCATCGACTTTTGCCTCGCTAACCGCCTGGAGGTCGTGGACGGCAAGCTCACCGGCAAGCTGGCGGCAAACATTGTGACCAAGGAATCCAAGCTCATCCAGCTGCTGGACTGGGCAGTTGAGTGCGGCGTCGACATGGCCCACACGGTCGCTATTGGCGACGGGGCAAACGACATCCCCATGATCCAGGCCGCGGGCACGGGCATCGCGTTTTGCGCCAAGCCCAAGACGCGCGAAGCCGCCCCGTTTGCCATCGATGAGCGCAACCTGATGCTCGCCATGGACATCATCCTGCGCGACTAGTCGATCCTTCTAACAAGAGAATCAGTCTGTCCTATAGTTTCCGAACAATTTTGTCTTAGTGTTCGGAAACTACCCTTCTCGTGCTAGACTTTGCGCCGTCGAAGGGAACATATATGGATAAGCGAGATCTTGAGCAGTTGCTGAGCGATGTTGCCGGCGGAGCAGTCGCCCCGGCAGTCGCCCTCACGCGCATCCAGACGGCGCCGACCGCCGACCTGGGCTTTGCACAGCTCGATCTTTCGCGCGGGGTGCGCCAGGGAGCCGGCGAGGTTATCTACGGCGCCGGTAAAACCGCCGAGCAGATTGCCGCCATTATCGAAGCGCTTCTCGATGCAGGCCAGGGACACGTCCTGGTCACGCGGCTCGATGCCGATAAGGCTGCGCGCACCGCTGAGCTTCTTGCCGACGACATCGACCTTGGATATATCCCGAACGCACAGCTCGCCCTCGTGGGCGGCAAGCCCTCCCCTACTGGCAACGGACGCATCGTCGTCGCCTGCGCCGGCACGAGCGACCTGCCCGTCGCCGAAGAGGCCGCACTGACGGCCGAGTTCTACGGCAACGAAGTCGATCGTCTTTACGACGTGGGCGTCGCCGGCCTGCACCGCCTGCTCGCTCATGCCGAGGAACTTGCCCAGGCACAGGTGGTCATCGCCATCGCCGGCATGGAAGGCGCCCTGGCGAGCGTCATCGGCGGCCTGGTGAGCTGTCCGGTCATCGCCGTTCCCACGAGCGTGGGCTACGGTGCAAGCTTTGGCGGCGTGGCAGCACTGCTCGCCATGCTCAATTCCTGCGCCAGCGGCGTCTCGGTCGTCAATATCGACAACGGCTTTGGTGCCGCCTACCAGGCAAGTCTTATCAATCATCTGAGCGCCGGCACGTCCTACGCCCATTAAGGAGCATTCCATGTCCAACCATCAGCACACGCTTATCATCGACGGAACCTCAGGCATCAGCGGCGATATGACCGTCGCGGCCCTGCTCGACCTGGGCGCCAGCGAGGAGCACCTGCGCGAACAGCTCGCCACGCTGCCGGTCGATGGCTTTGAGATTGCCGTGACGCGCGTGAACAAGCACGGCATCGACGCCTGTGACTTCGATGTTCAGCTTGCGGCCGAGCTGGAGAATCATGACCACGACATGGCTTGGCTCTACGGCAACGAGGCAACTGCTGAGCACACGCACGAGCATGGACATGGGCATGGGCATCATAACCATGGGGAGCACGAGCACTGCCACGAGCATGACCACGAGGGCCACCATCACGCCCACCACCATCACCACCGTTCTTTGGCGGACGTCACCGCTATCATCGATGGCTCGCAGCTAAGCGATGGCGCCAAGCGTCGTGCCCTCGCCATTTTTTCCGTACTCGCTGCTGCCGAGGCCAAGGCTCACGGCAAAACGCCCGACACCGTCCTGTTTCACGAGGTGGGCGCCGTCGACTCCATCGTCGACGTCTGCTCTGTCGCCATCTGCCTCGACGACCTGGGTATTGAGGACATCGTGGTCGAGTCGCTCTCCGAGGGCCACGGAACCATCCGCTGCGCCCACGGCCTCATGCCCATTCCCGTCCCCGCTGTCGTCAACCTGTGCCAGGCAGGCAATATCGCCCTCACGCCCGCGCCGGTCGCCGGCGAGCTCGTGACGCCCACGGGCGCCGCCATCGTCACCGCGCTGCGCACGTCCGAGCACCTGCCAGTCCGCTACCGCATCGAGGCCGTCGGCTACGGCGCCGGTAAGCGCCCCTACGAGGGCTGCTCCGGTACACTCCGCTGCCTGCTCGTTCACGCGGACGCATAGCCATGGATGCCCGCAAGGCAAAAAGCCGTGCCGCCATCGTTGCGGCGTTCTCCGAGCTCCTGTGCGAGGAAGATTACGGCAAGATCACCGTCGGCGTCATCATCGCTCGCGCCCATGTGGGTCGGGCCACGTTCTACGGCCTCTTTAAAAGCAAAGATGACCTGCTCGCTGAGCTCGTGCGCGATATCTGCACCCATGCCCTCGACAATGACGGTACGCCCCTCGATGACCCACTCGTACAGGTCGAGCATATCCTCAACAACCTCTGGAATCGTCGGCAGGGTGTACGGGCACTGGTAGCCGGCGCCGGCTCACGCGTCTTCGCCGACTGCCTACGCAAGACCATCATGTCACGAGCAGCCGAAACCGTCCCCGTCGACCCCTCAGGCCCCGCCGGCACCATGGACCGAAGCTTCCTACTACACCACATAGCCTCAAGCTTTGTAGGAATGGTCCAATGGTGGGCCTGGCACAATTTCCAAGCAGATAAAGCCGACGTAGCCAAAGACTACCTCTCAGCCATAAAGCCCCTCTTCACCTAAGTAAGAAGCTCATCCCAAATCATCGACCCAACCCAGGGCTCCGCGCACCCCAAAGTGTCACTCGCGCCTCAACGCCCCCACCAGCAACAAGCCCCTCCCATCCAAATTCTGATATATATGTTGGGTTGCTTGCTCGAGCGCAGCAAAGACCCCGCAGCCGTCCGCATGGGGTAACTTCCCAGCGCACTCCGCAGGACGAAAGAACCCCCGCCGCACGAAGTGCGCAGCGGGGGTTCTTTCATGTCCGAGGACGCGCTGGGAAGTTACCCCATGCGGACGGCGGACAACCTATGTAGCCTCAGACTAGAACATGCCCAAGAAACCATGCACAAACAGCGCAGCCAGAGCAGCGCCGACAAACGGAGCGATGCCAGGAACGAGCAGGCCGTACTTCCAGTTGTTGTCAGCCTTGTTCTTGATCGGCAGCACCTGATAGGCCATGCGAGGACCAAGGTCACGAGCCTGGTTCATGGCGAAGCCGGTGATGCCGCCCATGCCCATGCCAACGGCCCAAACGATCAGGCCGACGCAGATGGCGAGCATCAGAACGTTCTCGCCGGCGCGGTTAGCGGCAGCGAGGATGGCGCTGATGAACACAAAGGTGCAGATAGCCTCGCAGAAGAAGTTACGGGCGTAGTTCGTACCCTCGGTGGTGGGGTTGGTCGAGAAGATGTTGCGCTGGGCAATGGGGTCGACGACGCCATCGGAAGCCTTGAACTCATCGGCATACATCAACCACGCGATCACGGCGCCCGCAAAGCCGCCGAGCATATCGGCAATCATGAAGGGAATGCAGCTGCTCCACGGCACCAGGCCTACGATGCACTGGGCAAGCACCATGGCGGGGTTCATGCACACGGCGCCGCCAAAGACAAACAGGCAGACCGAGATGCCAAAAGACCAGGTGGTGATGGCAAACATGTGGCCGGAGCCCTGATACTTGGTGCCCTTGAGCACGGTATCGCAGTGCACGCCCACGCCAAAGATGATCATGAGGGCCGTTGCGCCGAATTCACAGAGGAGTTTGGTAAGCATAAAACCTTATCTTTCTTGTCGGTTACAAACGATTCGTTTAGGCCGCGCACTAGTGCTGCGCGACGACAACGCCCAGGCCATCGGGAATGACGGCCACCTTGGCATCGGCACCCTTCATCTCAAAGGCGAGCTTGAGCGCCTCCTCGAGGGTGTTGACCGGCGTCATGTGCATATCCTTGATCATCTGGTGATCGCACAGGTCGGTGACCATGATCACAGGGTGATGCGCCAGGATGCGGGCAAAGATCTGGCTCGTCCACTGATCGGGCAGGGTCTCGTCCTTAGGACGGTCGATGCAGGCGCGCTCAAACTCCGCCGGGTCGTTGTCGGCGATGTTGTGATAGAAGCCCTCGCCACCGTGACCGTCGGCACAACCGGCGACATCGATGATCACGCCGCCCTCGGGAAGCGTAGCCTCGGCAGAGCACATGCCCTTCACGGCCTGATAGATGTTCTGGTCGAGCGGGTAGCCGCCGTTGGTGGTAATGGCAATCTCGCACTCGACGGGCTCAACGCCGGCAAGGCTCTTCACGAACTCGCAGCCAGCCTCGTGCGCCTTGTGGATGTCGCCGGCAAAGGAGCCGATGACCTCGTGCTTGCCGTTGAGCACCACGTTGAGCACAAAGGCAAGGTGAGCCATCTCGGCAGCGGCAAACATGTCCTCGCTCACGTGGTTGTGGCACAGGTTGCCGGCACGCGAATGGGAATCGTTCACAAACTGACCGTTGTGGTTGTACATGATGGTCTTGTAGCTGGCGATACCAGGCAGGACGGACTTGCGGCTACCAGAGAAACCGGCAAAGAAGTGCGGCTCAATAAAGCCCTCGGCAAGCAGCAGATCGCAATCGGCAGCAATCTTGTTGATGATGCACTCGCCGCCAGAAGGCAGGGTGCCGATCTTTTTCATCATGCTGTCATCGGTCGCGACGTGCATAACGATTTCCTCGTTGGCAACGATCTCCTCGCCGTACTTGTTGACGAGCTCCTCGTGCGTCGACGGACGATGCATACCCGTAGCAACCAGAATACGCACGCGAGCCTCGGGCGCAGCAGAATGGATGTGATGCAGCAGAATAGGCATCGTCACACGCGAGGGAACGGGACGCGTATGATCGGAGCTAATGATGACGATATCCTTCTTGCCAGCACAAAGCTCCTCGAGCGAAGGCGAGCCATAAGGGTTGGCAAGCGACTCCTCTACCAGCTCTTCCTGCGATTTTGTGGTCTTAAACTCGTTTTGGTGACCTTCCATCACACCCGCGAAGTTCTTATCCTCGAGCTCCAAATGCAACGTCTTGTGGTCAAACGGCAGTTCACATTCAAACAATGTCGAGCGCCCTCTTCCTTTCAACTGACACACTAGATTAACCGTTGGAAGGATACGCCGCTCACCGAAAAACTCCACCGTCCACCGACTCATTAACACAACGTTCATATTTGACCCACAACAAAACGGCCGTGATCCCAAACGGGACCGCGGCCGCTACAGTCATAAGGCGAGAAGCGTCAAATGCATCTCAATCCCGATCGATAAGACGCGAGGCGCGAAGCGCCAAACGCGCCGCCGGGACAGACCCCATCCAAAGCGCGCGAAGCGCGCCATTATTCCCCCAGCAAGTAATCCACCGAAGACCGGACATCGCAGGGCCCGCCATTAGTTTACTTTTAGGCACACTCCGCAGGACGCAAGAAGCCCTCGCCGCACGAAGTGCGCAGCGAGGGCTTCCTGCATGTCCGAGGACGTGCCTAAAAGTAGACTAATGGCGGGCCCGGACGACTACAGGGCTATCGATTACCCCGTGTTCTGCAAACCTGCCGAGACGCCGGTCACAGTCGAAAGAATCAGGCTCATGTACTCGGCCTTCTTCTCCTCGGCCATCTCGTCCTGGTTCATACGCACCTCGCGAAGGGCGCGGACCTGGGCGATGGACAGGGCGTCGACGTAGGGGTTACGTACACGGACGGCGCAGCCGAGCACGCGACGGCGCTGCAGCGGCCACTCGTCACCGACGATGGCAAGGACCCACTTACGCGTGAGCTGCATCTCGGTAAAGACCTTCTCGGACAGATCCTGGCGGTCGCCCAGGTGCAGATACATCTTGGCGATGCGCTGGTCGGTCTTGGCGATCGACATCTCGATGTTGTCGATAAAGGTGCGGAAGAACGGCCACTCCTGGTAGGCAGCCTTGAGCTGGTCAAGATCGCCAAGCTGCTCGCAGGCGGTGCCCAGACCGTACCAAGCGGCCAGGTTAATGCGCGCCTGGCTCCAGCTGAAGATCCACGGGATGGTACGCAGGTCATCGAGCGACTTGGCGCCCAGACCGCGCTTGGCGGGACGCGAGCCGATCGGCAGCAGACCGACCTCGGTCAGCGGCGTCACGGTCGAGAACCACGGTGTAAAGTCCTCGGTGTTCAGCAGGTCCAGATAGCGTTCGTGGCTTGCAGTGTTGAGCTTCTCGGCCATATCCCAGAACTTCTGCGTGGTCTCGGTGTTGGTCTTCTCGACACTCGGGGCCGACTGCAAAAGCGTTGCGGCGGCAACGGACTCAACATGGCGCTGAGCCAGCGTGCGGTTGCCGTAACGGGCAAAGATGACTTCGCCCTGCTCGGTGAGCTTAAAGAAGCAGTTGACCGAACCCTTGGGCTGCGCCAGCACGGCCTTGTTGGCCGGGCCGCCGCCACGGCCCACGGCACCGCCGCGACCGTGCATGAGCACCAGGTCGATATCGTTCTTCTCTGCCCACTTGGCGATGCGCTCCTGCGCGGAGTGCAGCGCGAGCATGGCCGTGGTAGGACCGGCATCCTTGGAAGAGTCGGAATAGCCCAGCATGACCTCCATGCGGCGGTTGGTCTGGGCAAGGCGCTTTTGCACCACGGGCAGCGTAAGCATCTGGTCGAGCACGTCAACGCAGCCCTCGAGGTCCTCGAGCTGCTCGAACAGCGGGATCACGTCGAGCTCGGGAACGTCTTCCTCGTGTGCGAAGGACAGGTGGGCCAGCTCAAAGACGTCGGCCACATGCTGGGCGCTCTTGGTAAACGAGATGATGTAGCGGTGTGCCATCTTCTTGCCGTAGCGCTTTTGGATGGAACCGATAGCGCGGAAGGTATCGATGACCTCGCGCGTCATGGGCTGCAGGTCGCCATGGATACCGTTCTCGTGGATATCCTTGAGGGCGCGGGCGTGCACCACGGAGTGCTGACGGAACTCCATCTCGACCATATGGAAGCCGAAGGACTCGACCTGCCAGATGATGGTTTGGACCGGACCGTAGGCGGCACGGACGGCTCCGCAGGCAGCAAGCGAACGCTGGACGACGCGCAGGTCATCCAGGAACTCGTCGGCGCTGTGGTACATGGTGTCGGTGATGCGGCGCACGGTGGCGTTCAGGCGGTCGGCCATGACGAGCATGACGGCGCGATGCGGCTCGTGCTCGGAGATCAGCTCGGCGCGGGCCGTGTAACGAGGGCTCATCTCGACCTGATGGTTCCACAGGTTAATGAGCTCGGCAGAAGGCTTGCTGTAGGTGGCCTCGAGCGTGAGGTTGCGGCCGATGTGGCGGCACTTGTCCTCGAGCTTGAGCACCATGTGCGTAAAGTACTTGGCGGCGACCTCACGGCTCACCTTGGCGGTGACGTTGGGGTTACCGTCGCGGTCGGAACCGATCCAGCTGCCGGGATGGAAGAACGCCGGGCACAGCGGCGGCACAGTACCGGCCTTGTCGCCCAGCACCCAATCGTCAAAACGACGATAGATAACGGGGATAACGTCGAACAGCGTGTTATCGAAGATGTCGATGATGGTATCGGCTTCCTCGACCGGCGTGGGCTTCTTGAGCGCGATGGGACTCGTACGCACCAGGGCGTCGATCTCCTGCAGCATATGGCGCTCGTTCTCCACCAGGTCGGAGCCGCCCAGACGCGGACGCTCCTCCAGCAGGTTGGAGATACGGCGGATCTTGCCCTCGACGGCCTTACGACGGGCCTCGGTGGGATGTGCGGTAAAGACAGGGTGGAACTCGAGCTTGTCGAGCAGCTCGTTGGCACCCTCGACACCCAGCTCATTCACCAGCTGGTGATAGGCAACGGTAAGCTCGTTGGCAGGATCGACCTCGGTATCGGTCGACGCACCGGCCTCGCGCTCGCGCAGCTGCGCCACACGGTAGTTCTCCTCCGACAGGTTTGCCAGATGGAAAAAGCTCGTAAAGGCGCGAACGATGACCTGCTGCTTATCGAGCGGCAGGCTGTCGATCAAATCGACGACCTCACGAAATGCCACGGCAGTGGGCTCGTCGGCGGTGGGCACGCCCTGCTCGTCGACGGCTTCGTCGGCAGCGCAGGTACCGGGGTTGCCGGCATTGACCACAATCTCGGCTGTCAAAATCTTGTCGAACAGGTCCGCGATCTCGGGATCATACTCGCTAAGCACACGGCGCTCCAGGCGCAAGAACAGCGCCAGATTGTCGCGCAGCTCCTCGGGGATCTCGATCTCGGCGAGACGCTCCCTGGACTCGGCATTCGAGCCGATTCGGTTAACGAGGCGGTTGACCACGGCAGCGACGCGCGCCGCGGCTTCGGGTACAGACTGGTTGCTTAGGTTCTCAGCCACGTTTCCTCCCATTCCTCCTTCTATGCACGTAACATGCGGTATTCATTATAGGCGCTTGAGAAATACTTTCGACACTGATTGCGCTTTACCACACAAAAGTATTTTCTGCATTGCAAAGGTTTTTGCCCTAAATGGTCGTATTTCTCGGTGGGCGGCATACGTAAACGGGGGCATTCCGCATAAAAGCGAAACACCCCCGTAACAATCGCTCTCCATGAGCAGGGCACGTTAGCAGGCCCGAAGCTCAAAAAGATGCGCTACAGGCGCTCGCGAACCGCCTCGACGACGTTGTCCAGATCGGCGAGCACCTCGTCATGGCTCTGCATGTCGCGCACTTTGACCTTGCCGGCGGCAAGCTCGTCGCCACCCAGGACCAAGATGAGCTTGGCGCCTACCTTATCGGCTTGCTTAAACTGGGCCTTGAGCGAACGACCCTGATAGTCGGCCTCGGTCACGATACCTGCGGCGCGAAGCTCCTGCGTAATGGCAAAGACGTTCTGACGCAGCTCCTTGCCGGCGTTGGCGACATAGACGCACGGGGCCTCATCGGCACCCAAATCGCTGCCAAAGGCCTGCAGGGCCAGCAGGGCGCGCTCAAAACCGACAGCAAAGCCGACGCCCGCCGTGGGCTTGCCACCCTCGAGCTCGACCAGGCCATCGTAGCGGCCGCCGCCGCCGATGGAGCCGACGCCGGCGCCAGGGGCCTCGACCTCAAAGACAGTACGGGTGTAGTAGTCCAGGCCGCGCACCAAGGTGGGATCCTCGACATACTCGATACCGGCGGCATCCAGATAGCGCTTGACCTGCTCGTAGTGCTCGCGGCACTCATCGCACAGGTTGTCACCCATCAGCGGAGCCTCGGCCATGATCTCGCGGCAGTGGTCGTTCTTGCAGTCGAAGGCACGCAGCGGGTTGAGCTCGGCGCGCTCGCGGCACTCATCGCACATCTCGTCGGCGTGATCGAGGATGAACTGCTTAACCTGCTCGCGATAAGCCGGACGGCACTGGGCGTCACCCATCGAGTTGATGAGCAGACGAAGCTTGGAAAGATCGAAGCCCAGGCGCTTGTAGAACTCCATGAGCATGATGATGCACTCGGCGTCTGCCGCCGGATCGGGAGCGCCGAGCCACTCGATGCCCACCTGGTGGAACTGGCGCAGGCGGCCCTTCTGGGGACGCTCGCCGCGGAACATGGCCTCGGCGTAGTACGCCTTAAACGGCGTGGAGCCCTGGGGCACCAGATTGTTCTCGACGACAGCGCGCACCACGCCGGCCGTGCCCTCGGGGCGAAGCGCCAGGCGCTGCTTGGGCTTGAGTTTGGTGTCGGTGCCCTCGGTAAAGACGCGCTCCAGGTTGGCACCGCTGAACACGCGGAACATTTCCTTGCGCACGACGTCGGTCGACTGGCCGATACCGTGGACAAACACGTCCACCTGCTCGATCGCGGGCGTCTCGATGGGTTTAAAACCAAACGGCTCGAACACGCCGGCCGCAATCTGCTGCATCTTTTGCCAGGCGCGCATCTCGGCGCCGATAAGGTCGCGGGTTCCCTCCGCCTTCTGTGCCTGCATGGGCAAACACCTTTCTTTTGTATCGCGTCATAGGTAACGGTCATTATACGGCACAAACACAAACCGCGGCGGTGCGTCAGGCCGAACGAGGGTATGGGGACTCGTTCGGCCTGACGCACCGCCGCTGTTTGCGATCCGCTTTCCTCCGTCCCCTTCGGATCACGTGATCTGTTGGGGACGGAGGAAAACGGATCATTTCGTAGGCCCGTGGCCGCCTTGGAAACCGAATGATGGCACGAGCATCCATTCGGCTTCCAAGGCGGCCACGGACAGAACGGGGCGAACAGAAAAGAGCGACGGACGTCTACTCCCCCGCCACGCTCGCGCGCAGCTTGGCGGCGATGGGCTCGGATGCCAGCAGGAACACGAGCATAACCACGGAGCACGCCAGGCACACGATCCAGGTGCTCGCAAAGGAGCCCGTGGCATCGAACAGCACGCCCGAGACAATGGCACCTACGGTGCCGCCGACCATCTCGAGCGAGGTGATGGTTCCCGTGACCTTACCAAGGTCGGCCATGCCAAACTGCTTGAAGCCGCGATCGTGGGCGTGATGGTGCCCATGCACGTTCCGATACCAAAGCTCACAGCGGCGACTATAGGACCGAGGTCCGTCGTCGGGAAGCACAGCGCCACGCAGGCGATAATGCACGCAACGGAGCCAAGGATATTGCCAAAGCGCAGGCCAAAGCGGTCATAGATCGCACCGAGCGAAATCTTGGCAATAACGACGGTAACCATGTAGGCCGAAAGCACGGTGCCCGCCCACAGGGGATCGTGGCCGCCCGTGACGATCTTGGCACCGTTGACGGTAACACTCGTCATGTTGGTAACCTGGTTGGGCAGGATGGCGCCATTGACCAAGCCCATAAAGAGGAAGGCGACGACAAGCAGCCAAAACGCCGGGCTCTTCTTGATACGAGACCAGCCGACGCTAACCTCGGGCGCCGTGTGCTCGTCCTTGTCGCCAGCCGTCGAGACGGACGGATCGCCCGGGTTCTCGCCGAGCGGCTTAAGGCCGATCTCGGAAGGCTTGGTGCGGAAGGAATAGGCCGTGATGGGCAGTGCCGCCACAATGCAGACGGCAGCGAGTACCAGGAACGCAGAGCGCCAGCCCACACTCACGATAAGCGAGCTCAGGATCGGCGAGAGAATGGCTCCGCCAAAGCCCGAGCCCGAAAGTGCGATGGAAATGGCAAGGCCGCGCTTGGCCGTAAACCAGTTGGCAGTCACAAGGCTGATGAGCAGGCGGGTCGAGGCCACAGCGAAGCAGCCCGAGACGGCAAAGAGCACGTAGACCTGCCACAGCTCACCCACAAAGCTCATGCCCGCGAGCACCGCCGAGGTAGCGATAACGGTGAGCGAGCCCAATACGCGGCCACTCACCTTATCGGCAACATGGCCGATAACGAGCGAACCCACGACGCTCACCACGGTGGAGATAGCGTTGGAGATGTTGTACTGCGCAAGGGAAATGCCCAGGTCGCTGACGATCAGCGGCTGGAACAGGCTCATGCAGTTGACGAAAATCGTGTAGCACGTGGCCATAATCACGAAGCCGGAGGTCACCACGAGCCAGCCGGGGAAGAACTTACGCTGCTGGGGCATACTGCTCCTTATTTAACAAACGAATGGCCGGCGCCGGGCGCCGGTAGTGCCCAAGATTGCCTTGAAAGACAAGGGCATAGGCCTTATGGCCATGCCCGCAGGCTTGAAAGGCAAGGTTGGGTACTACCGGTGGTCGGCGATATAGCCCAAAGCGACCGCCGTGTAAGCCGCGGCACCAAGTGGCAGCTCGGCATCGCTAAAGCGCGCCTTGGGATGATGCTGGGCAAAGTGTTCGTCCGTATCGGTCACAGCCGCGCCGATCGTAAAGTATGCGCTCGGTATCTCACTCGAGATCAACGCGAAGTCCTCGCTCGCCATGGCATGGAACAGCGGCAGGAAGGTGGCCTTGGGCAGCGTCGCACCCACATAGCCAAGTGAAGCCTGGGTCATATTGTCATCGAGTGCCAGCGGCGGAACATCCGAGAGCGTCTCGATAGTCGCCGGCGTACGATAGGTCGTGGCAACGCCTTTGACGACCTCCGCGATGCGGGTCTTGAGGCGCTCCATGAGCTTGACGTCGAATCCGCGCAGCGTTCCCTCGAGCACACAAGTGTCGGGGATGACATTTGCGGCCTGACCGCCGGCGAACTTGCCAACGGTAAGCGCGACCTCCTTGGCCGCCGGCACCTCGCGGGAGATGAGCTCCTGAAGCGCCAGGTGCACATGGACGCCGGCCGTGATGGGGTCGATGCAGATCTCGGGGCTCGAGCCATGGCCGCCCTTGCCCTGAAGCGTGACGCGAAAACCGTACACGCCCGAGAGCGCCGGGCTGCCGTAGAGCACCAGGCCAAGCGGCGACTGGCTATTGACATGCATGGCAAAGGCGGCCTGGGGGCGTGGGCTCTGCAGCAGACCGTCGACGATGGCAGCACGGGCACCCTCAAAGGTTTCCTCGCCCGGCTGGAACAGCAACTTAACCGTGGCGTTGGCGTCGAGAAGCTCGGACTCGCGGGCCTTGAGCATACGAGCCGCACCAAGCAGCGCCGTCGCGTGCATATCGTGACCGCAAGCATGCATGCAGCCATTGGTGGATGCAAAGGGCTCGCCGGATTCCTCGGCAACGGGCAGGGCATCCATGTCGCCGCGGAGCATGATGACCGTACCGGCCTGCTTGTCCGTGCACGTACCGTTACCCCGAGCAGCAGCTGCCGCGCCGGCACCGATAAGGCCAACGACACAGGAGCCGTCAACAAGCACGGCATAGGGAATATCCATCTCGTCCAGACGCGCCTGGATAAAGGCGGACGTCTGCGGAAGGTTGTTACCCAGCTCGGGCATCTGGTGTAGATCGTGTCGCCACACAGCAAGCTCGTCTGCAAAAGTCTGAGCTTCTGCAACAAGACCGTCACCGATAGCGGCCTGCGCCGCTGCGGTAGCCTTGGGCGCTGGTTGCGGTTGAAAATCGGACAAAGCTGGTGCCATAGATGCCCTCCAGTAACGTTTTTGCAGCAAGCACTTTGATAGCGTAAAGCGCAAGGTACAACTTTAAGGGCGACGCATAAAAAATGCCGCCCCGGGAGGGCGGCGCAACAAGTTGTTTACAATTGTGGGCGCGGCTTTTTGCGCAAAAAATCGAAGTGAGTCTCGCTCAAGATAATCGACAGGAAGATAAGTACGAAGCCGGCGAGCAGGCGCGAGGTGAGCGCCTCCCCCATCAGCAGCACCGAAAACAACACGCCCGAAGGGGACTCCATCGAAAGGAGCAGCGAGCCCGTCGAAGCCGGGACATGCGCCAAGCCGACGTTTTGGATGAGCAGAGCCACGCATGTGCAGCCCACCGAGAGAAACGCCATCGCAGTGATAAAGCTCGGCGTCCACACGGACAGAGGCGCTTGGGTCTCGAATAGCAGCGACGTTGCCAGGCTCAGCACGCCGTTGCCCACAAACATCCAAAACGTGATGACGTTGATGTCCATTTTGCGACCGTACTTGGCGGTCACCGCCATCTGGATGGCGAAAAAGACCGCACCCGCCAGCGTAATGACGTCACCGATGTTGAATTCAACGCTATCGAGCGCCACCAAGCCAATGCCCGCCAAGCACAGCAGTGCCGCGCCCAGGTTATAGCGGGTGAGTTTTTCGCCGCTCAGAAAATAGCTCGCGAACGGCACAAGGATGCAGTACGTGCCCGTCAAAAAAGCATTCTTGCCCGCCGTAGTATGTGCCAGACCGACCGTCTGCAACGCATAGGCCGCCCACATGAGCACGCCCATACTCAGGCCAACGATCAGGTTGCGAGCGTTGAAATGTGCAGTGATGCGCTTGTGAAAGACGGCAAACATGACCAACGCTGCGGGCAGAAAGCGTACATAGAGCAGCGCGAACACCGGAATGGTGCCGAGTGCGTCCTTCATAGTGGTAAAGGAGTAGCCCCAGATGACCGCCACCGAAAGGAGCAGAACCTTCCAGAACAGCGGAGAGCGTGCGCCGGCGCCGCGGAAGGTGCCGCCCGCGCCCAGGTCTTCACGGGCTACAGGGCTATCGGGCAAGTTTTCGATTTCGTTGGCAGCGTATTGGGCCATGGAACATCCTCGCACTCAATCTGGGCGTGGTGTCCGCACGCGTATGGCTGCGTGCCGCCTCATGGTCAAATAAAAACAGGGCGCGCCGGACCCCCGGCACGCCCCGCTACTGTAGCAACAACCAAGCAGCCCACGCAATCCAGCCCACTAAAGCGTCGGCAGAGTAAACCTCGATGTTTCGTCGATGTCACGCTGTTGCACTAAATAAGTTTCGTGCTTTCAAGCTTTTCGATAATCCAGTCGTTGGCTTTGATGACCGGGCGGCGGAAGATGACGCCCAGGGCCAGCGACGGAATCAGATAGCTCGCCAGAATGCCCAGCTCAACCCAGTACTCCATATGGTAGGCGCCAGCCATGGCGGCATGCATGGCGTTGATGCCGTGAGTAAACGGCAGGAACGGATAGATCGCCTGGAACACGGGGCCGGTCATCTCGATAGGAAACGTGCCGCCCGAACCACCGACCTGCATGACCAACAGCACGACAGCGAGCGCCTTGCCGATATCGCCAAACGAAACCGTAAGCGTGTAGACGATATTGGAGAACACGAGGCTCGCAACCCAGCCCGCCAGCACAAACTGCAGCGGGTTGTCGCACTGAATGCCAAAGAACAGAATGTCGCCCGCGCACACGAGTGTTGCCTGCAGCAGGGCCAAACCGCCAAAGAACAGGTAACGACCCAGGTAGATCTCGTGCAGGCGTACGGGGATGAGCTCGTTGATGAGCTCATCGTCAACCGAGACCTTCATCATGGCCGCCAACACGATCGAGCCGACCCAGAGCGACAGAATCGTGTAGAACGGTGCCATGGCCGAACCGTAGTTGCGGATCGGATAGACCGGCTTGCGGTCGAGCGCGACGGGGCCGGAAAGCGACACGGCCAGACCCTCGGGATCATTGCCGATCATCGTCTTGATCGTAGCGAGGTCATCCGACATCAGGGCACCATCAAGCTCGTCCTTAAACGCGCTGATCTTGTCCGACGCCTCGCCCAGCTGATCGGAAGCCTTGTTGACCAGCTTTGCAGCCTTGGAGAGACCCTTTGCCAGCGAACCGGATGCATCGGTCAGGCCGGCAACAGCACTATCCAGATCGCCCGAGATACCATTCAGTGAATCCAGAACCCCCGAGACGGTCTTCTTGAGCTCCTTGGCCTTAACCGAGAACGTGGAATCGTAATCGGATTTGGCACCCGCGATGCCGGCCTTGGCATCGGCGATGGCCTGATCGACCTCGGCACGCGAGTTGTTGACCTCGGCCATACTCTTCGTGAGCGACGTCGCGATATTCGTCAGCTCATTGGCATTGTTGCGGTACTCCGTCGCGGTTTTGTCAAGCTCGGCAGCCGCGTCCTCAAGCCCTGCCTTGAGCTTATCGTTACTCACCTGGCCAGCAAGACTACGGAGCTCGTTCGCCGTGGCATCAATCTCGTCGGCACGTTTATTGAGTGACGCTGCGCCATCGTTGAGCTGAGACACCGTAAGATTGACATGCTGGTTTGCAGTGTCGAATGCCTTTGCGAGCTCGGTAGAAACGTTATCGAACGAACCCGCACTTCCATCGATCGCGGCATCGATGGCATCGTTTGCCGCCTTAAGCGCTTCTTTGGAATCATCGATGCCGCTCTTGGCATGCTCCATCAACCGCTTGGTCGACTCATCGACCGTACCCGTCTGCTGGAGCATACCGCTCGCCGACGTCAACGAATCGGACGTAGAGCTCAAAATGCCCGCCAGCGACGAAGCATTAGCCTGAACGTCTTGCAGGTCCTCAATCGAATCGCTGAGCGTCGAGGACAGGTTGGCGATAAAGTTGCTGACTTGGTCGGTGCTCATGTAATCGAGCAGGCTGGACACCGTCTTAAGACCGATGCTCGTAATGGTCTCGGTAAAAGATTCGTTAACCTGGTTCTGAACGGCGCTCGAACCCTTCTCGGTCACGATCTGCGCGATGGCGTTGGCCTTCTGGTTCTCGTAAAACTCGATATCGGCGTGTTTCACGTCGGTCGAGAAAAGCGTCATCATGTCGGCGCTAAACGTTTTGGGGATAACGACGGCAGCATAGTACGCGCCCGACTTAACGCCCTCGATAGCCTTTTCGCGATCGTTAAGCACAACCCAATCGAAGCTCTCGTTGCCGCGTAGGGTGGCGGTCACGTTTTCGCCCACGTTAACCTCGACGGGGATCAGATCGCTCTCGTAACCCTCATCGGTGTTGACCACGGCGATCTTAAGATTGCCGGTGTTGCCGTACGGATCCCAGCTGCCGGCGATGTTAAACCACGCGTACAGACACGGCACGATAATGAGGCCCATCACGACAACCAAGCCGATTACGGAGCGAGACACGTTTTGGACATCGCGCTTAAACAGATGCAGGATGTTCTTCATTTATGCCTCACCTCCTTTGGAGTGCTTGCCAAGCGGGGTGGTATCTCCATCATTTGTGGCTGTGCTGTCGCTGCCCTGAGATTTATGGTGCGAGCCTATATGCGGCAAGCGGCCCGTGGACTGATCGCCGCCCTTGGCACCACGCTCGCTGGCGTTGAGGCCAAACATGTGGCGGGCGGCAGGAATGGCGGCCGTGTGTTCGCGCATCTCGCGACGCAGGTCCTCATCCGAAAGCGCCGAGATACGCATCTGGGTGTTGAGGCTCGAGCGGATGTACTCGATGCTGATGAGCCAGCCACAGATGGCAATGACTGAGATAATCCAGATGACCAGTAGAATGATCTTGCCGTTGTTGTCGATGTCAAGGACCGTCGAAAGCACAAAGAGCAACACCTGAACGCCCACCACGGCAGCAAAGCCGCCCTTGATGTAGTACGGATAACGGTGCTCAAAAGTCACCGCATGGTCGAGCAGCTCGCGACGATACGAATCGGAATCGAGCATGACGCGCATGGCCGTGCGCAGCGAGTAGCGCTGGCGCGGCAGGTCGTTGGACTCGCAAATCATCATACCGGTCGTGGAGAGCTGTTTATCAAAGAGCAGGTTAAGGTTGAGCAGCAGCGGACGCAGCTGCAGGCCGATAAAGAGCGCCACGATCAAGAACACGCCCAGAATGCACAGGTTAAACAGGTAGTTAAACGAGTACATGCCGCCGACCGTCTCGCGCAGCAGATTGATGCCGTAGGTAAAGGGCAGCAGCGGGTGCAGCCACTGGAAGAAGCCGGGCATCATCTCGATGGGGTACATGCCCGACGAACCCGGGATCTGCACGATGACGAGAATGACGCCGATAGCCTTGCCGATATGCTTAAACGTGGTGGACAGCGCATAGATGATATTGACGTAGGTGAACGAAATGGCGATGCCGCCCAGCACGAACAGCAGCGGGCTGACGCACTGTACGCCAATGACCAGATCACCCACCGTAACGATGATGGCCTGCAACGCGCCCAGGATCACCATGAGCAACCAGCGGCCAAAGTAGCCTTGGCGCGCCGTAAAGCTGCCAACACCTTCACGGTCGACCTCGAGCTTGTAGATGGCGATGAGCACATAGCCGCCCACCCAAAGCGCCAGATTGGTGTAGAAGGGAGCGATGCCCGAGCCAAAGCTCTTGACCGGATAGATTGACTTGGACGTCAACTCAACCGGAGACGCCATGAAATCTGCCACGTCATTGACGTCGACGCCCATCAGATCGGCCAGCTCGCCCATGGACTCGGAGGTCTGCAGCGCCGCGATGTCATTGGCGGCGGTTGCAAGCTTGTCCTGGACCTTGGCAAGCGAGGAATCGGTCTGGGACAGCGTGGTCTTGGCCTGGCCGAGCGTAGCGCTAAGCTGCGCCAACGTGCCGCGCGCATTTGCAAGTGTAGGTGTCATACCCGAGACGATACCGGTCAGGTCGCCCGAAACGGCAGCAAAAGAGTCGAGCGCGCTCGAGGCCTTCGGCAGCGCGTTTTGGCCCAAGTCCGTCTGGGCTTGGCCAAGGTTGGTCGCACCGGTATGAATTGCGTTATTGATAGCGTCACTGGCACCCGAAACAGCCGCTGCGTCATTCGCCATGGCGCTCGACTGCGCGGACAGACCGTCCTTGATGCTCTGAAGCTTTTCATTCTGCTCTCGAAGCAAATCGATGGTCGATACAATGCGCGCGTCAATTTCCTCGGAACCTGTCGACGTGTCATTGGCGAGAATCTCCAAGTGCCCGATAACGGCCTTATTGTGGTCGATCGTCGCTTGAAGAGACTCGAGCGAGTTGTCGATACGGGTGGTCGTAGATGTGACCGCGCCCGTCAGCTTGCCGATGGCAGCGTTCGCAGAGGCCGACGTCTTGGTGAGCGCAAGGCTGCCTTCCGAGAGCGCCTTGGAGAGCGAGGCGATAGAGTTGCCCGCCGTGGTGCGAGCTTCGCTCAGCAGGTCGTTGCCCTGGGAGATCGCCTGCGTCAGCGACGGTGCCTGGCCTTGCAAGCCGGCAAGTGCCGCATCAGCCGAGGCGATAGCGCCACTCGTCTTATCGATGGCAGCATTCATATCGCCAATCGAATCGCGCACCTCGCCCAAGGTGTCGGACGCCTCGGACACCGAACTTGCCAGCGAGTCCTGAGTCTGGGTTGCCTTGTCCTTTAAATCGACACCGGCATCCTTGGCGATACCGGCAACAGTCTTGCCTACCGTAGAGACAAATTCCGAGTTGATCTGCTCCTCGATGGTGTTTGCACCGGTATCGGTAACCTTGGGCGCAATGGCGCTCTTCTTCTCATTGACGTAGTACGTGAGCTTGGGCTGATGGTAGTTGCCGTCGAGCATCGAAACCAGGTTATCCGAGAAGTTCTTGGGAATCACGATAGCGGCATAGTACTCGCCGCTCTCGACGCCCTCCTTGGCATCGGCCGTCGAGTCGACGAACGTCCAGCCCAACTGATGATTCTCCTTGAGCTGGTCGACCACTTTGTCGCCAGCGTTGAGCTCACCCACCAAGTCGTTTTGGGTGCCTCGATCGTTGTTGGCGATAGCAATCTTGATGCCTTGGGTGTTTCCATACGGATCCCAGTTTGCCACGATGTTATACCAGGCATACAGCGAGGGAATAACGCACACGCCTAGGGTAACCACCAGGGCGACGGGGTTCACAAGCAGTCGCTTAATGTCGCGCTTAAATATCGCAAAGGACACCTTTGCATTGGATAGTTTGCTGCCGAGACTCACGCTTGGACCATCCATCCTGTCGTTAAATCGAATCGTACTATCGACAACCATTGTAGTAGGCGCTTTAACGTCTCAAAGCACAATGGTGTTGAGTTTTGCGGGTAGCAATATACTACGAAGATGAGTTAACGTACAGTTGTACAGTATCTTTAATTTCAGCATGTCACAAAACCACAACCCGCACAAATTAGCAATTCAAATAGCATCGGGGACGTTCTTAAACGACTAGTCAAACAAAAACGCCCCCAATGACTACTTAGGACCACGAAAGCGTCGCTGGTTGAGCATAAGTCAGCGAAAACGCCCCTAAGCGAGCAAGGTGACGCGAAAGAGGAGGGAAGCGTACTTCGATACGCGACCGACGATTGAACGTCAGATTGCCGCTTAGGGGCGTTTGCAGCGTCGAGCTGTTACGCGGTTTGGTAAAACCGCGTAACTACCTAACTACATCAAGTTGCAAACAGCCGCCGCGAAGGCTACGGGATCCTCGGGGAGGATGCCCTCGACCAGCAGGGCCTGGTCATAGAGCAAACCGGAGTACTGCTTGATCTTGTCGGCGTCGCCCGCCTTCTGAGCGGCGACGAGCTTGGAAAAGACCGGGTGCTTGGCGTTGAGCTCGAGCACGCGCTGGCTCTTGGGCATACCGTCGGGCGCGCCCTCGGGACCCTTCTGGAGCACCTTCTCCATCTCGAGCGAAAGCGGGCCCTCGGTGGTGATGCACGCGGGAGCATCGGTCAGGCGCGCAGAGACGGCAACCTTCTCGACCTTGTCGCCGAGTGCCTCCTTCATGGCGTTAAAGAGGTCCTCGTTCTCCTTGGTGGCGTCCTCGGCCTCCTTTTTCTCGTCCTCGGTCGCCAGGTCAAGATCACCGGTTGCGACGTTCTTGAGCTCCAGGTGACGATCCTCAACCTCGGGCTCGGCACCATCGGCCACGGCCTTCTCGGCAGCCTCGCGGGCGGCATCGTCCTCGTAGATCTTGGGCATATCGGCGGCAACGTACTCACGCATAGCCTGGAAGGTGAACTCATCCACGTCCTGCGTCAGCAGCAGCACGTCATAGCCGCGGTCGAGCACGCCCTTTACCACGGGCATCTTGGCCAAGCGCTCACGCGAGTCGCCGGCGGCGTAGTAGATGGCCTTCTGATCCTCGGGCATGCCCTTGGCATACTCGGCCAGGGTAATCATCTTCTGTTCCTTGGCAGACCAGAACAGCAACAGATCGGCGAGCTCATCGGCCTTCATGCCATAGCTCGAGTAGATGCCGTACTTAAGACCGCGGCCAAAGTTCTCAAAGAACTTCTCGTAGGCCTCGCGGTCGTTGTCACGCATATCCTCAAGGTCGGCGGTGATCTTCTTTTCCACACGCTTGGCGATGGCCTTGAGCTGACGGTTCTGCTGCAGCGTCTCACGCGAGATGTTGAGCGACACATCGGCGGAATCCACGACGCCGCGGACAAAGTTGTAGTAGTCGGGCAGCAGGTCGTCGCACTTCTCCATGATCAGGACGTTGGAGCTGTAGAGTGCCAGACCCTTCTCGTAATCCTTGCTGTACAGATCGAACGGCGCGCGGCCCGGCACAAACAGCAGGGCATCGTACTCGAGCGTGCCCTCGGCATGGAAGCTGATGGTGCGCGCAGGATCGTCAAAGTCGTGGAACGTGGACTTATAGAACTCGTCGTAGTCCTTCTGCTCGACATCGGAGCTGCGCTTCTTCCAGATCGGTGTCATGGAATTGACGGTCTCGAGCTCCTGGTAGTCCTCGTACTCGGGCTTGTAATCGTCGCCGGCGTCCTCGGGCTTGGGTTTCTGGCGGCTCTTGGACACCATCATCTGAATCGGGTAGCGCACATAGTTGCTGTACTGCTGAATCAGGCTCTTGAGACCCCACTCGGTCAGGAAGCGATCGTAGGTCTCGGCCTCGCCGTCGGCATCGAGCTTCTCGTTCTCGCGCAGCGTCAGGATGACATCGGTACCGTGCTCGGCGCGCTCACCGTCCTCGATGGTGTAGCCCTCAAGACCGTCGGATTCCCACACATGGGCGACATCCTCGCCATAGGCGCGGCTGACGACCTTCACATGGCTGGCAACCATAAAGGCAGAGTAGAAGCCCACGCCAAACTGGCCGATGATGTCGACATCGGAGCCCTGCTGCTCGGCGTTCTCGGTCTTAAACTCCTCGGAGCCGGAATGGGCGATGGTGCCCAGATTGCGCTCGAGCTCCTCGGCGGTCATGCCAATGCCGTTATCCGAGATGGTAATGGTGCGGGCGTCTTTATCAAAGGAGACGCGAATGGCCAGGTCGCCCTGGTTGATCTTGACGCTCGGATCCTGCAGGCTCTTAAAGTTGAGCTTGTCGACGGCGTCGCTCGCGTTAGAGATAAGCTCGCGCAGGAAGATTTCCTTATTGGTGTAGATGGAGTTGATCATGAGGTCGAGCAGTTTTTTGCTCTCGGTCTTAAATTGACGCATGTGCAGTCCTTTCGCGCTACCCCCGTCCGCAAAAACGGCCCGGTTGCCCGAGCCGCATCGCAGACCTGCTATGTTCAGACTTAGATTTTATAACCCAATAGCGCGCATATATACATACGGAATCGAAAAACTGTATGTCCGAGCGCTCCAATGCGTCAATTGCCAAGGAGTGTCCCCAGCTGCCGGCAGAAAAGGAACGTCCCTATCTGCCATCTACGCGCTTGGCCATCCAGACATGGGGCTGGCCCTCGTCTTCGTAATCTACCGGGGCAATTTGCGTGTAGCCCGCCTTTACATAGAGCGGCAGCACGTATTCCTGCGCATGCAGCTTAATAAGCTTGGCGCCGGCATCGCGTGCACACGAAGCACTGGTCTCCACGATCGCACTCGCCAGTCCGCGACGACGCATAGCCGGCAGCACGGCGACGCGCCCCATAATGTAGGTCTCCCCCGCCGCAACGCCTTCGTCCATGTCGCATGCCGGCAACACCGGGGCCTCTGCGTCAGCCACGCGCTCAAGCTCTTCGGGAAACACGCGCGAGCAACCGGCAAGCTCGCCGTCTACATAGAGCGTCACATGAATGCAGTTTGGATCCTCGTCGATAGCGTCGAACTCATTCTCGTAGCCCTGCTCGTCCATAAAAACGACGCGGCGCACCAACGCCGCGTCATCAAAGCATCCCGTCTTAAGTTGGATATCCATGGCTGCCCTTTCATTCAATGCGAACGTTAGGGACAGATTTTAGCGAAAATGAGCTCCGCGTACGCTAAACTTCGCGCGAGCCTTCGCCAGGCAGTCGTAATGACCCACGTTATGGGCATCGCTCGCGATGAAGCTGTACAGGTTCTGATCGAACAGGCGCTGTGCCGGCTTTTTCTCGCGACCAAAGCGACCGCCGGCAATAAAGTCCGCCGAAGCCTGCAGCTTGCAGCCCATATCGACCAGACGCTCCGCCACGCTTACATCCTTTTGAACCGCACGATAGCGCTCAGGATGAGCGATGATCACCTGGTAGCCACGGCACTGCAAATCGTAAATCGTGTTCTCGTACTCTCTAAACGCATACGCATCGGCATGCGTCGAAAGTTCGAGCAGAAACTCGTTGGTCCCATCGAAATGCAAGTGCTCCGCGGCATCGATACCAAGCTCAACGAGCTTTCGATGGTTGACCTCGAAGCCCATCTGGAGCGGAAAACCGTCAGCGTTATCACGCAGCAGCTCAAAGGCATCCCACATCTTGTCGTAATCAAAATAGGGATCACGGCAGTGAGGAGTGCAAACGATTCTGGTTACACCGGCCCGCTTGGCAGCCTCGAGCATCGCCAAGCTCTCATCGAGATCGGCGGCGCCGTCGTCTACACCCGGCAAGATATGGCAATGAATGTCACGCATAGGTCAGCCTTAATCAACTAAACGTTTGCTCGGTTGATGAAGATGCCCTTTTTGGAAGTCCCCTGATCGTCGGAGCCCTTCTTAACCTTCTTACCGTCCTTGGTGTAGTAGGAGTAGTAGTACTCGCTGGTCTCGGTCTCGCAGTAGTTCATAACGGTACCGATGAGCTTGACCTTCTCGGACTTCTTAAGCTGGCCGATAGCGTTGAGTGCCTCCTCGCGCTTGGTGAAGTCCTCGCGCACCACGAACAGCGTACCGTCGGTCAGGCTGGCAATCTCGGCAGCATCGATGAAGGTGCCGACCGGGGGAGCATCAAAGATGACGTACTGGAACTTGGCGGACAGTGCCTTTACCAACTTGGCAAAGCGGTGAGAGACGATGATGTCGGCAGGATTGGGAATATGCGGCTCGGCATCGAGGAAGTAGAAGTTCTTCTGACCCGTCTCGACAATTGCCTGGTCAATGGAGATCTGCTCGGAAAGGACCGCATAGAGTCCGCCGCGCGAACGAACGCCGAGCATATCGGAAAGGGACCTGCGGCGCATATCGGCCTCGACCAGGAGCACGGACTTGCCGCTCGTGGCGATAGCCTGGGCAAGGTTGATGGAAACCGTAGACTTGCCTTCGTTGGGAATCGAGGACGTAACGGTGATGGTGCGAATGGGGTCGTCCACGCTCGCAAAGCGGATGTTGGCCAGAAGGGTCTTGGCGGCATTCTGTACAACGAGCTTATCGGTGTTCTTTGCCTTAGCCATGCCTATTTACCACCTTTCATAGCCGGAATTCGGCCAACAACGGGAATGCCCAGGAGCTCTTCTGCCTCTTCGGCACCGCGGATGCGGGTGTTGAGCATGTCTGCCAAAACGACATAGGCAACTGCGATAAAGATGCCCGCGAGGAACGCGACAGCAACGTACAGCATACGCTTGGGGCCGCTGGGGACTTCGGGAGTCTTAGCCTCGTCGATAACGTTGATGCTCTGGGCAGCGCCGACGTTCTGAGCGACCGTACTCACCGAGCTGGCCATGGCCTTTGCGACCTTAGCCGTCTCCTTGGCATCGGTGCCGGTAACCGAAAGCGTAATGACACGCGTGGTGGTCTCGGAGGAAACAGACACCTTGTAGTCATCCAGATCGGTGAGGCCCAGTTCATTGGCTGCGCCGCTCTTAACGCTATCGCTATCCAGCAGCGTGGCGATATCGTTGGAAAGCATCTGACTCGCCGAGAGATCGTTGTAGCTCATCTGACCGCTATCGTCGGTCTTGGCGAGAATGTACATGCTCGTCGTCGCGGTATAGGTGTTGTCCATCGCAACGAAGGACACGATGCCCATGGCGATCGCGCAGACCACCGGAAGGGTGATGACCAGCTGAAGGTGCTTCTTCAGCAGCTGGAACAGTTCGAGAAGGGTCATGCAGCTTGCCTTTCATTTCCCCAGTTCGGATTGACAAAACTGTCCGTATGTTATCGCATCTTTTTACCGAGACCAAACTCTATACATAAGAAACAGGCTCTCCTGTAAAAATGTCGGAAGCAATCGTAAAATTGCACAACAACGCCGCACCCGAAAGTCAAATGCGGCGTCTGCATCAATATCTATGTTGTATCGCTATGCGAATGGCTCGTCCTGCCGTATGGGAAACGTCACCGTAATGGTGGTTCCCACGCCCAACTCGCTCGACAAATCGAGCGTGGCGTGATGATACAGGGCCGCATGCTTGACAATTGCAAGCCCCAGACCGGTTCCGCCGCGCGCCTTGGACCTACTCTTGTCCACGCGATAGAACCGCTCAAATACCTTGCCCTGTTCTTCAGGCGCGATACCGATTCCCGTGTCGGCGACCGCAAGGAACGGATGGCCTTCGTCGTTGGTGCCGCACTGCAGCGTAACCGCACCGCCGGGTCGATTGTAGCGGATGGCGTTGCTCGCCAGATTATAGATGAGCTCGTCAATCAAGCGCGACACGCCTTCGATGACCACAGGCTTGGTCTCATGACTTATCGTCACATTCGCCTGACGGGCGACCTGTTCAAGACGCTGCTCAACCGCGTAGATGGCACGCAAGAGCTCAATAGGCTCCGTGGAACCAATGGGCACCGCCTCGCCCTCAGTTGCACGCTCGGCCTCGTCCAAGTTAGACAGCGTAAGGATATCGTTGACAAGCGCTGCCAAGCGGCCCGCCTCACGATAGATGCGACCGCCAAAGTTGCGCAGGTCGCCCTCGCCCTCGACCATGCCGTTTGCGATGAGCTCGGCATAGCCCGAAATCGCCGTAAGCGGCGTCTTGAGCTCATGGGTGATATTCGCCGTGAACTCGCGGCGCATACGGTCGTTGTCCGCCAGCACCGCCATTTGGCGCTTGAGCTCCTGGCGCTGCGACTCAATACGCTCAAGCATGGGGACCATCTCGGCATAGGCGTGCTCATAGCTACGGCGTGGGTGGTCCAAATCCACCTCTTGCAAAGGCGCGATGATGGCACGGGACTCGCGGCGCGCCATAAAAAACGAGAGTACCGCACCCGCTGCTGCGATAAGCAGCATCGGCGCCACCATCGACAGCAAAATCGCCGCAACGCCAGGCTGGGCCTGCGCCAAGCGGACAACCTGGCCGTTATCAAGGGCGACGGCGCGATACAGCATAATCTCGTCGAGCGTAGAGCTTGCGCGCTCCGCGGAACCCGAACCACTCTCAAAGGCCTCGATGACCTCGGGGCGATCGCCATGGTTGGGCAGTGTGGAAGGCGACGCCTCGTTGTCGTAGGCAACCGATCCATCCTTGTTAATCAGCGTGATGCGCAAGTCCTCTCGATCGAGACTACGCAAGAACGGGATGGGCTCCTGCTGTTCGTCGAGAGCGGCAGCAATGAGCTCGGTTTCCTGCGCCAGATTGGCACTCGTGGCATCCGCCAAGGTGTTTTGCACAAAGAACGCACCCAGCACCGTAAACGCCACGATAACCGCCATGGCGCAGACAAAGATCGTCACAAAAACGCGGTGCGACAGCGTATGTTTTCCCTGGGGGGCGAAGACCACGGGTTACTCCTCCGATGCGGTGGCCGCGGTGTCGTCACCTTCGGCACCATCACCGGCAGAAGGCTCGGCCAAGCGGTAGCCCACGCCGCGCACGGTCTCGATGGCGCTGGCATGCTCGCCCAGTTTTTGGCGAAGCGTCTGCACGTGCACGTCAACGGTGCGCGAACCGCCGTCGAAGTCCCAGCCCCACACGCTCTGCAGCAACGACTCGCGGGTAAAAACCACGCCGGGCTTGCGCATGAGGTACTCGAGCAGGTCGAACTCGCGCAGGGTGAGCTTAAGCGGCTCGCCGGCAACGGTCACCTCGCGATGGCTGGGCGAGAGCACGATGTCGCCCACGCTGAGCACATCGCTCGCCTGCTTGACCATGCCGCCGCGACGCAGCAGTGCGCGGCAGCGGCTCGCAAGCTCCATGAGCGAAAACGGCTTAGTCAGGTAATCGTCGGCACCGCCATCGAGCGCCATCACCTTGTCGAGCTCGGTATCCTTGGCGGTAAGCATCATGATGGGCACCGTCGCCGTCAGGCGGTCGGCACGCAGGCGACGCATAATCGCCAAGCCATCGGTATCGGGCAGCATGATGTCGAGCAGGACGGCATCGGGTACCCGTCGCGCCACGGCGGCCTTAAACTCGCCATCGCACGAAAAGCCTTCGGCCTCGATTCCCTGCTTGCGCAGTGCATAGACCGTCAAATCCCTGATGTTGTCATCGTCCTCGACGTAATAGATCATGTTGAACCCCTTTGCGGCCGGCATGACCGCATCTTAACCCTAAAGGTACCTTTACTAGATGGTATCAGCCAAAACGTCCCGTTAAATAATCCGCCGTGCGCGGGTCGGTGGGATTTTTGAAGAGCTGAGCGGTGGGTGCGTGCTCCACCAACTCACCCAGCAAGAAAAACGCGACCGAGTCGGAGATGCGCGCCGCCTGCTGCATATTGTGCGTAACGACCACGAGCGTACAGGTCTCTTTGAGCTCGCAGGCCAGCTGCTCAACCACCAGCGTCGACACGGGATCGAGAGCGCTCGTGGGCTCGTCCATCAGCAGAATATCGGGCTGCACGGCAAGCGCGCGGGCGATGCACAGACGCTGCTGCTGCCCGCCCGAAAGGCCCAGCCCCGACTCCTTGAGTTTGTCCTTGACCTCATCCCATAGCGCAGCGCGACGAAGAGAGTCCTCGACCAACTCATCCAGAACGGCGCGGTCGCGCACGCCCATGCCGCGTGGACCATACGCGACGTTGTCGTAGATGCTCATGGGAAACGGGTTGGGGCGCTGGAACACCATGCCCACGCGCTGGCGCAGGCGGCAGATGTCGTAGTCGCCCAGGATATCCTGGCCGTCGAGCGCGATCTTACCCTCGATGCGGCAGTCCTTGATGTCGTCGTTCATGCGGTTAAAGCAACGCAGCAGCGTCGACTTGCCGCAGCCCGAAGGACCGATAAACGAGGTGATCTGCTTGTCGCGAATCTTGATGGATACGTCCTTGAGCGCGTGGTGGTCGCCATAGAACAGATCGAGGCCCTCGACGTCGATGCGCGTCGACGAGGCGGCAAGATCCTGCGCCGTGGGACGAGTCGCGTCCCCGACTTCGCGCTCGTGCGCAGCCTCGGCTTGCGCCTCCATTAGCTCCTCGAGCTCCGTGGGCTCCATAGCCGCAGCAGCCGTCATACCGCATACCTCCACATCGATATCAATTCAGCAGTATCGATAGTAGAAATCGCGGCTCATATGCACGTGAGCGCATTGTCAGGTGTTTGTAAGGGCGCCTACGCTACGCGGCAGGCAGCTCGATGGTAAAGACGGTATGCTCGGGCGTCGATTCGCACGCGATGGTACCGCCATGCGCGCATACAATCTCCTTGGCGATGGCGAGGCCCAGCCCAGCACCGCCGCGATTGGTCGCACGCGCTGCATCCAGGCGATAAAACTTCTCAAAGATCACCTTGAGCTTAGCCGCGGGAATCGGGTCACCATGGTTAATAAAGCGCACGCGCACGCCGCCGTCATCTTGGCGTCGGGCCTCGATCGTAATGGTCGAGCCTTCGTAACTATAGGCGACGGCGTTTTTCATGATGTTGTTGAACACGCGCGCCATCTTGTCGCCATCCACAAGCACCGTCAGGTCCTCGTGCACATCAATCTGTGCTTCCTTATGCTGTTCGTTGAGAATGGGATAGAACTCATCGGCGACCTGCGCCAGCAGCAACCCCAGATCAACATAGCCGCGCGTGAGCACGATATCGTGGAAGTCAAAGCGCGTGATATCGAAGAACTCTTCGATGAGCGCATCGAGCCGGTGCGCCTTGTCGAGAGCCACGCCCGTAAAGTGCACACGTTGCTCAACCGGCAGCTCAGGAGCCTCTTGCAGCAGCGAAAGATAGCCCACCACACTGGCAAGCGGGGTGCGTAGGTCATGTGCCAAGTACGTGACCAGATCGTCCTTGCGATGCGACTCGTCACGCAGAGCTTGCTGCACCTTGCGCTCACGGTCACGCACGCGGTTAAGGGCGCCCTCGACCTCCAAGAAGTCGCCGTCGATGTTGTCCCAGGTGTCGGGGTGATCGATCAGGCGATCTTGAATACGAGCAGCCAGCACACAATCGGCATGCTGCTCGCCCTGCTCGTAGCCCTGGTAGTACAGGGCGCGGCCGCACAAGAACAGCACGCACACGGCAAGCGCCAGCACAAAGCCAAGCATGTTGAATACAAAGCCGGCATCGAACAACACCGGCCCTTCGATGCCGCCGAGCGCCATGGCGCCAATCGCCAACGTCATGGCCCACGCGGCGCCGCCAATCACCACGCAGCGGCGCACGATCTCAAATCGATCGATCAGCAAAAAGCCGACAAGCAGCACCGCCAAGATTCCGACGATGTTGTCGATGCCAATCAGCAGCAGGCTCAGCAAAAAGAGCAGCACCGTTGCAAGCGCGCGGTTGTCGACGACCGACCTCACGTATTCAAAGAGCCGATCGGGCACCTCGAATGCCCGCCTATCGTCTTTTGTCATATCCACTTCCCCACCATCAAAGGCGTTATTCGATTATGTAGCCGACGCCCCAGACGTTTTTGATAAAGCGCGGCTTTTGTGCGTCGTCGCCGATCTTTTCGCGCAGGTGGCGAATGTGCACCATCACCGTGTTGTTGGAACCGGGCATAAAGTCCTCGTTCCACACCGCGCGGAACAGGTCCTCAACGGCCACCACGCTGCCATGATGCTCGACCAGATACAGCAAGATGGAATACTCGATGGGCGTGAGGCGAACCGGCGAACCGTCCACTGCCACGGAACGAGCATCGCGGTTGATCTCCAGGCCGTCGAGCTGGATGGTCGGCGACTCGGCCGCCTGCGAGCGGCTACCGTAGCTGGTGTAGCGGCGAAGCTGAGCGTGCACGCGCGCGATGAGCTCCAGCGGACGGAACGGCTTAACCACGTAATCGTCCGCGCCAAGCGAAAGGCCCTCGATCTTGTCTTGCTGGGCATCACGCGCCGTCAGCATGATCACGGGATAGGTATGGCTGGAACGGATCGTACGCAGCAACTCAAAACCATCGATATCGGGCAGCATGACATCCAGCAGCGCCAGATCGAACTCCTGCTCCAAGATTGCCTTGGCAGCATCGGCCCCGCTATAGGCAATCTGGACATCAAAGCCCTCTTTTGTAAGGTAGATACCAACCAAGTCGGCGATGGCCTTCTCGTCATCAACTACCAAAATGCGCTCATTCATGCGTGCTCCTCTCGCGCTCCATTATGCCCGAGTCGACGCACGCCACACACAACAAGCGTGGGTGATTAAGTCGGCCTTAAGCACCCTTGTGCCCGTTCGGGCGCAGATGTGGGCCACGCACGCACGCGATGATTGCCGACGCCGGCAAACGATATACTCTAGTTCCAGAAGAGACCATCCCGTCGAAAGCGAAATCTGTGAAGCCCCTCACCTCTTTTGCACAGCGCTCAGCCCAGCTTGCCGCCGGCTTTGTCTGCGCTATCGCCCTTGCCGCTGGCGCGCCCACCGTCGCCGGCGCCCAAGTGCTCACGACCGACAATGTTTGCGGCAAAACCGCCGATGCGCGCGGCATCACGGCCGAAAACCTGCCCGATATCGATGCGACCAATGCCCTCGTCATGGGCAAAGACGGCACCGTCTACTATGCCCGCGACGCTGACAAACAGGTCAAGATTGCCTCGATCACCAAGGTCATGACCGCAATCCTAACCGTCGAGAATTGCAAGATGGACGAGAAGATCACGGTGAGCAATGCTGCCGCCACCGTAGGCAACTCGACCGCCGGCCTGCTCGAAGGCGACGAGCTCACCGTGGAGCAAGCTCTGCGCGGTCTGATGATCCCCTCGGGCAACGATGCCGCCATCGCGCTTGCCGAGCACGTGGGCAAAAAGATCGACCCCAAGACCAAGGACGCCGTGGCCACCTTTGTAAAGGCCATGAACGAGCGCGCTAAAAAGCTCGGCTGCACGGGAACGCTTTTTGAGAATCCGCACGGTCTGGACTTTGATGAGTGGACCGGCGACATGCACTCTACCGCGCACGATGTAGCCCTGATGATGCAGGAGGCAATGAAGAGCGATACGTTCCGCGAAATCGTGGCGAGCGATGATTCCTGGATTGAGGTTACGGGCGCCGACGGTTCCGACCATTCTCATTCCATGGATACACACAATGAGCTGCTGGGGCAGGACGGCAATATCGGCGGTAAGACCGGCACCACCGACGATGCCGGCTATTGCTTTACGGGAGCCTACAACCGCGATGGCGACGAGACCTACACCGTCGTTTTGAACTCCAGCACCACCGACCAGCGCTTTGCCGACACGGCCGCCCTTGCCAACTGGTACTACGGCCACAAGGTGACGGTTGCGATCGCCAACACGCAGGAAAAGACCACCAACGGCAATCCGCTCATCGCGCGCATTAGCCAGACCGATTGGACGGACAAGACGATCGATGCCACGCTCGCCGACCCCGCAGCTCAGGCAACCGTCTTTTCGCTTGCTGGAGAGGTGACCGAGAAGGTTACCTACGATGACCTTTCGGGCACGGTGCATGTGGGCGACAAGGTGGGCAGCGTGACGCTCAAGCAAGACGGCACCAAGATCGCCGTCATGGATTTGGTTGCCGACGAGGAAGACTCGGGGCCGAATCCCATTGAGTGGCTCCTTGTAAAACTCGACCGCTTGGGCCGCCGCATCGACAACCGCCCACTTACGGCAGAAAGCGAGACCATCGCCAAGGCGCCCGAGGTGTAGGGCTGGGGGAACATTACATTTGAGATTGGAGAGGCGTCCAACGGGGCGCCTCTTTTTGAATACCTCTTAAACGGGATGCGTCAGAATCACCAAAGCGACATTGCTAGCCGTTTACCTTCGCTGTGTCTTTTCGGACCTTGAAAACGGGTCCACCGGGCATGCTAGTAGATCCTTTCGACCTCCTTGGTCAAGGCCCTGAAAAGATCCCCAGCTGAGGGGTCTGCCCCAGGACACAGCGATTGCCAGGCACCCGTTTCTCCGATGGTGCCCGCACTCGTCATAACAAGATCGTCGCTCCGCCTGCGAATGGAGACACTAACGGAGCGGCCATTATGGAACCCATGGATATCGACTTTATTTATGCGCCCATCAGCTAGATAACTAATCGTGACATTGATGCTGTCACCATACTCCGGCAATTCGAAGCCGTGGGAATCCATCAATAGCTTCACGTCCTGATGGTAAATGCGGGCCTCGACGACATTCTTGGGCATTTTCCCCGTCTTTGTTGGAGAGCAAAAGCTGATGCTTGGCTCCTCTTCGCTCATGCCTCGGTCAAACCTAAGCATGCACGGGCATACCGACTCAATGGTTCGCAAGGCGTCCGCCGCGACCTTTTCCTCGGTAAACATCTCCACGTCGATGCCGTTTTCTTCCATATAGGCACGGTTTTTACGTTGAAGCTCTAGCCGAGCCGCAGCCTCCCCATCTCCACGCTGTTCCCAATTTCCGGAGTCGGCGACATTTCGATCGAATGTAGAATCAACGGAACATGGCGCTTGCTGTTGAGTCGGATCACTGTCGCCGAGACGCCTTAGCTCGGAGCGTCTCATCAGTAGTGTCACAATATCAAACAGCCAACCAAATCCAAAAAGGCCAAAGGTAAAGAGATATAGAAAGAAGCTACCCCACATCCGTGCATACGCCCTATGAGCGCCCGACCACCCAAGAAAGAAGCATAGCAAAAGCGCCTTGTTTGCCCTGTCAACCGACGTAATCTCTCGAGTGAGAGATTTCTGTTCAGGCTTCGCCAAAGGTGTAATTTCATGCGATGAAACAGTAATTGAGGACGTCCTTGACGCCGAGCTCCGAGCGCCTGATTTAGCAACGGCGCGAGCGACATCCCCAACTCCGACGGTCGTTCTGCTGTATACGGCATTGTAAGCAGCCTTCTTCGGATTTTTGATCCACCCCATGCCCTTCTTACCATAGCCGGGGATTATCGCCCGCTTTACCGCGCGCTTCGCTCTGCCGGTCGTTCTTGCCTTGAGTGATGTCTTTAGATTCGGCTTACGCAGCCCGACCTTTACCATATTTCTACTCCATCCCCTCGGAACCCCACACCGGGGTGCACGAGCACGCCTGGGTCTCCCCGTTTTCAAGCGCCCCGTGTTTGCCTAATGTTCACGCCCTTTCGGACTCTAATCCCCAGCCGCCATTCTTGATAATAAAAAAGGGCCCCAAATGGGACCCTTCTTCAAAGTCATACTGGCGGAGAGCTGGGGATTCGAACCCCAGATGCCCTTTTGGGGCATACTCGCTTAGCAGGCGAGCACCTTCGGCCTCTCGGTCAGCTCTCCGTAACAGCCGTTCTATAGTAACCAAACAGCCGAAGTTGGGCAAGGGGAATTTTGAGGCGTTTCCTCTTTTACCTCTCTTTTACCAGTAAACGTCTCAGTCAATCATCTCAATCTGTAACATTTGCAGGCCGTAATCCCCTCCAGATGTTACAGATTGAGACAAAGATACAAGGACGGCCCCAGCGACAGCGCGGACAGCCCATTCTTTATTAGTTCTCTCGAACGGTCTCCAACAGATAATCGCGCATGTACGGAATTGCAAACGAAACACAGCCATAGCCCGCGGGCTCAATCAACCCCGCATCGATCAGACGCTTGCGATATGACCCAACTTTGTTCGCCGGCAAACCCATCTTCTTGGCGATATCGCCGTTGGCGATATCGACGCCCTCGCATTGAGCCATCGCCGCGAGATACTGAAACTGCCGTTCCGACACCCTGCGCAGCGCTGGGGCAATCACCATAGCATTAAAGCTATCAAGAGCCGCCTGGATACCCTTACGAGCCGCCTCTTCGCTCACGCTCTCCGCCCCACTGCGCGCAGCAACCTGCCAAGCGTAATATCCGACCAGCTGGACCATAAAGGGATAGCCTGCCGAAGCTTTTGTTAATAGCTCAGCGGCACCTTTGTCGAGCTCCTTGCCCGCTCGTCTCATCGTATCCTCAAACGATCCGCCAACTTCAAAATCGGAAAGCCGAGTAAGTTCAACATGTTTGGCTCGCTGAAGGAACGTCAACGTATCATCCACCACCACGCCATCTACCGATGTCGGCAGCCCGGCGAAAGCGAAAGCGACATTCGCTCCTTGGCGGATCAAGAGCTGCATCTCATTGCCTAGCTCGCGCATTTCCTCAGTTGAGGCATCCTGGATCTCGTCGAGCGTAATGAGCAGACCACCGCGCTTTGCAGCATCGTACATCGCCTCGCCCAGATGAGAGGCCGACTTCGACATCTCCATGGAGCCAAGGCTGACCCCTAAAATCGATGGGGAAATCGAGATTGATTCAAGACGAACGTTTCGCTGCAGAGCCTCGAGGATTCTATTGCAAAAACCAGCATTGGAGGCAACGTCAACGACCTCGAATCCTTTTTTGCGTGCAAGGTCACCCAATGCATTAAGGAGCACCGTTTTACCTGTGCCTCGGACGCCCGAGATGCGCATGAGTCGATCGGGGGCACCAGGACCATTCTCAAGAGCCTCGGCAAAGTCATCCAAAACAGTGTCCCGTCCGATAAGCTCAGGCGGATTCATGCCCGCCGTTGGCTTAAAGGGGTTAACAGCTTTCGTCATTCTGCCCTCCTCTGCTAGTTTTAACAACTTTAACAAAGTTTAGCAACTTTAGCAGAGTTTAACAGTTTTAGCAGGCTCGGCGGCTTTATGCCTTACCGATCCTGCCGGGTCCTCCCGCCCGCGCCGATACAAATAGCGCGGTGCGGCCCCTCTATATCGCCCCTACCCCAACGAGCGGTTGAGGGAGCCAAGTTCGTCGTTGCCCATGGTGCGCCACATTTGGAAGATGCAGACGCGCGCCAGGAAAAAGAAGCCGTTATCGACCAACTGCACGGCAGCATCCGCCAGCTGGTTGGTCACGGCGGGCACGGGAGGCAGCTCGAGCCCGGCTTTACGGATGGTCTCAACCGCATCCTCGAACGTCGGCGGCTCATTGACGCCCATCTCGTTCATAAGGCCCTGCATTTCCTCCAACGCGCTGCAACCCGACTCCTCGCCGCGCGGCACGAGGCGGTAGCACGCCAACGCGAGCTCGAGCTGGTCGCAGTTCCAATAGGCAAACGCCAGACGATAGAACAGATAACCGATTGCGGAACGGTCACTGGCAATGCGCAGGCCGTGTCGCGCCACCTCGATAATCTCGTCAAAGCGCTCCAGGCGCGCCAGCACGTTGATGAGCGCAAAGTGCGATTGCATGGACGAGCGAGCCAGATCGTAAAGACGACGCACCTCGGGCAATGCCCGTTCAAAATCCTCCTGCTCGGCGTAAAAGCTGCAGATCTCGTGCTGAGCAAAATAGAGCGCGTCGGGAGCGCGCAGGATGCGCACCGAGCGATCTTCCTCCATTACCGGCAGCACCATACGCACCAGCTGGTTGTCGCAAAACTGCGTCTGGACCGGACCCGTTGCCAAAAGCTCGGCAACGGCGCACTTAGCCTCCAACTCCTCAACAAGACGGGAGAAGCCCTCAAACGCGCTTGCACGGTCAACTTTTGCCTGCTCGCGCAACTCGACGACGCGCGCCACATACGGGTCATCGTCCATCTCCATGACCTCGAGCTCATCAGCCGTATCGGCAAGCAGCAGGTCGCGCAACGCCGGCGGTAGCGAACGGTGGTCGTCACGCGGGCGAGCGTGAACCTCTGCAGGCTCAATCGCATCCGGCGCGTCCGACTCATATGCCTTAAGCATGCGCTTGCACGGCATATCGTCCATATCCATGCTCTCTAGATCCTTGGCGACAGGCACGCAATTGGCCAGATAGGCCGCACGCCCAAAGGAATATGTTGCAATGACGCGCTCGCCCTGCTCGCCGTCGGGAGCCGCAATCTGAACACAGCAGCACGCAATGCAGGCACCTGCGGCAAAGCAAGCCGCTGCCAGCGTAAGCGCCACGCGCGCGTCGTGCTCCGCGGCCCAAATCACACGCGCGTTCTCGTCCAACTCGCGCCAGACATCCTCCTGAGCGTCGTATTCACGCTGTGGCATGGCATCCACGACAGAGTGCCCAAACCGAACGAGCATAATCCCCTCGGCAACGTTTGCCCGATAGGTATAGTCGAGCCGTGTGACCACGTTAAGCGCCTCGACGATACGCGCGAAGCGGGTACGCACGTCCCACTCACCGCCCGGCTGGCAAGCTACCGTTCCGGGTTTGCCCCACGGGTTGTCGCTCGAGGTCGTATCGAGCAGTCGGGGAACATCGTTGGTTGTCTTGGCGATATGCCACGCATCAAAGAGCGCGCAGCCCTCAAGGCTCGGCGAGGATGCCGCGGGGACCAATCCGGCCCCGATGCGCTCAAGGATGCCGGAGAGGCGGTTGAGACGGCACTCGATGGCAAGCAGCATGTCAATCTCGTCCTGGTCCAGCAGGCTACGATCAAAATTGAGATAGAACAGCCTTGAGCGGTCGATGCGCGCTAGGCTCATTTCGGACTTGGCAGCAATGGTGCGCAGGCGGGGCAAGTCGATCTCGCTCATAAGAGCGGCAGCATAGCGCTCGATACCGCTCGGATTCTCGGCATGGTCAACACGGTAAAGCAGCGTCTCGATAGCATCGGGGAGCGGTGCCGTGTCAAAGCCCAAAAACACCTCGACCGGCTCGGGCAACTTTACGAGTTTGATCTTGTCGACAACGTTTTGCATGCCTGCATCGAGACCGTCGACGCCCGTCGTGTTCGCAAGAGCGCTTTCGGAGTTGGCAAATATCACGTAGCGCAAGAACATCGAGGCCATGAACTCGCCGTAAGGAAGGGCGCGGGTCGAATTCCATGTCTCGTGGTCGGACTGCTCGCGCATGGGGCCTTCGGGAGAGCCGGCAGTTCGCGCACACGCGTGCATTGCTCCGTTGGCCTCCCTCACCATAATCTCGCCAATACTGGAATCGGACTCGTGAAGGACCAGCTCCATGTCAGGGTCCTCGGGCAGCGGTACTTCCCGAACAGGGCGGTCAACCTTATAAACCTTGCCCGACACGCTCACGTAGCCCAAGAGCGATATGTGAGTTTTGCCGACGAATTCGACGACATAGCACGACTCTTTGGGGTCCTCGCCAAAGACTTTCCAGACAACACCATATGAGCGCCCCGCAGGCTGCTCTGGTATCGATGGAAAACGCTTTTTGGGGTCGAGAAACCTGAGCTTGTATGTCGGACGCTCTGCCACGAAATATCACCCTGATCAGTCGTTGAAAGAAGGAGCGGTCGCGGATGGGCCGCGACACCTACTCGGAATCTTACACGAGTCGATAAGAAATAGTCCGCTTCACGCTCGCGCCTCGACCGAGGTTCGAATCCATGGGATGCCGCCATAAAAGAAAAGCCCCCGTTGCCGGAGGCTTCAAGCTCAAATGGTGCGGCGTATAGGATTCGAACCTATGACGTTCTGATTCGTAGTCAGACCCTCTATCCAGCTGAGGTAACGCCGCGACTTGTTGATTATTATGCACATGGACTGAATAATGGTCAAGCGTTTTTTCAAAAAAAGTTATCGAATTTGATTTTTACTCATTTGGAGCACTTGGCGCGATCCTCGACGTATCGCGATATAAGAAAAGCCCCCGTTGCCGGGAGCTTCAAGATCAATTGGTGCGGCGTATAGGACTCCGCGCATCCGCTGCGCGGATCCGCGCCGGCTTCGCCCGCCTGCCGGCGTGCTCGCCCGCTCGCTGAAAACGCTCCGCGTTTTCTTGACGCTCGCGCCTCGACCGAGGTTCGAATCTCCGCAATGCTCCCATATAAGAAAAGCCCCCGTTGCCGGGAGCTTTAAAGTCAATTGGTGCGGCGTATAGGATTCGAACCTATGACGTTCTGATTCGTAGTCAGACCCTCTATCCAGCTGAGGTAACGCCGCAACGCACGGATTATTATGCACGCGAGCCCCCGATGGGTCAAGCGACAATTTGAAAAAATTTTACGGAGTGGTGATTGGGCTGTTCACACCCCGACCGAGGTTCGAATCCATGCGGTGACCGCCTAAAAGAAAAGCCCCCGTTGCCGGAGGCTTTAAGTTCGATTGGTGCGGCGTATAGGATTCCGCGTATCCGCTTGCGCGGATACGCACCGGCTTCGCCCGCCTGCCGGCGGACTCGCCCGCGGGCTAAAAACGCTCCGCGTTTTCTTTACGCCCGCGCCTCGACCGAGGTTCGGATCCATGCGGTGACCGCCTAAAAGAAAAGCCCCCGTTGCCGGAGGCTTTAAGTTCGATTGGTGCGGCGTATAGGATTCGAACCTATGACGTTCTGATTCGTAGTCAGACCCTCTATCCAGCTGAGGTAACGCCGCAGCGCAAGACATATAAAACCACTTTAGTTCGTTAGAGTCAAGCAAAATCTCAAACTTTTTTCGCGCGAGCCACAATTTGTTACGCTGCGCCACGAGCATCAGCGCTTTTCGTGCGATCGATTGGCTTTTCGATCACATCGAACCCGGCGCCAAGCTCCCCCAGAAGCGACCGCACCCGTTGGGCACAGTCGTAGTCGGCAAACGAGATGCTCAGCATTCGGGCCACCTGATTAGAAGTTCCAACACCATAGAAGTGCTCAAGGACAACAAGCGCCTCATGCGCCACAAACGTCTCGACCACATGCGGCGACTCCTCATAGCACCATTGCGTCAATGGCCCCTCACTCGTCTGCCGAACCACCAAGCCACCCATACCCGACGGCTCGCACGTTACCAGCAGGTGCTCCCCGCCCTCATCGCTCTGGAACAAAACAACCCGCTCGTCGAACAGCTCCATCACATCCCCTTTCTCTTGCTCTTAGCTAGCAAAAGCATAGCAGGTAAATGGCTGTATACAGAACGTTTGTTCGTGTGTTTTCTATTGAGCTGTCCGCACGATATGGTAAAGCACTGCGCACAAAAAGGGCGCCCCAGAAAGGAGCGCCCTTGCAAATCGTTTATGCAGCCAACCTACGCAACCGGCTCGATCTTCTCGAGGCCACCCATGTAGGGACGAAGAACCTCGGGGATCGTGATGGTGCCGTCGGCGTTCTGGTAGTTCTCCAGAATGGCGGCCATGGTACGGCCAGCCGGCAGACCGGAACCGTTGAGGGTGTGCAGGTAGCGCGAACCCTTGAAGTTCTCGGGGTCGCGATACTTGATATTGGCGCGACGGGCCTGGAAGTCGCCGCAGTTGGAGCAGGAGCTGATCTCCTTGTAAGCGTTGTAGCTCGGCAGCCAGACTTCGATGTCGTAGGTCTGACGGGCAGAGAAGCCAAGGTCGCCGGTGCACAGGCTAATCACGCGATACGGAAGGCCCAGCTGCTGCAGCAGGTACTCGGCCTGGGCGGTCATGCTCTCGAGCTCCTCGTCGGACTCCTCCGGCTTGGCAAACTTGACCATCTCGACCTTGTCGAACTCGTGCTGGCGGATGATGCCACGGGTGTCGCGACCAGCGGAGCCGGCCTCCTCGCGGAAGCAGGGGGTGAAGGCGGTGTAGCGGCGCGGCAGGGTATCAGCATCGAGAACCTCGCCGGCGTGCAGGTTGGTAAGCACGACCTCGGCGGTGGGGATCAGGAAGTTATCGCCCGAGACGTGATAGGCGTCGTCCTCGAACTTGGGCAGCTGACCCGTGCCGAACATAGTCTGACGCTTGACGACAATGGGCGGCCACCACTCCTTAAAGCCACGGCTGGTGTGCGTGTCGAGGAAGAAGTTGATGAGGGCGCGCTCCAGACGGGCGCCGGCGCCACCGAGAACGGTGAAGCGGCTGCCGGAGAGCTTGTTGCCGCGCTCGAAGTCGAGAATGTCGAGGTCGGTTCCCAGGTCCCAGTGCGGCTTAAAGTCGAAGTCGAACTCGCGCGGGGTGCCCCAACGACGGCGCTCGATGTTCTCGTCCTCGTCCTTGCCGTACGGCGTGGCCTCGCAAGGGATGTTGGGAAGGTGAGCCATAAAGTCGTACTGCTCCTGCTCGAGAGCGGTGCGGCGCTCGGCCAGACCGTCAATCTTCTCGTTGACGGCGCGCACGGCCTCCTTGGCGGCCTCGGCCTCGTCCTTCTTGCCCTCCTTCATCAGGGCGCCGATCTTCTTGGACTCGGCATTACGCGTGGCCTGGAGCTCCTCGACCTCGGTGATGACGGCACGGCGCTCGTCGTCGAGCTCGAAGAACTTCTCTCGATCCCAAGACGTCTGGCGGTTGGCCATGGCGGTATCGATGGCATCGGGGTTCTCGCGAACAAACTTGATATCAAGCATTAGATCCTCCGGCGATATACATTCCATTTAGGTTGCAACCTTGTACATGTATGGGCAAGTATATACTTATGAGCGTTTACGACCCAACCCAACTACGCAAGAAGGCACCCAATGGACGCAGTTTTTTCCTTTTTGTTTGGCACCCGCACCGGTTTTGCCATCCTTTTCGCCGGCGGCATCCTACTGTTTGCGATTCTTGCCTTTGTAATGGAGAAGCGCACCCATAAGATGTATGTCGACCGCGGCCCCAAGGACGAGGACGATCAAGACGGCTTCTGGGACTAGCCTGCCAAAAAGAGACAGGCTTATTTTGGTCGGTTTTATCTGGACAAACGCAAGCGCCCCGCCACTGGAATTGATCCAGTTGCGGGGCGCTTTTTGCTCAAGATACAAAACCGCAGGAAAAACCTGCCAAAATAAACCTGTCCCTAAATGGCAGGTTTTACTGGAGGGTGGCGTCGATGGCCTTGACCAGAGCGCTGCGCATGCCGGCGTCCTCGAGCGCGACGACGCCCTTGATGGTGGCGCCACCGGGTGAGCATACGGCATCCTTCATCGCCGCAGGATGCTGGCCAGTCGCAAGCTGTAGCTTTGCCGTGCCCAGCACCATCTGGCTCACAATGCGATAGGCATCGGCGCGCGGGATACCGTGCTTGACGGCCGCGTCGCCCAAGGCCTCAATCGCCATGGCGACAAATGCCGGTGCGCAACCGCCCACGGTACCGCCCACAAACAGCAGACTCGAATCGAGCTCGACGACGGTGCCAAGCTTTCCGAGCAGACCGAGCACCGTGGCACGCTGCTCATCGCTAAGCGTGGAAGCCTTCTCGCAGGCGATAACGCCCTCGCCCACCGAAACCGGTGTGTTGGGCACCGTCGAGATGTGTGCGACACCCGGCAGGACCTGCTCCCACTTGGCGCTATCCCAGGTCCAGGCGACCGAAAGGACAACCTTGTCGGCAAGGGTTTCTTTGAGCGGAGCGAAGACCTTCTCAATCATGTATGGCTTGACCGCAGCAACCACGATATCGGATGCGGCGACAACCTCCGCCGCATCACGACAGGCAACCATCCCACGTGCCTCACAACGCTCGACCAAGGCGTCGTAGTGGCCCGCGCAGGCGCACATATCGCTCGCAGCCACACCGGCGGCGATCCAGCCATCGGCCATAGCGCTCGCCATATTGCCAAAACCGACAAATCCGATCTTCATATCTCATAGTCCTCTCAGACACGCTCTTCAAAACGAAGGCTATTGTCCCACGGCATTGTTTCGTATTGCCGACCTATTTGTGATACGGCTCGCCACGGCTGATCTTGCAGGCGCGGTAGATTTGCTCCAGCAGCACCACGCGCGCCAAGTTGTGCGGCAAGGTAATACGTCCAAAGCTGAGCATCTCGTCGGCTCGTGTGCGCACGTCATCGCTCACGCCGTCCGATCCACCAATCACAAAGGCGATGTCGCTGTTACCACGCAGCATAAGATCGTCGAGCCGCGCCGAAAGCTCCTCGCTCGAGCGCTCTTTGCCCTCAATGGCAAGCAGGATCACATGCGCTCGAGGCGGCAGGGCTGCGAGAATCGCCGCACCCTCCTTGTCGCGTGCGGCATCCACGCCGCCCGCCTTAGCCGGGTCGATATCGGCCACCTCGCGGATATCCACCTTGGCATAGGCACCTAGGCGCTTGGTGTACTCAGCGCACGCGTCCTTCCAAAAGCGCTCCTTGAGCTTACCGACGCAAACGACGGTGTATTTCACGCGCGTCTACTCCTTCGAATCGTTTTGAACTTTGCTGGCGGTCAGCATCTGCTCGAACATCGAGGCCGACTGCGAGAAATCGCTCGGCAGTACGACCGTCGATGTTTTACCCGTGCGAGCGAACTCTGTCATCATCTCGGACCACTGCGTAAACATGAACAGCTGGTTGGCCTCGTCGTTACCGACACCCGTCTCCTGGATGATCTCGAGCGAATCCTTGATGCCCAGCGCGATGGCCTTGCGCTGGTTGGCGATGCCTTCGCCCGCCTTTTCCATCGCCTCGGCCTCGGCGGTCGCCTCGGTGACGCGCTTGATGCGGTCGGCCTCGGCGAGCTCCTGCGCAGCAGCGCGCTTTCGCTGGGCAGCATTGATGTCGTTCATGGAGTTCTCGACCTCGGTCGGCAGCGCGATCTTGGTGATGAGTGTCGACACGAGGGTGAAGCCGTAGGCAGCCATCTGCCCGGACACGGTGGCATTGACGTCCTTGGCGATGTCATCCTTCTTGGCAAAGACCTCATCGAGCGTGTAGACAGGGATGGAAGAGCGCAGGGCATCGGTGATGAAATCGCGCATCTGGTCGACGGGCTCCTGCAGCATGTAGTAGCTCTTGTAGATGCCCGAATCTGCCGGGCCAGCGCCCATGTCATAGCTCACGTGGTACTGAGCAGAGACTTCAAGGCCGATGGTCACGTTGTCCTGGGTCTTAACGTCGATGCCAAAACCGTTTTTCATGGTGCGTAGACTCACCGTGGCGGCCTTACGGTCGATCACGGGCACCTTCATGTGGAAGCCCGCGTTGACGATGCGGTTAAACTTGCCCAGACGCTCGATGATCACGGCATGCTGTTGTTCAACGACATAGCAGGCGTTGGGGAGCAGCAGCAACAAAATGATGATGGGAAGCAGAAGACTCGTAAGGGCGGCAATGATTCCGGACAACAGCATGGTCTCTCCTCTGATAGGCTCACGTTGGCACTAGGATACCCGCACGAAGCAGCCACGTGACATCAACAGGAGGCCCATAACAAAAAAGCTCCCATTGCTGGGAGCTCTTTCATTTAATGGTTCGGGCGAAAGGACGTCCGCGTATCTGCTTCGCGGATCCGCGCCGGCTTCGGCCGCCTGCCGGCGTCCTCGCCAGCTCGCTAAAAACGCTCCGCGTTTTCTTGGCGCTCGCTCCTTCACAGGTTCAAGTCCCCGTGATGGGCCCATAACAAAAAAGCTCCCATTGCTGGGAGCTCTTTCAATCAATGGTGCGGGCGAAAGGACTTGAACCTTCATGGGGTTGCCCCCATACGGACCTGAACCGTACGCGTCTGCCAATTCCGCCACGCCCGCGTGCAGGAATTAGAATAACGGAGCGCTACCGCGAACGCAAGAACTATTTTTGAAAAAGTTTGCAGGCATTTTCCCAAGCTGCTCGCGCGATTGCCTCAGCATCCTCGCCGGTACGATCGACACGGTCGTTGACCAGCGTGTTTGCCGTGATAGAAATCATTGCCGGCTCGCACTCAAGACCACGAATGGGCTCCGGTGCCATATACGGGCAATCCGTCTCGAACAAAATGCGATCGAGCGGGGTCACCGCAAATGCCTCGCGCACGTCGTCGTTGCGCTTAAAGGTGGCCGCGCCGCCATAGGCGATATAGCAGCCCAAACCCACAAAGCGCTCCATCGTAGCTCGATCCTCGCCAAAGCAGTGCAGCACGCAACCGGCCTGAGGCACGCCTACCTCGCGCAGCACGTTGTACGCATCAACGTGCGAAGTGCGCTCCCCATCCGAGTCCTCGTGCCGCAGGTGCAGCTCCACCGGCACATTGCGGCGCACGGCAACTTCGAGCTGACGTGCCATGCAATCAATCTGCACACTGTGGGGCGCCGGCGCGATGTCGTCGTCGTAATCCATGTGATAGTCCAGACCGATCTCGCCGATGCCGACGCACAAAGGGTCATCAAGCGCAGCAACAACCTGTGCGTGAATGTCGTCGGTATAATCCGGCGCGCCATAGGGGTGAACGCCAGCGAGATACTTGATCTGCGGAATATCCCGCATCGGCAGAATTTCGCGCACGAGCCAGTCGCTATAGTCCGTCACGCTGCGCTTGTCGGCGATGGGGTCGAGCATCGTCACCAACAGATCGACGCCCGCGGCTTTGGCGCGCACGAGCGTTTCGGGCACTTCTTTGCCCCAAAACGAAAGCAGATGCGCATGCGTGTCGGCAAGCGGTGCCAAGGGCACGGGGCAGGCAACCGTCTTCTTTTTCTTGGTAAACGTCACGCGTTCGGCATTAATCGTCATGGATTAGCTCCTGGGCCAGGCGGACAAAGTCAGCAACATCGAGCGTCTCGGCGCGCGTGGTGGGTGAGATACCGCAAGCCTCAAAGGCGGCATCGAGCACGTCCTTGGCAAAGCCGTTGGCGCTCATGGAATTGCGGATGGTCTTGCGACGCTGAGCAAATGCGGCGTCAATCACGCGGGCCACAAACTCGCGATCGAGTCCTTCGGGCACCACGCCGTCAACACGGTCGATACGCACGACGGCCGAGTCCACGTGCGGTGCCGGCATAAAGCAACGCGGCGGCACCTCAAAGCGACCCGTCACCTGCGCATACAGGTCGAGCTTTGCCGTATAGCCGCCATAGGTCTTATTGCCCGGCACTGCGGCAATGCGATCGGCAACCTCCTTTTGAACCATGACGACGGCGCGCTTGAGCGCGGGCATCGTCTGGAAGAACTGCAGGATGATCGTCGCCGCCACGTTATAGGGCAGGTTCGCGACAAATACCGTCGGCTCACCGCCCGCAACCTGCTCAATCTGCTCCGGCGTCACCCTGAGCGCGTCGCCCATGATAAAGCGGAAGTTGGCGTAGTCAGCGGCATGGGCATCGAGCACCGGCTCGAGCTCGGGGTCGGCCTCGATCGACGTGACGCACGCCGCCTCCTGCAGCAGCGCAAGCGTGAGCGTACCAACGCCCGGACCGACCTCGAGCACGCGCTCATCGCCCGCAAGCTCGGAAAGCTCGCAAATGCGCTCAATTACATGGTTGTCGATCAGGAAGTTCTGGCCCAGGCGATGCTTGGTCGCAAGGCCAAACTCCTCCAGCAGCTCCCTTGTTGCCGTGGGGTTTGCCAAAGGCGAAGTTGTCATAGTTGCCTCCTTAGCATGGTGGCGGCGTCTTGAAACAAAAGGGCATGGACCGTTGCGGCCATGCCCTTACATCTAAACAGCAAATTGCCGATATGGCGCGCGGCGGCTTAGCCCAGACGCGGGAACAGCGGCTCGCCCTTCTCGACGGGCTGACCACCGGCAAGCAAGCCCCAAGCGCAAATGCCCTTGAGGTCGTCGCTCGCGGCCTCGTCCTCGCACGACAGGCGGCGCAGGGCCTCGGCAGAAGTCTGGGGCATGAGCGGCATCAGCAGGTGAGCGGCAATGCGGATAGCCTCGAGCAGGTTGTAGATCACAAATGCCAGCTCGTCAGCCTTGGTCTCGTCCTTGGCAAGCGCCCAGGGCTCGGAGTCCTCGATGTAGTGGTTGGCGGCATGGATGAGCTCCATGACCTCGTCCTTAGCTCCACCGTAATCGAGCACGTCCATCTTGGCCATGTAGCGCTCGACCAGGCCATCGGCGATCTTTGCCAGCGGGTTTTCGAACGCATCGAACGACGCGGGCTTGGCGGGCGCGCAACCGTCAAAGTACTTGCCGCTCATGTTGAGCGAACGCGAGATAAGGTTGCCCCAGCTGTTGGCCAGGTCGGCGTTGTAGACCTGCTCCATGCGATCGAAGCTGATGGCACCGTCGGTGCCGGGGACGACGTCGGTCATGAAGTAATAGCGATAGCCCTCGACGCCCAGCATGTCGATAACGTCCTGCGGAGCGATGGCGTTGCCGCGGCTCTTGGACATCTTTTCGGCCTTGCCGGTCTCGGCATTGCGCACGGTCAGGAAGCCGTGGGCAAAGACGTGCTCGGGCAGGGCCTCACCGATGGCCATGAGCATGGCGGGCCAAATGACGCAGTGGAAGCGGATGATGTCCTTACCCACGATGTGGAACTGCGCGGGCCAACGATAGGCCAGCTCGGCACGCGCCTCGTCGGTGTCGACGCCGTAGCCGACGGCCGTCATATAGTTGAGCAGCGCATCGAACCACACGTAGGTCACGTGGCCCTCGTCAAACGGGACCTGAATGCCCCAGTCAAAGCTCGTGCGGCTCACGGAAAGGTCGTTAAGGCCGCCCTCGACAAAGCTGCGCACCTCGTTCATGCGGAACGCAGGCTCGACAAAGTCGGGGTGCTCGTCGTAAAGCTTGAGCAGCTTGTCCTGGAAGGCGGAAAGCTTAAAGAAGTAGGACTCCTCCTGCACGCGCTCAAGCGGACGGTGGCAGTCGGGGCACAGGTGCTGGCCGACGCTGCCGTACTCCTCGTCGCCCTTCTGGACCTGCGTATCGGTGAAGTAGGTCTCGTCAGGCACGCAATACCAGCCGTCGTAGCTGCCCTTATACAGGTAACCGGACTCCTTCATGCGCTCCCACAGGTACTGCACGGCATGATGCTGGCGCGGCTCGGTGGTGCGAATGAAGTCATCGTTGGAAATCTCGAGCTTGCTCCAAAGCTCCTTGAAGTGCGGAGCCTGGCTGTCGGTCCACTCCTGCGGCGTCATGCCATGCTTGGCTGCGGCCTCGGCGACCTTCTCGCCGTGCTCGTCCATGCCGGTCAGGAACTTAACGTTGTAGCCAGCGGAACGGCGATAGCGAGCCTGAACGTCGGCGATGATGGTGGAATAAGCCGTGCCCAGGTGCGGATCGGCGTTGACGTAGTAGATGGGCGTCGTGATAAAGAACGAAGGCTTGCTTTGATCCATGGGGTTTGTCCTCCAGAAAAACGTTGCATACAGGGGATGATTCTAGCGCAAGGGCTGGATATCCTCCATCTATTGCATATCGAGCACCATGGCATAGACATCGCGCTTGCGGCGCGAATACTTCTGAGACAGGCGCTTGGCCACCGCAGAGGCGGGCTCCCCCTCCTCGAGCGCGGCGCGGATATCCTCGCGCAGGGCCTCGTCGGGATCCGCTGCCGCGGCGCCAACCGGTACGATGCCAGCCTCCTCGTCCTCGCTCGGCGGCGCGATGACCAGCGCAATCTCGCCCTTTACCTCGCCGCGAGCACGCAGCTCCTCGGCGAGCTGGGCAGCGGGCCCGCGCAAGACCTCCTCGTGCAGCTTGGTGAGTTCGCGGCAGACGGCAACCTCACGCTGGGGAAAGACCTCCGCCACGGCCTCGAGCGTCGCCACGATGCGATGTGGAGACTCGTAGAAGATGAGCGCGCCGGGTACTACGGCAAGGCGCTGCAAACGGCGCACGCGGTCGCCGTGCTTTCGGTCCAAAAAGCCCTCGAAGAAAAAATGCTCGCAGGGAATGCCGGACGAAACGAGCGCCGTGACGCAAGCAGAGGGCCCGGGAATAACTTCTACGGGCACATCGGCCTCACGCGCTGCCTCGACCAGCACCTGGCCGGGGTCGGACACACTCGGCATGCCGGCGTCCGAGGCAAAGGCGAGGGTCTCCCCCGCCAGCAGGCGGTCGACCAGGCCGGCGGCGCGACTGGCGATCACATTCTCGTCGCAACGGACAAGCGGCTTGGAAATGCCCAGGTGCATCAGCAGCTTTGACGTCACACGCGTGTCTTCGCAGCAAATGGCATCGGCGGCGGCAAAGGCCTCGCCAACGCGCGGGGACAGGTCGCCCAGGTTGCCGATGGGCGTGCCGACCACATAGAGTTTGCCCGTATGGGCGCTGTTTTGCGTCATATCAACCTATTCAATCATGCCGCGCTCGAGCGTACCGAGTGCCGCGCGGGCGTCCCATGCTGCAATGCGCTTCTCGGTCTTCCACGTTTGGAAGAACCAACCGGCAGCCGGCGCAAACGAAGCCAGCTGGTTGGCGATAAACACGCGCTCGTAGGCATTGCGGCCCTCGGGCGTAACCGACGAGTTGGCAAAGATCGCCGCGCCCGACCATTCGCCCACCAGCACGGGGAACCCTGTCGAGATCGCTTCTTTAAGCTCGCGCTTGTTACGCGAAATCGCCGTCGTCAGCCCGCGGGGGCTCGTGATGTCGAGCGCATACTCGTCGCGGTAATGGTACAGGTGAAGGTCCATGTAGACGTTCTTGTACTTGGCACCGCGCATAAAATGCTTCCACTCGCTGGGATGCCCCGAAGACGAGAAGACGACGATCTTATCCTCGGGCATATACGAACGGACGAGCTCGTAGGCATCGCGATAGAAATTGCGCAAGTAGTGGGCCGGAATTCCATCCGTCATGGTAAAGAGGCTCTTGCGGACGCTCATCTGCGGCGTGTCCAGCAGCTCAATGCCCAGCAGGCTCTCGGCCTCGCCGTAGCGATCGGCCAAGCGCTCGAGCACGTCGAGTGCGACATGACGGCCGTTGGTGGACGAATGCCACTCGGCAACAGTCTCCGGCGTGGTGGGCGAATCGTTGGAATCGCCCTGGCCACCGGGCACCGTCGCCAGATCGAGCAGCACGCGGATGTCGTACTTGGCAGCCCACTCAATTGCACGGTCGATGTAGTCGACAACCGAGATGTAGGACGCATCGGCCTCCTGCGAACCAAAGGCATACCAGGGCACCGGCAGACGCACGGCATTGAGACCGATCTGCGCCATGCGGCGAAAATCGTCCTCACTCACAAACGTCTCGTAATGACGGCGCATGCGCTCGTTATAGGCGGCGGTGCCCATGGCCTCCTGCAGCTCGGCCGCGTTGGATGCACCGGTCGCCGCGTATAGCGACGGGGTCACCCAAGGCTCGGGAATAAACCAGCCAGAGAGATTAACGCCGAGTATCCTCTCCATCACTGCCCCCTTCGGATCGTGCAGGCCAAACCTGCATCGTATTGCATAGGAAAAGTATCGTTTTGAGTATACCCGCGCGTGCGGACAGACGACCGAACGGTCTGTAAAGTGGCGCAAAAGCGGGAGGAATGTCTGGGGCGAGCGGGGTCAAGATGACGTACCGAGATGCGCATACACGCCGAGGGCAGGCGCCGGAAAGCGCATTCCATTCTTTCGCTCATTAATGGGATGCGCTTTCCGCGGGTCCACATAAAAGAAAAGGACCCCTTTGCAGAGGCCCTAGTCAATTCAAGGTGGCGGGGAAGGGAATCGCGTCCGCGCGCTGCGTGGACGGACCGCCGCGGCGCTTGCGCGCCTTGCGAGCTACGCTGGAAAACGCTTGCGCGTTTCCTCAGCTCCGCGCCCTCACGGGGTTCGATTCCATGCATGGTCCACATAAAAGAAAAGGACCCCTTTGCAGAGGTCCTAGTCAATTCAAGGTGGCGGGGAAGGGAATCGAACCCCTGACACGAGGATTTTCAGTCCTCTGCTCTACCAACTGAGCTACCCAGCCATTTGAGGTGTGCCTTGTTTCAAGGCTTGATTAGTATAACCAAGGACGCGCTCCGGTCAACCGAGAATTTGAAAAAAGTTTTTGAGCACGGCGCCAGCCACAAGGCCGACCCTATAGAACAGCACGTTAGAGACATCAACCCACCGCAAGAAGTTTTTCGCTCAAGGCTGCACGGGCAAACTCACTTGGCGTCATTCCTTCAGCCGCCGCCCGACGACGAATCGCCTCCTTCATCCCTAGGGGAATCTTGACCGATAGCGTTGCCGTCCCTTCGCTTGAGAGTGGAGGCCGCCCGTGCACGATCCCCCCAACGGTATGCTCGCCGTCCGGAAACCCGCCATGCTCGTACGACTCGCACCACGCGTCAATCATTTCATCCGTTACAACCTGACCATTGGCAGCCGTATACGCCTTGCTCATCATCGGCCCTTCCGTCAAGTGTTTTTTGGCGTTGGGATGGATCTCAACATCCATGCATCTTCTCCTCCATCTTACCCAATTCCGTATGACGAAAGTCCGCTGTCGCCAATTCTTACGCCGGCACTTGTTGAAAGGCGGGAGGTGTAGCGAGGATTGAAGGGCGTTCCAGCACCGCCCAGGCACCGGGACAGGAACACATGCGCCAAGGACGGACGTTTTCGTAGCATGCGAGGATGCTGCCGTTGCGGTCGATAAAAGCAATGTCGATGGGGTAGGCCATAAAGCAGGTGTGGACCGAAGAGCAGCGTGGGAACGCCATGACGAGCGGCAACCCGTTGGCGGCAATCGGAGACCGTCCCAGCATGCCGCGCAGGCGCACGGCAAACGACTCCGCCACCACAAACTCGGCAGGCGTCCAACCCAGCCTGTTGAGCGCCCGCGCGTAGGCAATGTAGGATGAGGCCGCGGTCACATAACCACCCCCGGACGCCACGGATCGACCGTCACTGCGCGCTCGTGCGACAACTTTGCCGGTGCCCCCAGCGAAACGCCGGCGATGCTGAGCGAGCTCGGCCACGGCTCGTAGCGCATGGTACAGGTATAGGTCCTAAACGTGCCGGAGAGCGAAAGCAGACCGCCATCCGATGTCGTCGCACCCTGCTCGCTCGAGACCTCAATCTGCAAGTCATAGCCTTCCATGGCATGTTTGATCTGAGCCTGAACGGTCGCGGAGGCATCGATGGAGCTGTCATCGCCCTCCCCGCTCGGCGCCACGGCATGCGCTAGCACGATATCGGGCACCACGCGATCGAAGCGCGCGACCGCGTCGGCAAAGACCATGACGTTGTACACGATAAGCGCCAGAACCAGCAGGACGGGCGTGACCACGGCCATCTCGACCGTCGCCTGGGCGCGCTCCTCGCACAGGCGCGTGCGGATGCCCATTACGACCCACCGCCCAGGGCACCCGCCAGTGTGGCGACATCGACGGTAAGTGGGATGGAACCGCCGCCGGGCAGCGGAATCTCCGCAAGCGTGAACACCGTGCCGCTGACGGTGCGCTCGACTTGATATTCCAGCGCCTCGCAAAGCGCCTTGGGATCGGTCACGCCCAACGGAATACTTCGTAGCTTGTCCTGCGCATTAGAAAGACCTGTGATGTCAGACCCCGGGCTCTTGATGACGTTGGCGGTGTCGGTCAGCACCGGCTTTCGTAGGCGCAAGTCGCACGGCTCCAAGCCCAGCGCCGCCACGGACGCCGAAACGGTATCACCAAGCCACGACGCAATGGAACTCAACGCACCGCTGCCCCCTCCCAGGTCATCGATCATCTCGTCCATGAGCTCGTCGGCCGAGCCTTGGATGTCTCCGTATCCCACAAGCAGCCGCCCCCAAACATCCATGACGCCATCGAGTACGCCGACAACGCCACCCGAACGCTCCTCCAGCGTCGAGAAAAACCGCGAGAGAACGTTGTTCTGCGCCGTCGCGTCATCGGGCGCCAGCACCGCAGCAGAGATCGCGCCGCGATCGCCAAGCCTGACTGTCGTGTTAAACGAAGAGTTGAGCTCATCGGGGCTCGAGATGGCACCCGAAACCGCAAGGGCAACCACGCCATTGCGGCCGGGCGGGGCGATACGCGGACGCTCGCCCGAAAGCGCTTTAATGGCCTCGTCAAACGCATTGCCCGCACGGTCAGCCTCGTCCTCGGTCTGACGCATGAGCTCGAGCTCTTTGTTGCGGCATTCGACGTATTTCTCCAGGGCGTCTTTGAATCGATCAAAGTGGTACTCGAAGCCGTTTTCGATAGAAGTCGAAGGAGCCGCAACGGCGCCGAGCGACGAAACACCAAAATGGCATCTGTTGCATTTGTCCTGCCCGTCATAAGCAGCGACCGAGGCTAGCCCGCCTGGCGTCCCTTTCTTATAGTTGGGGCAGCTCGTTCCATAATGCAGATACGTTTTGCCATCGTTGGTACTAGTTGGCCACGCCGCATCGGTATAGAGTTCCGTCGCTCGCACCTCGTCAGTGTTGCGCGGCAACAACGGAATATAGGAAGTGGCCCGGTCTCCGTCTTCGGTTATATATGCGCGATTGACCTCTGCGCTCGCATAGGTATAGAACGCCTTGCGCGCCGCCGACTCCGCCTTCGTCTCGACGCTTGAGCCTTGAGGCGCCTCGTTTGCAAGGCGCAAGCGGTAATAGGCCTTCGCGCGATCGAGCGCCACTTGCGGCTCCCATGTGACGCTCGAGGCATAGTGCGGATTCTCAATATCCGAAAGCTTCGCCAAACTCCTCGCGCGTTCCCACATGCATGAGCAACTGCCGACCGAAGCCGGATCCGACCCGCCGCAATCCGCAAGCCAGGCGCGCTCTTTTGCTTTCGCCGTCTCCTCCGAGGCCTTCTGCAGCTCATCTACTGCGCGTTCCAGATCTTTCGATGTGTCTTTAATGACATCGGTCGAGATCTCGGACCCCTCGAGCGCAACGAAATCCGACTCGGACGTCCTGGGCACGGCAAGCGCCGTACCGGTATAGGTCGCACCCTCGGTATCCTGCGCCGACACGGCCTGCGTAGCTCGCGCGGCAACCAGATACGGTAGAGCCGTCTCGATTTTCTGCAGGCCCTTGGAGGCGCTTTTGGCAAACTTATTGCGCGTTTTAATGATCTCGATCCCCGTGTCGACCATATCGCCCGCGGCAAGCTCGGCACCCGGAATAAGGATGGCGACCAAGCCGGTGCCGATCGTGGCAAACCCCGCTAGGCCCAAGCTCAATATGCTCGCATCCACCACTGTCGCAGCCGTATGGTAGGACGCCACCACATTGGCGCCTGCCAGCGCGCCGCTATCGGCAGCCGCCTGGGTGTCCCCCGCGCGCGATATGCTCCATATCGCTGCCGTCGACGAAAACAGCAACGTGAGCACCACCAAGATGACCACCGCAGAGGAGAGCGTGGTATAGGCACCGTCTTCGATAAACAGGTCGATCCCGGCTCGACCCATAAAGCCGCCTCGCTTGCAGCGAGCACGCGGTCGGCAACGGCCCGCAAGCCCCCTCGTCACCTTCAACAGGCAGCGCTTAATCCCATGCAGCAATCCATGAATCATAATCTCCCTCCAGCCACTCGGGACGCGATCGATACGAGACGTCGACCTTAAGCTCGACATAGCCGTTTTGGCCTGCGCTACCCATAGCCTGCGCAAACGCACCGATCACGGGCAGCGGTTTAACCTCGCCGGTAACGGAAACGGACGAGACGCCGCCCGCATCGGCCCGACCAAGCTCGATATCCCACGACAGGGGCCCGCCGGCATGGAAAATCGAAACGTCGGGAACCGCGGCAAGACGGCGGCGGGCAAACTCCTTAATATCCTCGTCATCCCCCACCGTCGTCGTGGTCATGAGCCGCGCGGTCTCGGCGGCGGCAGACTCCATGACCGCGCGTGTATAGAGCAGGCACACCGGCTGCAGCGCCAACAGGACGAGCATCAGAAACGTCGGCAGCAGGAATGCCGCCTCGACCGTAGACTGCGCCCTGTCCTCGCGCGTGACATCAATAGAGCACGATGTCCTTAGCACCCGCAGCAGCGTCGACAATCGATGTCGAGGTGACGCCGTGAGACGCCGTCCGCTCGACCAGCGCCGCCAAGCGCCCATCGGCACCGGCACGCCAAAGCCCTGCGATCGCCAGCACGATGGAAAGCAGTGCCACCGTGACGATGGCGTATTCGACCGTTGCCTGGGCAGATTCCTCACGTAGGACATCATGCATTTCACGACCCCTCCTTTGAGTTCGTTGTCTGCGGGGTCAGGCGGACCACGCGCAGACGACACGAAGTATCACCAGCATCCGCGGCAACCGTCACCATATCGACCCAGCCGCGTCCGTCACGCACGATGGCGCCCCACACGTTGCCCTTGATGTCGAGATAGCCGCTCAGAGCAAGTTGCGCCGTGGGCACCTCGCGATAGGCACGCAGCATATCCGCCGCCGCTTCGGTCATCGGTCGGCACTCGGACCATGCGAGACGAACAGCGACGGCATTGTTTGCCGACGAACCCGTTGCAGCGCCCGCTCGCTCGTCGAGTGCTTGCAAGAACGTTTGTGCCGTGACGGCGGCATTCGCATCGTCCGCGTCTCGCGCATCGTCTATTCGAGACGCCGCAGCCGAACCCGAGCCCGCATCCGCGGCAACCCCTAAACGTTGTTGCCGTGCTGCGTTAAGCCCCCAAACCGCCACTGCCACCGCCACGACCGCACAGGCGAGCACCAGCAACGCGCCGACGGGACGGACGCCCTCTACAGACTGTTGATGCCCTCGCTGATAGCGCTCCATAGATCTTGGACCTTGCCCTTAAATGCGACGATGGCAATGATGGCGATCACCACGAGCACACCGACCAGGATGGCGTACTCGGTGGTGCCCTGCGCGCTCTCCTCCCGCAGCAGTTCCTCGGCACGCTGGCGAGCGTGAATTGACCGGCAAAACGCCCAGCTCCAGACCCTGCCAGCAACGTCAGTCATCGTATTCATGTATTCCTCCCTACATCATCCCGCCTGCTCCCAGCAGCGGGCCCAATATGGACAGAAGCAACGCCGGCAAGATGAGCGTGCCGGTGGGAATCAGAAGCTTGACCGGCGCGCGCTCAATCTCGCGCTCGACTGCAGCGCGATGTGCCGCGCGAATCTCGCGACTTTGAGCCGCCAGCGTCTCGGCAAGCGGGGCACCGAGGGCAAGCGCCTGCCCCGCTGTGATGGCAAAGGTCTCGAGCGCCCGCACATCCAGGTCGCGCGCGGCCGCCAGGAGCTCGTCCTCGCGCGTCCCCACGCCCACCTGCCACGCCATGCAGGCTCGCTCAAGGCGGAGCGCCAACGTCGATCGGCGATTGGCGCAAAAAACCTCAAGCGCCGCATCGAACGAAAGGCCGGCCGAAAGCCCCAGACGCACCACGTCGATCATCTCGGACACCTCGCCAAGCGACACCTGCGCCGTACCACCCGTGCCGAGCATGCCCCTCAACCGTGCTACCAGGACATCGGTCACCGATCGGGCAGCCGTAACAACCAGCAGCGCTTCGCGTTTGCAGGCCTGGACGATCTTGCGTGCGTCCGCACGCTCCAAACCCGTCACGATAAACACGCTGAACGCGCACAGGCACGCCGCGACCCCGACCAGGGCACTCATAGCTCCACCCGCATGATGCGCCGGATGACCACCAGGGCGACGGCGTTGAGAGCAAGTCCCAGCACCACGGCACCGGCACCCGCCGGCGTTGCAAGGCCGCGGCGAAAGTCGGCCGAAAGCAGCGCCAGCACCGCGCACATACCCGCCGGCATCGCCGAGACCATGTGTGCCGACATACGAGCCTGCGATGTCTTGACGTCCAAGCGGCGCTTGAGCTCAATGCGCTCCCCCACCATACTCGACGCCTCGGATAACAGGTCGGCAAGCGGAGCACCGGTTCGCTGCGACACCTTGAGCGCCAAGGTGACAAGCGAAAGGCCGGGGGCATCGATACGGTCGAGTAGGTCATCCAGCGCATCAGTCGCCGAGACGCCGCAGTCGATCGCCGCCGCCACGCGCAAAAACTCGGTATGCACCGGCTCTTGCGCATGAGCGCCCACAAAGCGCATGCCCTGGGCCAGCGAATGTCCCGAGGCAAGCGACATGGAAAGTGCGGTAAACGCCTCGGGCATGGCCTCTTCTGCATCGTGTTGCTCGCGCCGGCTCTCAAAGCCATCCCGAGCGGCGCCAACGGCAATCGGAGCAACAAGTCCCAAGGCAAATCCGAGGGGCGATAACGACACCATCGTTAGTAAAACGCAGCAGACACCGCTCGATAGCAGCAGAAACGCCAAACGCCCCGAAGCATCCTCGATCACGAGGCCAAGGCGATGCGCCGGAGCCAGCGATGCCCACGAACGGGCGATCTTTTTCAGCAGATCGTTTTCCACCAGCTCACGCGGCAGCTTCTCTGCCACCGTCTCGAGCACCTGACGCGCCAGCTCCGCCGGCGGTATCTGCGGCACACGAGGTTCCGCCCCGCACGCCGTCGCGACAGAAAACGCTGCTAAACCCCCTACGACGAGGGGCACAGCGACCTCCATTCGTCCACCTCCTCTTGTGTGAGCGTCCCCGACCGCAGGCCTTCTGCGATAAACGGCGGCTCGCGGTCAAGCGTCCAGGTGCGCTCGGCGGCATCGAAAGTCACATAGCGCTCGAGCTCTACGCCGCCCGACGCGGCGCGACGCACTCCCGAATACGAGGAGACGAAACGCCTGCCATCGGCGTGGCGCTCAGACATCACGATGCCGTCGAGCGCCATGGCAATCTGCTCCTCGATGAGCTCGCTCGGCAGATCGATGCCATAACGTGCAAGCAACGTCAGACGCACCACGGTCTCCTGTTCTGAGCCCGCATGAAGTGTGGTGAGCGACCCGTCGTGGCCCGTGTTCATGGCCTGCAACATGTCGCAGCACTCCGCACCGCGCACCTCGCCCACCACGATGCGGTCGGGGCGCATGCGCAGGGCATTGGTCACCAGGTCGCGGATCGTCACCGCGCCCTCGCCCTCAATTGAAGCCTCGCGCGCCTCCAGGCGAACCACATGCGGGTGATGCGCAAACTTGAGCTCGGCAGAGTCCTCGATCGTCACGATGCGCTCGCCGGTGGAAATCTCGCATGACAATGCGTTGAGCAGGGTGGTCTTACCAGATCCCGTGCCTCCCGCAACCGCCAGATCCTGTCGCAGCGACACCGCGCACGACAGCAGCTGCGCATACCAAAGCGGCAGCGACCCCAGCCCCACAAGCTCGTCCAGCGAGCAGATGCGGTCCGAGAACTTTCGGATGGTGAGAATCGGTCCGTCAATCGCCACAGGCGGAATCACCGCGTTGACGCGATAGCCCGTTTTGAGGCGGGCGTTGACGATGGGGCTGCGCTCGTCGATACGGCGGCCAAGTGGCGAGATGATGCGGTCGATGAGCACGCGGATTTGCTCATCGTCCTCAAACGCATGCTCGATGGGGTACAAGACGCCGCCGCGTTCAAAGAAGGCCGAGCGGCAGCCGTTGATCATGATCTCGGTAACGGTATCGTCCTCGATGAGCGGCTGCAACGGCCCCAAGCCCACCACGTCATCCAAAATCTCGTCGATGATGGTCTCGCGCTCGGGCGTCGCGAGATCGGTCGGCTCCTCAACATTGAGCGCCGCCTCCACCGCAGGACGCAATTCCGAGCGGGCAAGTGCCGGGTCGATATAGGCGCTGATACGCGCCACTTCGTCGTAACCCATGCGGTCCATCACGGCGCGCTTGGTGCGTCGTTTCACCGTGCGGCGACGCCCCGCATCTACAGGCGCTGCCGCCGCTGCAGCGCCAGCAGCCTTAATCCTCGTTTGCAGGCTCATCGCTGATCACCCTCGCGCGACCAGGGAAGGCGAATACGCGGGCGTTCGGTGCGCATTGCACGGTCGGCGACCATATCGCTCCAAGGGCCGACGGCGCACCCCAGTTCCACGAGCATCTCGCGCGTGGCCTCGCGCACGCTGGTCGCAAAAGCGCTGGTCTGCCCCACTGCCTCGTCAGCGCGCCCAAACGCCATGAGCGCCGCCAAGTCCTGCCCGCCGTCGGCGATGCGGATCTTGGAGCTCAACGCGCAGGTAATCTCAAAGCGCATGGCGACATCCTCGTCAGCGCCGCGCGCGCCAAACCGGTTGAATACGGCGCTCATGCGCGTACGCGGCACGCCCACACGGCTCGCCAGCTCGATGAGGCGTGCCGCGGACGTCGCAGACGACACCGATGGATCGCCCACGACCAGGCAGCGGTCGCTCGCCGCCACCGCGGCCGCCACGGCGTCGCCCCAAAAGACCGAGGTGTCGGCAAGCACCACGTCGGATTCGCGGCGCAAGACATCGAGCAACAGCTCCACCGGACGCGCCATGAGCTCGGCCTGTTCGGGCGCGGTGACCGGGCCCCAAAGCGTGACGCCCGGGGCCACGCGCATCGAGGCGGCCACGATGTCCGATTCGGCGAGTGCGCCCGCAGCCGATGGCTCGATAAGCGTCGCCATGTCATGCGGGACATCGGCACCCAGCAGGTCGTAGAGGTTTCCAAACATCAGGTCCAAGTCGAGCACGGCAGCACGCAGGCCCAGCAGCGACGCCGCGTGCGCCATGGCGGCGACGATCGTCGACTTGCCGCAACCGCCCGAACCCGAGACGGCGCAGACAACCGGGGCTCGATGCGACGAAGCGGCGGCATCCGCCGACGGCGTGGGGGCAGGCGGCGCCGGCACGGGCGGCAACGTCCCCGTCTCCCCGGAAGCGCTCATATGCTGCGCCCAAGCCGGCATGGCAGGCTGCTCGGTCCGCGGGGCCGAATCTGGGAACTTCACGGTCGCATCGACACGAACATTGTCGTTCCCGGCAAGTCCCTCAACCTCGTCGAGCTCATCGACCAGGCTCACGCCATGCACGTATCCCATATCTACAGCCAAAAGATCCTCGCCATACGGCACCGGCTCTCCGGCATCATCGTATGCAAGGGGATCCCGGGGGCACCGACCATGCTCGGCTTCCGCTTTTCCACAATCATCAACACGCGGGCCTCTTGTAGCGCGAGGCGCCCCGGGTTCCCTATCAACAAAAGCATCGGGCTCAATCGTCAGACACCGGTCGTAATCAACCGTTCCCTCGCCCGCGCGCCCGTTGCCGCATATGCTGCACGCAGCGATAACCTCGGTCGCCCCCGCGCGAAACAGCCCCTCGATATCCGAAGGATCGAGCGTCTCTATCAGTACGACCACGCGGCTCACACGGCCCTCGGCCGTCAGGCGTGCAACAGTCTTTCGCACGTCTTCGGCATCGAACAGGGCTGCCGCGATAATCGCCGCCCCGCGACGCGACGGAAACGCCCGCGCCATGGACACCAGCCCATCCAGGTCGCCCACGCGAAGCACCTGCGCGCCCGCATCGCGACCCTCGACTTCCCGCTGCAGCAATCCGTAATCACCACACGCGCAGCATGCAAGCCAGATCGCCTTCATCACTCGTCGCCTCCGCTCTTTTTGCCGCGCACCGTGGCGGGAATCGTCAAACTGACCGTCCCCTTGCCCGAGGCCCCCAGCAATTCCTTAACGTCTTCGGGGTCGGCCGCCAGCGTCACCCATTCGATCTTGCCTTCACGCGTGGCGCCGGCATCTTCGCTGGTATCGATTACGCGCGCGCCGCACAGCCGATCGGTCACGCCGTCCTTTTGCACGTACACGTCCACGTAGCTGCCCACGCCCGTGGCGCCCCCGACCGAATGCTCGGCATCGACCGCCACCGAAACGGCGACCTTGCCTTTGGGCACCTCGAGCGTGTGGGTTTCGGCCTTGGTGTAGACATCGCAAATCACGGCATTTTTAGGGATGCGCGAGGTCGTCACGTCGCCGCGCACCTGGCGCAGCTCGGTCGCCGCATTGCGCGGCAACAGGCTCGCCGGCCATTCCTGGGTTATGACATTGGTCTCGTCGAGGGTCTCGCCCACATCGATATCACGCGCCGCGACGCACACCTCGACGCGATCGCCGCCATACTTGGCCAGCGTCTCGGCCTGGACCTGCTCAGCCTGCGAGCGAATCGACGATGCGTAGACCATGCAGAGCAGCGCGGCGAGCACACCCGCGATTAGACTGATGGCGATGCGCTTGCTCTTGTTCACGGCCGCTCCTCTCAAGGTAGCACCGGGCGGATGCCCGTAGCACCATTGTCCGAGCGGGCAAGCAGCAAAACGGTGCGATCGCGATCTTGGTTTTGAGTGTCAAACCAATTGCCGACCAAAAGCTGACCGGCCCGTCAAGCTCGTGGCAAGGTTTTGGTCAGCACGTCGGCAAAACGCACGTTTAGGGGCGCATCGGCAATAAAAAAGCCGCCTCCCGTGCCATTGGGAGACGGCTGTCATAGGTAGATTCGATTACAGATGGACATCGGGATCGAGCATCTGCGCACTCACACGCATGGATGACGCCAGATTTTGGAACGTCTCCAGGCGCAGGCTGTCGATCTGCCCGGCATCCTCGGCCTCGCGAACGGCGCAGCCCGGTTCGTGGGTATGCGTGCAGTCGCCAAACCGGCACGCACGCGACGCCTCGACGATCTCGGGAAACGCGCGTGCCAACCCCCGCTCGTGGCCCACAAGCGGCAGGCTCCGCAGACCCGGGGCATCGGCGATCACGCCGGCTTCGCCCGGCAGCGCCACCATCACGCGCGCGACCGTGGTGTGACGACCCTGGTCATCGCGCTCACGCACGCCGCCGGTCGCCAATGTATCGTGACCCAGCAGCGCGTTGAGCAGCGTCGATTTGCCGGCACCCGACTCGCCCAGGATCATGGCGCAGCTCCCGGCGGGCACGCAGACGCGCACCTCGTCCAGGCCACGGCCCTCGGCAGAAGATGTCACGATTACGCGCACGTCCGGACCCACCAGGCGGTGTACGCGGTCCAAATCGCGCTCGAGCTCATCGGTGTCGCAGCGGTCGGCCTTGGTGAGTACCACCACCGGCTCGGCATCGCAGTCGAGTGCCAGCACCAGCGAGCGCGCCACGCGGTCGAGCAGCACCTCGCCGGCGCCGAGCGCCTGCACGATCAGCACGCTATCCACGTTGGAGCAAAGCACCTGACGCTCACCGCGAGCGCGTCCGCGCCAGCGCTCAAAACTCGTGCGGCGCGGCAGCACGCACTCGATCACGCCCATGTCATGCCCGGGCGCACGGCGCACCGCCACGCGGTCGCCCACGGCGGGCAGCAGAACCTCATCCTCGCCACGCGACTTGGCAAACCCCACGGCATGCTCGGCACGAAAGGTGTCGTCGGCAGTCGCCACCAGCGGAAACCCGCGATCCAAGCGCACCACGGCACCAAGTTGCATCTGCTCGGGCTCCTCGGCCTGGGCACAAAAATCATCGAAGGCAGCCTGCTGAGCCCCATCGATAGGCAGGTCGTCGAACGCCGGAACATCCTGCAGCGCGTCGAGCCCCGGCACGCTTGCCAGCAGTTCCTCGGCAGACGCGGGGGCTTCGGTCGCGAGCTTCCGACGACGATCGCGCTTAGCCCGCGCCCCCGTCGTCTTTTTCTTCGCCTTAGCCTTCGCCTTGCCCACAAGCGCCTCCCAGCACCACAAATCACAACTGAGCAGGTATTTTAAATCAAAAAGAGCTGGCCGGGCAAAGCCCGACCAGCTCACATACTTTCCCTCAGCCCTTTTCATCCGCACGGGAGAAAAGCCAGCAAGGATAGCGCAGGGCCCGCCCCGGAAGCCCTTTCTCCCGAACGATCCCGCAGCGCAAAGCGCGAGGACCAGTGAGGGAGAAAGGGCGTGGGGCGGGCCCGAACGAGAGCGTTACTCCTTCTCGACCGCGCGCATGATCGCCTTGTAGATCTCCATCAGCGGGATGATCAGGAAGGCAAGGCCCAGCGCGGCGATAACGCCCTTGAGCTCAAGCGTCACGGGGCCAAAGAACATCTCGGCAAGCGTCGGCTGCACGGTTACGATCACCGTCAGCACCAGCGCCAGCGCGGCAGAGGCCCACAGCCACTTGTTCTGCTTCTTCATGCTAAACAGCGACGCACGACGGCTGCGCATATTGAAGCAGTGGAAAATCTCGACCATGTTGAGCGTGATGAAAGCCATCATCACGCCTTCCTCGTCGGCATTGCCGGCGATCATATCGGCGATGTGGATGTAGCCCATGTCAAAGTACACGCCCACAAAGAAGCTCGCCAGCACCAGCACAGTGATGATCAAGCCCTGGACCACGCAGTCCAGGCCCATATTGCCGGCAAAGACACCATCCTTGGCGTTGCGCGGCTTGCGCTTCATGATGTCGCCCTCGGCATCCTCCATGCCCAGCGCGAGCGCGGGGAAGCAGTCGGTGACCAGGTTCACCCACAGCAGCTGCACCGGCTGGAAGATGGTGAAGCCGATGAGCGTGGCGATAAACACCGAGAACACCTCGGCAAGGTTAGCCGAAAGCAGGAACTGGATGACCTTACGGATGTTGTCGTAGATGCGGCGACCCTCTTCGCAGGCGCCGATGATGGTGGCGAAGTTGTCGTCGGCAAGCACCATGTCGGCGACGTTCTTGGTGACGTCGGTACCGGTGATGCCCATGCCAACGCCGATGTCGGCGCGCTTGATGGACGGGGCATCGTTGACGCCGTCGCCCGTCATGGCCACGATCTGGTCGCGCGACTTCCAGGCCTCGACGATGCGGGTCTTGTGCTCGGGCTGGACGCGAGCGTACACGCCGTAGTCCTCGATGTGCGCGTCGAGCTCCTCGTCGCTCATGCGATCGAGATCGGCACCGGTGATGGCATGGCTGCGATCGGTGACGATTCCCAGCTGCTTGGCAATGGCCACGGCGGTGTCGATATGGTCGCCCGTGATCATGACGGTGCGAATACCGGCATCATGGGCCTCGCGGATGGCGTCGGCGACCTCGGGGCGGACAGGGTCAATCATGCCGGACAGGCCGCAGAAGACCAGGTCGTGCTCGAGCGCAGCGGGGCTGCAGTCTGCCGGAACCTCGGTGTAGGTGCGGCTTGCCAGCGCCAGCACGCGCAGGGCCTCGTCGGCCATGGCCTTGTTGGCGGCCACGAGCTCGGCACGGCGCTCCTCAGTCAGGGGGACGACCCTATCGCCCTCGTAGATGTGGGTGCACAGGCCGATTACCACGTCGGGCGCGCCCTTGGTGTACTGCTCGTACTCGCCGTCCAGGGTCTCGACGACCACGGACATCATCTTGCGGCCCGAGTCGAACGGGGCCTCGCCCACGCGCGGGTGCTCGGCAGTCAGGCCAGTGAGACCAGCCTTGCCGGCATCGTTGACGAGCGCGCACTCAGTCGGCTCGCCCACGGCCTCGCCCAGCTCCTCGTCCCACTGGGCATCGGAGCACAGTGCCATACCGGCCAGGAACTTCTCCTTGGGCGCAGCGAGCTCGTGCTTGACGACGGTCATCTTGTTCTGGGTAAGGGTGCCGGTCTTGTCGGAGCAGATGGTCTGCGTGCAGCCAAGGGTCTCGACGGCAGAAAGCTTGCGGATGATCGCCTGGCGCTTGGCCATCTTGGTCACGCCGAGCGAAAGCACGATGGTCACGACGGCGACCAGGCCCTCGGGGATGGCGGCGACGGCAAGCGAGACGGCGACCATAAAGGTGTCGAGCAGGGCAGTCGGGTCGGTAAGGACGTTGCCCACGCCGTGACGGATGATGTCGACGCCAAAGATGACGACGCAGATGACGATAACCATAATGGTAAGGATGCGGCTGAGCTCGGCGAGCTTCACCTGCAGCGGCGTGAGCTCTTCCTTGGCCTCGGCCAGGGCGCCGGCAATCTTGCCCATCTCGGTGTCCATGCCGGTGCCGACCACGACGGCGCGACCACGGCCGTACACAACGGTGGAACCCATATAGCACATGTTCTTGCGGTCGCCGAGCGGCACGTCATCGGTGCCCGCGGCGAGCTCGATCACGTTGGTATGCTTCTCGACGGGCACGGACTCGCCGGTAAGGGCGGCCTCTTCGATCTTCATCGTGGCGCTCTCGAGGACGCGGCAGTCGGCCGGAACGGAGTCGCCCGCCTCGAGCATGATCACGTCACCGGGCACGAGCTCGGCGCTCGGCAGGTGCACGAGCTTGCCGTCGCGCAGCACCTTGGACTGCGCCGCGCTCATCTCCTGCAGGGCCTCGAGGGCTTCTTCGCTCTTGGCTTCCTGGACCACGCCCAGCACCGAGTTGACGATAACGACGAACATGATAATGACGACATCGGCAAAGTCGGGCTCGCCCTTGACCATGCCCGTGAGCGCACTGATGACGGCGGCAACGATCAGCATGATGACCATGGGATCGGCCATCTGCTCAAAGAAACGCTTCCACAGCGGCGTCTTCTCGGCTTCCTCGAGCTTGTTAGGGCCTGTCTTAGCGAGGCGCGACGACGCCTCGTCGTCGCTCAGGCCGAGGTTCTCATCGACACCCTGGTCGCTGAGCACCTCCGCCGCGGCGGACAGGTATTCCTTTTGCATATAGAGTCCCCTCCTGGGATTCGGGCCACTCAGCAGATTGATGCCCGATCATAATTCCCAGGAGAAGGGCAAGGGCTCATCAAGGCTGCCGTGCTGAGCGGCAGTTGATAGTGGAGCTATGGTACCCCAAAGCAACGCGTCTAGCCAAAACAATCCATTTGGAAATATGGTCCATAAGCAACGGTGCAGGCCGTGTGATGCTCAACATTGATAAAACGTTTTTTCTTCGGCGCATCATCAAACTGAAATATCGCCCAGATAGCAGCGGTTAGAACGGTTGGTAAAGTTTTTGCATATACCGTTTTTCCGCAAAAAATGAACTTCTAATTCGGCATACGGTCGATTTTTTGGGGTATTCGGTCGTCATTTCGTTATAATCATCTCAGTTTTATTTCTTATGGTTTATCTATCAGCGCAAGACGATGTCAGATGGAGGTCTGAATGTACAAGCGCACCAAGATTGTATGCACCATGGGTCCCGCCTGCGATAGCGACGAGACCATCCGCGAGATGATCAAGGCGGGCATGAACGTCGCCCGTTTTAACTTCTCGCACGGATCCTACGACGAGCACCACGGTCGCATCGAGCGCGTCCGTCGTATTTCCAAGGAGCTCGGTCTGCCCGTCGGCATCCTGCTCGACACCAAGGGCCCCGAGGTCCGCACCGGCCTTCTGGTCGACGGCAAGAAGGTTGCCGTCAAGACCGGCGACAAGATCGTCGTCACCGCTCAGCCCACGTCCGAGGATTTCCACGGCACCGCTGAGCACATCTCCCTCGACTACCTGGCCCTGCCCTCCGAGGTCGAGAAGGGCTCCCTCATCCTGATCGATGACGGCCTGGTTGCCCTCGAGGTCGAGTCCGTCGACGGCCAGGACATGACCTGCGTCGTCAAGAACGACGGCCTGATCGGCGAGCGCAAGGGCGTCAACATGCCCAACGTCAACATCTCGCTGCCCGCTATCACCGAGCGCGATCGTCAGGACATCCTCTTTGGCCTGACCGAGAACATCGACTACATCGCCGCTTCCTTCATCCGTGACGGCGAGTCCGTCCGCGGCATCCGCGAGCTTTGCCGCGAGAACGGTGGCGAGCACGTGACGATCTTCCCGAAGATCGAGTGCGCCCTGGGCGTCGAGAACTTCGACGAGATCCTCGAGGCTTCCGACGGCATCATGGTTGCCCGTGGCGACCTGGGCATCGAGATCAAGCCCGAGCTCGTTCCCCACATCCAGAAGGAGATCATCGCCAAGTGCAACGCGGCCTACAAGCCCGTTATCACCGCTACGCAGATGCTCGACTCCATGCAGCAGAACCCGCGCCCGACGCGCGCCGAGGTTGCCGACGTTGCTAACGCCATCTACGACGGCACCGACGCCGTTATGCTCTCTGGCGAGTCCGCTGCCGGTAAGTACCCGGTCGAGGCCGTTAAGATGCAGGCCAGCATTGCTCTCGAGACCGAAAAGTACCTCCCGGCTCACGCTCCGCTCGAGGTTCCGGCCGATGCCCACGGCACCCGTGTTGTCAACAACGTTGTGGGTATGTCCGCTGTGAACATGGCTACCACCGTTGGCGCCAAGTGCATCACCGTGCCGACGACCACCGGCCGCACCGCTCGCCTGATCTCGCACTTCCGTCCCAACATGCCGATCTGCGCGTTCTCCCGCCACGAGTGGGCCGTCCAGCAGATGATCATGTACTGGGGCGTTATCCCGCACCAGGCCGAGATTACCCAGGGCACCGTCAACGGCACGATCGTCAAGGCGATCGAGACCGCTAAGGAGCTCGGCTACGTCGAGGCCGGAGACCTGACCGTCGCTACCGCTGGCGATCCCCGCATGAGCGTCCAACTCGAGGACAAGGTCTCCTCGACCAACGTCGCTTACGTCGCTCAGGTGCGCTAAGTCGTACTTGCAAGCACACTTGCATTGCAAAGGGCCCGGAAGGCAAAGCCTTCCGGGCCCTTTTTCTATGCCAATGCCGGCGCACAGCAAAACACGCACTCATTTCTTTACCAAAAGTGCGAAATCCACCCTTCGAGGCCCAATGAATAAAGTCCCAAGCGCTAAAAGTGTTCGCCCGGTGGCAAACCCACACCTTAACCGACGCTGATAAATCGTTTTAGCAAGAGCCAGATCGACCTGGTTTTCGGAAGTGCGGGGAAAAATTGCTTACCTCCGAGTACAAGCCCTTTTATTTCAACAAAACCCCTGATAAAGTTGGCTCAAATACCGCTTGTGGTTTGCCTGTTTGTCTTTTTCCCCGCACTTCCGAAACCGATAGCTTTTCTAGCCCAAACTACGCTCAAACGATCGGATCGCCATGTCATTTCTTGCCTGCGGACCCACGGCTTTTCAGTACTATCGCATCCCGCCCCAGATACTGGGACTCTATCCGGCAATCCTGCCGCCCGACCATGACCATCGCTTGGTACACTACTCAAAACAACCAGTATTTAAAGACTTGCTCGGCACACCAGTTTGGAGATTCGTGGGCGAAAGAAAACAGCGCGCGAACGGAAAGCTATTTCATAGCCGTCTGCTAACCCAAGAGCCGCCTCCTGGGTCGTTTAGGCAGACTGAGCATGGGTTTGATGTCACTTCACCGGAGTTCACGCTGCTCAGCCTTGCCACGCAGGTCTCACGCAGCCAGTTACTCATGGCTTGCTACGAGATGTGCGGCTCCTTTGCAGTGTTTAAGCCCTGCGAGCGAACGCAACAACAACTCGATGAAGCTATTTCGCTTAAGCTCATTCCGCCCAGCTGCGGCTGGGAGCGAGCTAACGACACCAAGGGCAATGACACCAACTTGTGGAAGCGCACGCCGCTTCTTACCGCAGCGGATATCGCCGCGTTCGCCAAGCAGGCCGCAGGCCTGCGCGGCGTTAAGCAGCTCCGCTGGGCCGCCGAACGCATGACAGGACAGACCGCCTCGCCCTTTGAAGTCCAGACGTCAATTCTCATCTCGCTCCCCCGCGATGAGGGCGGTCTGGGCATCGACATCACCAATAACGCGCGCATCCCGCTCAGCGAAGCCGCGCGTTCGCTGTATGACAAAACCTGCTGCTACGCCGATATCCTCATCGAAAGCGCCACCGACAGCATGGGCGTCATCCTTGAATGCCAAGGCCGCTCCGCCCACGACAGCGAAGCCGCGAGCCTCTCCGATGCCGAGCGCGCCACCGCACTCACAAGCATGGGCTACGACGTCATCCAAATTACCTATGACCAGATCAAGGAGAAGAAGAGCTTCAACCACATAGCCGAGCTCATCCATAAAAAGGCTGGGCTTCCCTACACCCCAAAGACTAAACAGGAGCGCACTGCCGAAGATGCCCTGCGGCAAGAGCTACTTGTCGATTGGGTTGAGCTATTCACTGCCGGGCCGGCCAGCTAGCAGCTAGCAATCAGGGGCAGCGCAGACACATCGGGCGATTCGACACGGGCGGCAAAACCCGCCTCGGTTAGCTCGACGACCTCGGTAAACGTTGCATCGAAAAACTCCTCGGTTAGCAAGCGATACGGCGGATGATCGGGCTCGCCGGGGTTTTCGCGTACAATCTCGTGCATAACGCCGATGGTCTTGAGCACATACTCCTTATGGATGGGATACTGACCAAAACGCGTCGCCGCAGTATAGAGGCGATCGGTCGCGCGCGGAATCGAAACAATGCTGAGCGTCTTGCCAAACCAGTCAAAGTCGCCTTGCTTTTTAATGCGGAATTCCTCGCACGGCTTGCCGCCGTGCGCCTCCAGGTACTGGTTCACGCGGGTATTCCACACAGTATCGGCCACAAGGTGAGACCAAACGCCCAGCGTCAGATCGAGCAGCGACTGCGCCACGTCATCGGGCGCGAGCGAAAACTCACAGGCGCCGGGACCGGCAACCGGCTCGGCGTCCTTGTAACGTTGGGGATAATGCACCCGATTGAGTCGCTCGCGTTCCTCGACAATCGAGGTGGCCTCAGCAGGTTCGCCCGCGGGTGCGCCTTTAAGCAGCGGCGCCACATAGGTATCCCAGAACTCATGCTCACGAGGCTTAGGGATAGGCTCGGGCTTTGCAAAGTGCGTAATGCGATACGGAATGGGATCAGCGATGCCAGGGACCATATAGCCCACGAAGATATCCGGAACCACGCAGCCAAACAAAAAGGCATTGCGGTCGCGCACGCTATTGGCAAGCGCACCGCTGCGCTCCAGCAAACGCTCCGTCTGAGCGATATGAATGTTCCAGCTTGGCATAGCCACCCCCATAAAAACCTGGATAACTATACCATCACGGCAAAGCCGCGCGGGCGGCTACGCACGCTCTACGCAGCAACTATTCCGCAGCGCCGCTCTCGGTTCCATACGACGACACCGGCGCCTCGACCACATGGTGATATCGATCGATATAGATGGCGCGGGCACCCAGGCGCCGCACCAAATCCTGATGATGTGTACTCATCAAGACCGTCTTGCCGGCAGCAACATAGGCCAGTAGAAAGTTGACCACGATGTCGCACGAGTCCTCGTCAAGTCCGTTGGTAGGCTCGTCGAGCACCAGGATATCCGGGTTCATCGACACCACCGCAGCCAGCGCAACGCGCTTCTTTTGCCCGCCCGAGAGCTGATAGGGAGAGACGTCGGCAAGATCGGCAACCTGGAACAGCTCCATGGCATCGCGCACGCGGCGCTCGAGCTCGTCTGCCGGCAGTCCCATTTGAGCCGGGCCAAACGCGACCTCCTCGCCCACCGTAGCGCAAAAGAGCTGCGCATCGGCGTTTTGGAACACAAAGCCCACGCATTGATGGAACCGCTGGGCCGTCGCGGAATCCTTGAGATATGCCGCATCGACCGCATGCCCGTCGAACAGGTACGCACCCGCGTCCGCGAGCTCAAGGCCGTTAATAAGGCGCATGATCGTCGTCTTGCCGCAGCCGTTGGGACCTAGCAGGGCAACGAGCTCTCCACGGTCCACCTGCAGCGAAACGCCGTCGACCACCGTATGGCCCGCATAGGAAAACACCACGTCACGAAACTCGATGAGCGGCGTTGTTTCGACGCCAGCAGCACCGCTCGCGCCCATCGCGCCATTTGTATCGTTTGTCAAAACGTCGCCCTTCCCTACTCACATCGACGGTTCGACCGCCCGCGCTACAGCACCGCGCACAATACGGCGAGCAGAGCCACAACGGCCGCGTAAACGGCATCGCGCCAGCCAAAGCCGCTACGCGCGGGGGCCGGGTACGCACCGGCAAAGCCGCGGCAGAGCATGGCCTCGTCCATCGCGCGGCTGCATTCCATCGCCTTGATAAACGTCATGCCCATGATACCCGCCAGCGAATCGGTGCGCGAAAAACCCGCAGGCGCGGAACCGACGCTGCGCAGCATGACTGATTCGCACAGATCGTGCGCCGTGCGTCCCAGCACCTCGATATGCTTGAGTGCCATATCAAACGTAAAGATAGCCTCATCGGGCAGGTGCAGCATTTTGAGCGCCGCCGACATGCGGCTCCAGGTGAGCGTCCACGAAACACCCAGCACCAGCGACACATTAATAAACGTCTTGAGCGCGATCTTGAGCATGGCGCCCGTGGAAGACGCGCCCAGCAGCAGGGCAGGCAGTGCCAGAACCACCGCGAGCCCCGCAGCGCCAAGCGCCGGCACAAAGGTTGCCCGCAGCCCGCGTACGGGGCGTACGGCAACGAGCACCAACACGATAGCCGCCATCAACATGAGGTACAGCGGGCTTTGCGTCAGACACACGCACAGGACGCAAACGAACATCCCCACCAGACGCACCGGAGCCGAAACGCAAGAAAGGGCGCGGTCGACCATCGACCCGCCCTCGTGCGCACCTCCACCCAGGCGAACCCGCTCAAGCAGGCTCGCCAGGTGCAGGACATTCTTTTGCATCACACGATGCCGAGCCCCCGCGGGCTCGTATCGCTCCTCGGCCGCAAGCCAGCTAGGCAGCTCGACCATTTGCATGCGCTCAGCTTTCCTTAACCGTCAGCGAAATCAGGCGGAATGCGATGGTGAGCACCGCCACGCCAATCACACCGGAAAGGATATACATGGCAGCCTGGCCGGCAAAGCCAAGGCCCTGTTCCTCGGAATAGGCCTGCAGGTAATCACCCGTGGGCAGCGCGTCGGCAAAGGTCGGAGTATCGAGGCCGACCGAAGCCTGCAGGCTGTCGTCGCCAGCCTCCTGAACGGCAGTTGCGGCGCCCTCGGCGTCCCACTCACCCCAGGCATCACCGGTGGCAAGCAATCCCAGCGGCGTGGCCACCACGAGCACGGCGACCAAAATGAGCGTGGGAACCAGCGAGGTCTTCTTGACAGCAGCGCCCTCGGCAGCAAGCTGGCCATCGATGGCCCCGGGCCCGACGATAATGCTCGGCGCCGTCTTCTTGATAAAGCCGTAGATGGCGGCCGTCGCCACGCCCTCGATCACGCCGGCAACCAGCATATGCGGGATCAACATGGCAGGAATAGCCACGGACAGCGGGAAGGGGCAGTACAGCGGAGCGCCCGAAGCATTCGTGAAGAGCATCGGCTGAATACCGAACTCGATTGCCGCGCACAGGGCCGCCAGGCACAGGCCGACCCAGCCGCTTACGATGGCAGAAACCGAGGTGCCCCAGCTCTTGTCGTGCAGACGGCTGTTGAGCGCACGAAACACGATAGCAGCGACAAACGGCAGCACAAAGGCCATGTTAAAGCAGTTGGCGCCAAACGACAGAACGCCGCCGTCGCCAAATAGCAGCGCCTGCAGCGCTAGCGCGACCGAGACGGCAATGGCAGCGGCCTCGGGGCCAAGCAGCAGCGCGATGAGCGCGCCGCCAACGGCGTGACCCGTGGTACCGCCGGGCAGCGGCACGTTGAACATCATGAGCAAGAAGGAGAATGCGGCGCAGATGCCCAGGAACGCCATATGCTCGCGATCGAGCGTGGCGCGCACCTTTTTGATGCAGTGAACCCATACGGGCACCATCGCCACCGCCATGACGGCATCGGTCTGCGGGGACAGGTAGTTGTCTGGAATGTGCATATACGCCTCCCGGTTATCGGCGCGCGGAATTGCAACGCCGCTAAAATCACCTTGTCAGTGTTACGTAATGTCAGATTCGTAACACGCCGCGGGCTATCATAGCAAAACGGCGCACTGCCGACAAAGCAGCACGCCGTTATGTAATGCGCGTGTCATATATGCAGGCTCAGCAGCGCCTTATATCGAGCATAGCAGTCACGTAGGACTCGGCGGCAGCCACCGCTGGCCTATACCCAGCGCAAATCCTAGCCGCGGACCTCGCCGTTTACGCCCTTGCACACCTTGGTGACGATCTTCTGGTGTGCCTTCTCGACTTCTTCGCTGGTGAGCGTGTGGTCGTCGGAGCGATACGTAAGCGCAAAGGCCATGGACTTCTTGCCCGCTCCGATGCGGATGGGATCGCGGTAGACGTCGAACAGGCGCACGCCCTCGAGCAGCTTGCCACCGGCGCTGGTAATGCGGCGCTCAAGATCCTCGCAGGTCACGGAGTTATCGACCACGATAGCCAGGTCGTGCTCAACAGCCGGATACTGCGAGAACTCGCGGTAGTTCTCCTGGTTGCGAGCGCCCTTGATCAGCTTGTCCAGATCGAGCTCAAAGGCAACAACGACCTCATCGATGCCCATCGCCTCGCGCGCCTCGGGGTGAATCTCGCCGACCCAGCCCAGCACGGTGCCGCCGGACAGGACCTCGGCGGCGCGACCCGGCTGCAGGAAGGCATAGCCCTCGCCCTCGACAGGACGGAAGCGAACCTTCTCAATGCGCAGCTGGGCGAGCAGCTCCTCGACGATGCCCTTGCCAAAGAAGAAACGCAGCTTACGGTACTTCATGGTCCAAGACTGCTCGCTCCACTGGCCCGAGAGCACACCCGCCACGGACTTGGTCTCCTTGGGCAGGCTGGCGTTCTCGCGGCCGTGGAACAGGCTGCCGACCTCGTACAGGTGCACGTTGGGCGTGCCGTGGGCCTCGTTATAGGCCACAGACCGCAGCAGGCCCGGCAGCAGCGAGCGGCGCATCTCGGTCTGCTCGGCCACCAGCGGGTTCATGAGCACCACGGGGCAGCCGCGGCCCTCGGTGGACATGCCGATCTTCTCCAGGTCGCCCGGGGCGGCAAAGCCAAAGGTCGTGGTCTCGTTGAGGCCACAGGCGCGCAGGATCTCGCCGACCTTGCGGGTAAGCTTCTGCTCGCGCGTCAGACCGCCGATGTGGTTCTTGGCAGCCGGGATGGTCGCCGTCACACGGCCCATGCCCCACAGGCGCAGGACCTCCTCGATCAGGTCAATCTCGCGCGGCAGGTCGGGACGGAAGCTCGGCGGGGTGACCATAAAGTCCTCGCCGTCGCGCTCGACGGTGCAGCCCAGGCGGGTGAGTGAGCGCTCGATAAAGTCGGGCTCGATGTCGGCGCCGCAGATGGCGTGCACGCGGGCCAAGCGCAGCTTGATGCTATCGATGGTCTTGGGCGCGGGGAACACGTCGACATAGCCGGGAGCGACCTCGCCGCCGGCGATCTGTTCGATGAGAGCGCAGGTAACGTTGGCGACGTCCACGCAGCCGGTCTCGTCAACCTGGCGCTCAAAGCGAATGGAGGCGTCGGAGATCAGCGACAGGTCGCGGCTGGTGTGCGAGGTGCGACCGGCGTTGAAGCAGGCGCTCTCGACCATCACATCGACGGTGTCGTCCTCGATCTCGGAATCCATACCGCCCATAACACCGGCCAGCGCCACGGGGCGCTCGCCGTCGGTGATGAGGCCCATGCCGGCGTCGAGCACGCGCTCCTCGCCGTCGAGCGTCGTGAACTTCTCATCCTGCTGGGCGGCGCGAACCACCACGCGACGCCTGCCCTCGCGCTCGGCAAAGGTGTCCAGGTCAAAGGCGTGCAGCGGCTGACCGGTGAGCATCATCACGTAGTTGGTGATGTCGACGATGTTGTTGTGCGGACGCACGCCCAGGGCGTTGAGGCGCTTGACCATCCAGTCGGGCGAGGGGCCGACCTTCACGTTGCGCACGATGCGGGCGACATAGCGGTCGCACAGGCCCTCGTCGGCAATCTCGACCGAAAGCTCGTCGTCGGTCGCGCGGCCGGTCTCGGCCTTGATGGCGGGCAGCTCAACGTGGAAATCGCGATCGAAAATGGCGCCGGTCTCGCGGGCCATGCCGATCATGGACAGGCAGTCGGGACGGTTGGGCGTGATCTCGCAGTCGAGCACGGTGTCGCTCGAGCCCACATACTCGGCAAACGGCATGCCGCAGGGCGTATCCTCGGGCAGGATCATGATGCCGGAGTGGTCGCCGCCCAGGCCGAGCTCGCGCGCAGAGCAGTTCATGCCCATGGACACGACGCCGCGAAGCTTGCTCTTCTTGATCTTGACGTCGCCGGGGAGCACAGCGCCGATCATGGCCGTGACGATGTGGTCGCCGGCCTCGAAGTTCTGCGCGCCGCAGACGATCTGCAGCGGAGCGGGGTTGCCGTCGGCGTCGAGGTTCTTGTCGCCCACGTCGACCGAGCACACATACATATGGTCGCTATCGGGGTGCGGGGTCTTGGTGAGCACCTTGGCGGTCACCACGTGGTCGAAGGACTCGCCCACGGTGTCGATCGCCTCGACCTCGGTGCCGGTACGGATATATTCGTCCGAAAGGGTCTTGGGATCCTCCGGAATATCGATCATGGTCTTGAGCCAGTCGTAAGAAACACGCATCTAGCTCTCCTTTCATACTGAAAGCCTGCGAAGAGATGCAGGTGGAAACTTCAACTTTGTGAACATTCCTTACAAAGCGAGGGTTGTCCAAGTGCGGCAGATCGGCCCGAAAGAGGAGCGCCGCGTACTTTGGTACGCAAGCGACGAATGAGCGCCGAGGTGCCGTGCTTGGGCAAGCCGCAGCCTAGAACTGATTCAGGAAACGCATATCGCCTGTCATGAGAGTACGCAGGTCGGGCAGGTCGTAGCGCAGGGCCGCGACGCGCTCGGCGCCAATGCCAAAGGCGAAGCCGGTGTACTTCTCGGGGTCGATGCCGCAGTTGATCAGGACGTTGGGGTCGACCATGCCGCAGCCCAAGATCTCGATCCAGCCGCTGTGCTTGCAGAAGTTGCAGCCCTTGCCGCCGCACACGTGGCAGCTCACGTCCACCTCGCAGGAAGGCTCGGTGAAGGGGAAGAAGTGCGGGCGGTAGCGCGTCTTGCGGTCCTCGCCAAACATGCACTTAACAAAGTAGTCGAGCGTGCCCTTAAGATCGCCAAAGGTGATGCCCTCGTCGACGACCAGGCCCTCGATCTGGTTGAACTGCGGCAGGTGGCAGGCGTCGGCCGTGTCGGGACGGTAGACGGTGCCCGGGCAGATCATGTAGATGGGCGGCTTCTGCGACTCCATAGTGTGGATCTGCACGCCCGAAGTCTGGGTGCGCAGCAGTACGTCGGACTCGCCATGGGCGTGAGCCTCGGGGTGTGCGACGCTGCCAGGGTTGTTGTCGACAACGTAGAAGGTATCGCGGGCCGAGCGGCTCGGGTGATCCATGGGGGCGTTGAGCGCAGTGAAGTTGTAGTAGGAAGTATCGACCATGGGACCGGACTCGACGGTGTAGCCGATGCCGCAGAAGATGTCCTCGGCCTCCTCGATGATCTGCTTGATCAGGTGCTGGTGACCGATCTGCGGACGGATACCCGGCAGGGTAATGTCGACGGCCTCGTGCTCGAGAGCGTGCTTGAGGGCGGCGGCCTTCATCTCGGTGGTGCGCTCGTCGAGCATGCCCTCGATCAGTTGGCGCATCTCGTTGGCACGCTTGCCCATCATGGGACGATCCTCGGGGGCGAGCTTGCCCATCATGCGCATCAGGCCGGTGATGCGACCCTTGCGACCGAGCAGCTCAACGCGCGCAGCCTCGAGCTTGGCGGCGTCGTCGGCGCCTGCGACGAGCTCCTTGGCCTCTTCCTCGAGTTTGACCAGATCATCAATCAGACTCATGTCTTCCCTTTCGTCTCTCGCGCATTCGCTTGCCAGGGCGACCAATGCCGCTTGGCGTTGCGAAAACGCGGCCCGGTTCGGTAACAAAAAACCGTCCTCGGGCATGTGCATTGCCCAAGGACGGTTGAATTCCGCGGTACCACCTTGTTTGACCCGACGGATGTCTGGCCCGCCGCGCCCACTCTTTGCCCCTTGTCGCGAGGCTCACGGCTTCCCTACTGGGGACATCGCCGCCGCTGGCCGCGCGCCCGTTGAGGTCGCTGCTCGGGAGTGAACGCTTGGCCCTTGTCACCGCAGGAAGGCTTGCAGCCCATGACCTTCCCTCTCTTGCCGGCGACGCGGCGGGCAAAACCCTCTCCGTCAACGCATTGGGCTACAGGATACCACATTGTTTGGGTGTATCGCCGCGTTCCGTTTTGTTCGTGCTGGGTACAAGGCAGGTAGCTGTGCAAACTGGCCGCGCCGCCGCGTGCGACGGGCGACCTGCGAGATCAAGGATATGGTATGGGAAAGAAGCACGATAAGAAGGCCGAGCCCGCAGCGGGCAAGACGCCCAAAGGCATGAAGGTCGATAAGGCCGTCAAAAAATTCCGCAAGCTCGAGGGCAAGCTGTGGACCCGCGAGTACCTGCTCAAGATTGCCGAGTTTGACGGCGCGACCATTGCCCCCGCCAACGGCGCCGCAGCGCGCGCCGACGCCATGGGCACCCTTGCCGGCGAGCATCATAAGCTCCTGACCAGCGAAAAGTCTGTCGAACTTGTGCGCTCGCTGGCACGCGAAACCGTCGCCGGCGGCAAGATCGACGACCCGCAGCTGCTCGACGAGATCCGCGTACTCGGCCGCGACCAGCGCGAAGCGAGCGTCATTCCCACCGAGGAGGCCGAGGCCTGGACCAGGCTCACCTGCGAGGCCGACGCCGTGTGGCACAAGGCCAAGACGGCCAATGACTGGGCGAGCTTTGAGCCCTATGTGGATAGAATCGTCGGCCAGCTTAAGCATCAGGCCGAGCTCATGGACCCCAAGCGCGACCCATACGATGTTTGGCTTGACCAGTACGAGCGCGGCCTTTCCGCCAAGAGCTTCGATGCGTTTTGCGATGAGGTCAAGGCGACGGTCGTGCCGCTCGTGCACGCCATCGGCGAGCGCAGCCAGCAGCCCGCTGCCGACTTTTTGCACGCCCGTGTGCCCGAGGCCGCCCAGCGCGCCATGAGCTTCGACCTTATGAAGCTCGTCGGCCTGGACCTAGACGACACCACGCTTGCCTTTACCGAGCACCCGTTTAGCGAGGGCTTTGCCGTGGGCGACGCGCGCATCGCGACGCACATCTATGAGGACGACTGCATCTCCAACGTCTACAGCATCATCCACGAGGCCGGTCACACCATGTATGAGCTGGGCGTGAACCCCGCCTATGCTCGCACCTGCCTGGAGGGCGGCACCTCCATGGGCATCCACGAGAGCCAGAGCCGCTTCTTTGAGAACACCGTGGGTCGCAGCCGCGCCTTTATGGGACCGCTGCTCGAGGTGCTGCGCCGCCACGCGCCCGAGGTCTACGGCAACGTGGACGAGGACACGCTCTACCGCGCCGTGAACATCGCGCAGCCGTCGTTGATCCGCACCGAGGCGGACGAGCTCACCTATCCGCTGCATATTATGGTGCGTTACCAGATTGAGCGCATGCTGTTTGCCGGCGAGGCCACGGCCAAGGATATCCCCGCGCTTTGGAATCGCTTTATGAACGAGTACCTGGGCATTCCCGTTCCCGACGACACGCACGGCTGCCTGCAGGATACGCACTGGAGCGGCGGCTCGTTTGGCTACTTCCCCACCTATGCGCTGGGTAGCGCCTACGACGCCATGTTTGTGCCGGCCATGTGCCGCGACGGCGTCGACCTCAATGGCGCCTGTGCGAGCGGCGATTTGGCGCCCGTTCGCGCCTGGCTGGGCGAGCACATTTGGCAGTGGGGCCGCGCCAAAGACGCGCCGGAGCTCATCAAGGGCGCCTGCGGCATGGACTTTGACGCCCGCTACTACTGCAGCTACCTGCAGGACAAGTTCACCACGCTGTACCAGCTGTAAAGCTTAGGCAACACGTCAACGCAAAGGGGGCGCCGCGGGATCTATCCCGCGGCGCCCCCTTTTTCACCTAGTCATTGGGGACGTTTGCAGCGTCGAGCAGTTACGCGGTTTGGTAAAACCGCGTAACTATAAAGCTTCCAGCGCGTTGGCGATGCGCTTCATAGCGGCGTCGGCGGCCGATTGGTCCGGAGCCTCAGCCAAAACGCGAATCACCGACTCGGTTCCGCTCTTGCGCACCAGTACGCGGCCCTCGCCCGCCAGCGACGCCTCGGCCTCGGCAATGGCGGCCTGGACGCCCATGTTGCCCAGCGCGGCGTCCTTATCCGCCACGCGCACGGCAACCTGCGCCTGCGGCAGCAGTTTGCACGGAGCTGTGAGCTGCGAGAGCGTCTCGCGCTCGGCACGAATCACTTCCATCACACGCAGCGAGGTCATAATGCCGTCGCCCGTGCGCTCGATATCGCCAAAGATCGTATGACCCGTTTGCTCGCCGCCCAGACTAAAGCCGCCCTCGCGCATCTTGGCGTACACGCGACGGTCACCCACGCCACTGGTCACGGCGCTTAGGCCGGCAAGCTCCAGCGACTTGATCAGGCCAAAGTTGCTGGCAATCGTCGGCACCACGGTACCGCCCGAGAGACGCCCGTGCTTGTTCAGGTATACGCCGCACACGTACAGGATCTGGTCGCCGTCGACCACGCGGCCGCGCTCATCCACGGCCAGGCAGCGGTCGGCATCACCGTCGTAGGCAAAGCCCACGTCCAGGCCCTGCTCCACCACATGTCGCTGCAGGCGCTCCATATGCGTGGAGCCACAGTCGACGTTGATGTTAAAGCCGTCGGGCGCGGCGTTGATCACACGCACGTCGGCGCCCAGCGCGTCGAACACCGGCTTGGCCACCGAGGATGCCGAGCCGTTGGCACAGTCGAGACCGATCTTGACGCCCTGCAGCGAAAAGTTCGCGCTGGCGATGAGCGAGGCGATGTAGCGGTTGCGACCCTGCATATAGTCCACCGTGGCGCCGATGTGGTTGCCCGTTGCCAGCGGCACCTCGCCCTTGCCATCGATATAGTCCTCGATGAGCTCCAGCACGTCCTCGTCCATCTTAAAGCCGTCGCTGTTGACGAGCTTATGCCGTTATCGCAAAACGGGTTGTGGCTCGCGCTGATCATGATGCCGCAATCGAAGCAGCCCTCCACGGTCTGATGCGCCACGCCCGGCGTCGGAATCACGTGCAGCATGTAGGCGTCCGCGCCGCTCGCGACCAAGCCGCTCACCAGCGCTGCCTCGAACATATAGCTCGAGCGACGCGTGTCCTTGCCCACGATCACGCGTGCCTTGGTCCCGCGGTTGGCGCCGTAATACCAGCCCACAAAGCGACCGATCTTATAAGCGTGCTCTACCGTCAGCCCAACGTTGGCCTCGCCGCGAAAGCCGTCGGTGCCAAAGTACTTCATATCTTACTTATCCTGTTCAAACGTTTGAGCGGTTGGCGTGGTGCGAACCTTAAGCGCTTTGTGCCCAGAGTCCTTCGAAGTCGTAACCGTGTACTCGACCTTTACGTCTTGTCCAAGAAGCATGTGGACGCCGCCCCATGCAACCTTCAGACCATCGTGCGTCGCTTCGTTCATCTCGATAGAACCGGAGCCCGAAGTCTTAATGTCCGAAATGCTGCCTCCCGCGGGAGCATAGAGATAGAGCCTCAGCACCTCGTCATCAATATCCTGGCTAATGCCGTTATGGCCCTGGAAATAACCAGGCATCTCGGCCTTCTCCTGGGGGGTCATCGTGTTCTTGAGCGTGGTGGTCACTCGATACGTCGTCGAGCCATCGGCATTTTCAACCGAAGAATCGATGGTGACTCGCTTATCAAGGAACCAATCCATCTTCGAATAGCTGTAGTTGTTCACATAGACGCCCAAGATCGGAGCCTCCGACGTATCGGCTTGGAGGGCGCCCGATATTCCAAGAGCCTTCGCGGCCTTTTCCTCGTCATCGTTTCTCGAATACATGAGGATGCGACCCTCGGAAGCACCCTTTTCGATGGCGGCAGCGATCTTAGTAATATCGCTGGAGCCCAGTTCGTCCACGATCTTGTTAAAAGCCGATCCGGCAACCGCCGCAAAAATGGCGTCCTGTTCCTCTACCGGGTAATTCCAATAAATATCGTGCAGCAGCACCTTTGCAGCGTTGCTTCCGTCGACGACGGTGCCGTCGGGAAGCTGCGTGCCACCTACAATGCCGAGCATATACTGCAAAAATACCGGATCGACTGCAAATACGCCGTCGACGTCATCTCCGACAATGGCCTTCTGCATATCGCTGGCAAGCTGAGCCGCACGCGGATAATCGGGCGTCATCGTAACATCGCCCATCGTGTATCCGAGCGTGTTGAATCCGGTCAGGCCCCATCCGGTCGTGAACAAGTTTGCCTCTTCATCGGTGATGGGAAGCGGGCTCAAGGGCTCTTTCATCATGTCGACTTTGACAAAATCGCCCAGTTCGAGCTTACCGTCAGTCACTGACATCACGCCGCGAGAACCCGGGAAACCGCCGCAGGCGCGGATCTCGACATTGCTCATCGCGAGCACAAGATAATGGCGCGTCTGGCCGTTGGCGCCGAGCATCTGGGGCAGAACGGGGGCGATCTTCTCTGCTGCATCGACTACACCGTCCAGGGTGGCAAAGCCGTCCTTTGCCTTATCGACCAGCTCGGTCACCTGGGCGATATGCGTATCGCCAATACCCTGCACCTTTTTGTTGGCGCCCTTGAACGCCTTCGAGCTATCGGAGAGCGAATCGGCGACCGCCTGCAGCGCGGACACGTTGATTGTCCCGTCCTGGAACAGCTTGCCGGGCGTTGCCCGAGCGAGATTATCGGCCATGGGGACCAGCGCGCCGCTCGAAACATCGGACAGAGCGTCGACCATGGTGCGGGCGGCGTTAATATCGCCGCCGTACACCGGAATGAACGAAGCCATCGTCCACACCGGACTCGAGGTCTCCTTCTTCATGCTGCTGCAGAGCTCGTCAATTTTTTTCGCATCGTCGGGCAGGGTCGAAAAATCGCCCGACGTGACCTTGTCCTTAAGGCCGCCGACGATCTCGACTGTTTCCTTTGCCTGGCTCTTCACGGTTTTTGCCGAGTTAAACAGCATGAAGCCACTCACGCCAAAAGCGACAAGAACCACCGCGACGATGACAGCGACAACGGCTGCAACGCGGCGCTTCTTGCGCTCGCCCTTGCGATGGCGATGGCGAACCAGGCCGTTCGAGGTCGGGCTCGTCGAGGAATCACCGCCGTAGTTCAAGCCAAAATCGTAATAATCTTCTTTAGAGCCCGAGCCCTTAAACTCGGCACCGTCGTCATTGAGACGGGCAAACGTGCCGGTTTCGGAAGCGCCCGTATAGATAGTGCCTAGGTTACCCGTAAGCCCTGCGTCTCCAGCAGAAGAAGCACTATTGGCGGGATTGGCAGAGTTGACGGGGCCGGCGTTGTGGGCGCGATGAGCGTTGTTAGCGGGGCCAGTGGAGCCGGCGACATTTGCACCGCCCGTTGGCGCCGGACGGACCCCGGCCGACGAAGCCGCAGAGCCCGCCCCGCCCGGAAATGCCTGCCTGCCTACGCGACCAGCCTGTTTTGCCTTTTGAGACTGTTCGTACAGAGCGGCAAACATCGCCGTTTCGCCCGGAGACGTACGGTTGCCAGCACCGTTTTGGCTGGATCCACTCGGTACGCCAGCGTTTCCAGTCCCATTTGAACGCGGCGGAACTGCAGGGCGCTCGCCGTCGCCGTTCTTAAAGTGGTTACCAGCCATAGAGGAGTCCTCACAATACTAAAAGTCAATAACGCTATTAGTTTATGACATATTTGACATCGTCAGTTAAACTCCAGATGCAGGCACCAATTCACGAAATTGTGGTGCAACACCGTGTCCGTCTGGGCAGCGGCGTGAGCTATACCGTCAGAAACATCATCACGATGATCATGACAAAGCCAATCAAGTCGGTCGGCAAAAATACCGTGCCCAGCATAACGGCGCTGGTGATGGTCGCCGAGACCGGCTCCACGGTTCCGATGAGGCTCGCACGCACCGAGCCGATGTCCTTAACGCCCTGCATATACAGCATGTAGGCAAAAAACGAGCCAATGACCACAAACACCGCGAGCGCCTCGATACCGGCAGCATCGAGCACCGGCATATGAGCCCACGGCTGCACGAAGACGCACGAGACCACGCCCGCTGCGAGCATGGCAGAGCCTGTAACGATGGGGCTGCCGTATTCGGGCAGAATCTTGGCGGGAATCACCGCCATACAGGCTGCGCTAACCGCACACATAAGGCCTGCGACCAGACCAAGCGGCGATATGCTCAAACTGGTCGGGTCGCCGCCGGTAGCGATTAAAAAGGTGCCACCGAGGGCCAGACCAATGCCGATCGTCTCGCGAGCGCGCGGCATGCGGCGATCGACCACGCAGGCGTAACCCATGATGATGACCAGCTGCAGGCACTGGAGCACCGTCGCGGTTCCGGCATTGGTCAGACGCACGGCCGAAAGATAGCAGAACTGGTTGAACAGCAGGCCAAAAGCGGTAAAAAGCAGCAGTTGCCTACGGTCGGCGGGCGTCGTCCAAAGCTTGACCAGGCGTGCGCGGTCGTGCGTGACAACCACAGCCATAAAGAGCAGGCCGGCGAGAATCTGCCGTATGCTCATAAGCCACAGCGTATCGACATGGTAGGTATCGAACAAAAAACTCGCGCTGGTACCCGAGAAACCCCAAAACGAACCGCCCACCAGCGTGGCTAAAACACTCGTGATCATCTTGCACGTCTGGGCATCGTTGAGGCGGTCGCGCCAGGCGCGACGGGTGTTGCGGCTGAACTCGTCAGTTCCCTCGGGCACGACAAAATCGGACGCCGCCGTCATCGGTACCGAAGTCTTTTTGCGTGCACGCTGCGCTGCGCGCTCCTGCTCCATTCCACTCCCCCGAAATCAATTGGCAACAAAGCGCTCAAACTGTAGCACGAATATCGGCATGAAAAAGCAGACGATTCGGAACATCTACGAGCATCCAAATTGCAGGGACGAAAGGCGCAGACGCGCTATGCCGAGTGGTTGGAATCGTCTAGGGCGCCGGGGTCGGCTTCCGCACTTTCATCGGTATGGCCACCGTCGTTCTGCTCCTTGGCGTTGTCCTGGCCTTCCTGCTCGCGGCGACGTTTTTCGCGAATCTGCTCCACGGCTGCGCGCAGGGCGGCCTCGTCCTCGGCGCGCGCCACCTCTTGCGTGGTCTTGACCATATGGCGAATCTCGAGCACCAGCAGCACGATCAGCGGCACCACGATCAGCGGAAAGAACAGCAGCGGGTTGGTGAGCAACGAGACCACCACGCCCAGCCCCGCCGAGACAAAGACCACGCGGCCCACCACGTCGGCGGCAGGCACGGGCGCAGCATCCTCGACCGGATTGGCGTCGCCCTTGGTGCGGTAAACCGGCGTGCCGTCGGCCGCATCCTCCACGGCAACGATGCGATGCGTGTTGAGCGAACCCTCCAGCGCGTCATCGGACGAATGGAAGGTGATGATATCGCCCACCTCGTAGACCTGGCTGTTGTCGGTATCGACGACGATAAACGAATGCACGGGAATCGCCGGCTCCATCGAGCCGGTCAGCGTGCGCATAAAGCCGTAGCCCATGATGGTGGGAATCTCGCCGGCGGGCGTGAACACCGTGCGCAGCAGCACCACAAAGGCGACCAGGATCACCACGGTCGCCAGCACGTTGATCACGCGGAGCACGTGCTTCATCACTTGTCGGCGTCCTTTGCGGAAGTCTCGGAGTCGGCAGCGACCTCGGCCTCGGTGGCATCCGCCGCAGAAGCGCCATCCTCGTCAGGCGCGGCGGCCACGCCCTCGCCAGCCTCGCCGCGCAGACGAGCCAGCAGATAGCGTGACAGGCTGTTGCCCTCGGCACGGCGCTCGGCACGGGCGCGATCGCGCTCGGCCTGCTCCAGCTCATGCGCCAACGAGTCCAAGCGCTGCTGCATCTCCGCGCGGGCGGCCTCGAGCTCGCGCTCGTGCGCGGCCTTGGCGGCGGCGAGTTCCTGCTCAATGCGCTCCCCCGCCTCGAGCTCGGCCGCAGCGATACGCGCATCGGCGTCGGCACGGGCCTCCTCGACGGCACGCGCGGCGGCATCGCGCTCGGCAGCGGCAGCGGCGACCTTCTCGCTGGCGTCCACCGTAGCCTGCTCGACGGCAGAATCGGCGGCCGCACGGGCGGCATCGATCGCAGCATCGGCTGCCTGCTGAGCAGCGGAAACCTTCTCCTCGGCCGCGGCGACGGTATCGGCGAGATTCTGCTCCGCCTCGGCCACGGCGGCATCGGCCGCCTCGGCCGCAGCACGGGCATCGCGCTCGGCCGTCAGCTGCACTTCCTCAATCTGCAGCTCGGCGGCATCCAGCTTGGCATGCAGTGCAGCCACCTCCTTGGCAGAGGCCTCACGCACGCCGGCAAGCTCGGCCGCAGCAGCGTCCTTGGTGGCCTGCAGCTCGGCGGCATCGGCCGCCGCCTTGGCAGCCAGAGCCGCGGCGGACTCGCTCTTGACCTGCGCGACCTGCTCGGCGGCCGCCTGCTCGGCGGCAGCAACCTTGGCGTCCGCGTCGGCACGGGCGGCAACCACCTCGGCATCGGCCTCGGCGCGCATCTGCTCAAGCTGCGCCGCCGCGGTCGAGCGTGCCTCTGCCGCAGCATCCTCGGCAGCCTTCTTGCCCGCCTCGACATCCTCCAGCGAGCCACGCAGCTCCTCGGCATCGGCCTCGGCCATCTGTGCGCGCTGCGTCAATGCCAGCTCACGCGTCTTGGCCTCATCCAGCTCGTCGGCCAGGTCGTCGCGTTCATCGGTCAGCGCGTGCGCCTGCACCTTCCAGGACTTCAGCTGCCCCTGCAGCTCCTCAATCTGCTCGCGAGCCTCGGCCAGCGCCTGCTCGGCATCGAGCTGGGCCTGCGTGACCTCCTCCACAAACACGCGACGGACCTCAACGTCGGGCAGGTCGGGGCTATCGACCTGCACCTCCTTAATCTCCTTAATAAACTTGGGCGCCACCGGCTCGGGATGCACGCTCTCGAGCTCCTGCAGGTTGCGCTCGTCGTCGGTCAGGCTCTTAAAGACGGTGTAGTTGTTAATGAGGTTGGTGTACATCTGCACCATGTACTCGTCATCGAACGCCAGCGCCTGCTGCTGCACGTCGATGTTGTAGCCCACCTTGTCGTAGCGCTCCATAAACTGCCACAGCTGGTAGCACTTGCGGTAGTTGGGGTCCTTCATGATGAGGTTGGTGCGCTGGATGGGGCTGCGGACCGTGCTGCAGCCGTTCATGATCTGGCAGAACGACGCGCCACGCAGCGCCATGACCAGACGGCGCACGCGGTCGATGCGCATAAAGACGTCCATGTTGTCGGCATCGTTCTCGGCAAAGCTCTGGCGATTCTTGACCGTCATCTCGACGTTGTACTCGATCTCTTCGTACGCGTCGTCGATCTTGCTGTGCATCTTAAAGCGGTTGCGGATCTCGTTGCCTGTCGACCAAAAGATCACGTCGGTGCGCTTGTCCACAAACGTCAGCAGGCGCTGAATCAGGTGGTAGATAAACCGGTTCTCGTACAAGTCGTACGTCTCGACGGTGTTGACGTTGAGGATGCGCGTGGGGTGGACGCCACCATCGTCGCTCGGCGCCAGGAACTGCGTGTTCTGGCTCAGGTGACGGACGCTGTCGGCACTGATCTTTTTGGCGAGCGAGACCGGCACCACCTCTTCCTCGGTGGTGATGAAGCGGCGCGGATTTTCGATGATGGTGTTGATGGCGTCGAGCGAGTCCTCGATCATACTGATCCATTCCTCGTCTACCACCTTAACGAGCTCCTCGCGCTGCTGCTCGATCGTGGTGCCCGAGGCCTGAGCCATCTCAAACAGATAGCGGAAGTAGCGGCTGTCCTCCTGGATGGGCTCCATCTGCTCGGAGAAGCTGGTATAGAGGTCCTGAATGGTCTCGGACATGGGTTACTCCATAGGTTGGATCGATTGGTAAGGGGCGGGGCGACATCATGTAGGGCAAACGCTACTGATTGTCTTGTCCCACGCCCCGCGCTTACAGCATTAGTAGAAGTTCTGGATCCGCTGCAGATACATGACAGAATCGGGCAGACCGCCCTCGCCAAAGGTCTTCTCGATGTACTCGATCAGGCCCTTCATCTCGTCGCGCACAAAGCTCACGTTCATGGACTCAAACTTCTTGAGTACCTTGCGGGCGATGATGTAGTCCATGCCGCCCAGCTCGGTGCCGCCGCATGCCACGTACACGGGGATAAAGTCGTACATCTGCTTGATGATACGGTTGCCAAAGGCCAGCTTAAAGCGGGTCTGTAGGTACTGGTCCAGCTTGTGCATCTTCTCGAGCAGCTCCTCATCGATCACATACTCGACCTTTGCCTTCTGGAACAGATACTGCAGATGCTCGGCCGTCACGTGCACACGCTCGTGCGGCTCGCACTCAAACGCGTCGGCGCGCTCGTTGAGCTCGATGGGGATCGCGCGGTCGTACACCTTGTCCGTGATGGTAAAGGTGGAGTCGTCGTTGTTGGCCGTGCCGACAAACCACAGGCTGTCGGGAATGGTGAGCTTTCCGTCGTGCAGGCCCTTGGGGTCGGCGGCCCACTGGGTAGGCACCAAGTCGAGCACCCACTCGTCGTGGCTGGGCATCTCGAGCACCGACAGGATCTCGGCAAAGTAGCACTCAACGCGGGCGAGGTTCATCTCGTCGAGCACGATCATGGACGGGTCTTGGCGAAGCCCCGCCTCGTACACGGCGCGGAGGAACTCGGTCTCGTTAAAGCGCTTGGAAAACTCGTTGAAGTAGCCCAGCACCTCGGTGCGATCGCGAAAACTCGGCTGCACCGACACGATGGTTGCGGGGTTGTCCAGATAGCGGCTAAAGCTGTAGGGCAGCGAGGTCTTACCGGTACCCGAGATGCCCTCCAAGATCAGCAGCTTGGAGGCGGCCATGCCGGCCACAAAGCGGCGGATGACCTCGGGCGTGTAGTAGAGCTTCATCTGGCTGCAGGCGAACGCGCGGAAGCTGTCGACAAAGTCCTCCAGCGAGATGGCATCGTCGTAGACCGGGGGCTCCCAGTCGCGGTACTTAAGGTCCACAAGGGACAGCTTGGGGAAGCGGTTGGCCTGGGCGATTTCCTTTTCCTCGGCAAGGGTCTTGGCCTCGACGGTGGCCTTGGCCATGGCGGCCGCGGCATCCTTGACGCCATCGCCATCGAGCGCGAGCGACGCGTTGCCCGACACCACGGCAGCCGTGGCGCCCTCGCCCGCAGGCGCACCCGCGGCGGCGCCCACCACGTTGCCCACCGTGGGCAGGTGATCGTCGGCCAGGGCCGAGGCGCCCACATACGGAATCTGCTTGGTGCCGCCCATGGCATTGACCTTGAGCGCCAGCAGCTTGTTCTTCTCGTCCATAAGGTCGAGCACCTGCTTGTTCAGGCGGCCGATCTCGCGATAGAGCGCCTTGTTGGACGTATCGTCGCGATGCAGGCGGCGGTTGATGCGGTAGCGATGGACCAGAATGGCCACGATCAGCACGGGAACCGCGATGAGCATGGCAAACAGAATGACCGCGCCGATCTTGCCCACCAGGTCAAACGTGGTGAAGTAGGTCATAAAGATGTTGAAGTACTCAACCCAGCCAAACACCAGCAGGTTAAGGATGGAGCTCACGACGGCAACGACGTTGTAGACGACCTTTGCCAACAGCTCCCAGGCAAATCCCAGAAACTCACTCACTGTCGCTGTCCTCCTGCTTGGACGCGCTCATCGCCGCCTCGGCCTCGGCCTTCAGACGACGGGCTTCCTCGAGCTTGGCCTCGGCCTGGGCGAGCTGCTCGGCGGCGTTATCGGCCGTGACAGTTGCGGTGTCGCCCTTGCCCTCGGCATCCACGATGGCAGCCGCGGCGGCCAGGCGGTCTTCCTCGGCCATAGCGCGCTTGAGGTTCATGCCCACCACGATGAGGTGATACACCTGGTAGATAAAGAACAGCAGCATGGGCAGCACGATCACAATGAGGAAGCCCATGGAGCTGGACAGGAAGTCCATGACCTTGCCCATCTGTGGCAACGCGAACAGGTATTTGCCCACGATGTCGCCGTCGCTGATGATGTGCGTATCGGCCACGTCGTTGTTATCGCCCTTGGTGGTAAAGCTGCGCATGCCGTTGACCTCGTCGATGGCGGCGATGCGGTGCGTGTTGAGCGCGTACTCGTTGTCGATGATGGTATGGAACGTCACGATGTCGCCCACCTCGAGCTTGGAGGTGTCGTATTTTTTGATGAAGATGAGATCGCCCTTGTTAAACGTGGGCGCCATGGAGTCGGACTGCACGGCAAGCGGGGTGAAGCCGGCGATGTCAGAGACGCTGCCGTCCTCGCGCGTGGCGAGCGTGGTAAACGCATACAGGGCCGCCACCAGGATGATGATCCACATGACGACGCTCAGCGCGATGGATGCGACTTTTTTAACAGATTGCATGATGTCCCTTACTACCGTGTCTGTCTAGGTCGTGCGCGGCCCGGCGGCCGCCGTGCATATCTACTGTTCCTCGATGCCCTCAAAGCGCATCGATACTGAATAGTTAGCTCCCTTTAGCATATTAGTGCAATTTGGGTCCGTTCCCTCGAGCCATATGCGAACGGTTACCGGCTTATCCGTATCTTTTATCAGGTCGAACATATCGCTGGTCGCGGTCGCCTCGCCCGAGCCGAGTCCAAAGACGGTGGCCGCGCCGGATGAGCCCCCGGCCCCGTTGGGGTCGTAGACCCAAGTGTGGCCGTCGGCGGTAAAGCTCATGCGCATGGCGCTGGCCATGCCCTGCGTCTCGGAGCTAAACCGCGTGCCGGACACGCCGCCATTACCATCCTGCCCGGTCAGGCGAACGCGCAAGTCCGTGCTGCTCATGAAGTGCAGCGTGAACTCCAGGTAGGCGCCGGTGGCGGGATCGGCGGTGGAACCGTCTTCGAAGGTGAAGGTCTGGTAGTCGCTCGTGGTTACGGGCTTGAGCTTGGATGCGTCAATGTCCACGCCCTTTTCGCTGGCGATGCGCGCCGAGATCTGGTCGAAGCCCAGGCTGTGGACGTATTCGTCGAACGTGGCGTGCTCGTCCAAGTCAAAGCGCAGCGAACCGTCGGCGTTAGCGTCGATCATGAGCATGCGGGTCTTGGCACTATCGGCGATGGAGAACCAGGCGAACGTTGCCATGGCTATCGCCACCAGCGCAAACAGCACCAGCACCATGGTGGTGGTGAGCTTGCGGCGAAGGTCGGTGTCGGTGGGCGCGGCGGTGCCGGGCCGGCGGGTAGCGGCGGTTGGACGGCGGTCGCCGGTAGCCGAGCGGCGGTCGTCTGGTTTAACGTGTGCCATTACGCCTCACCGTCCAAGGTCGCAAAGAGCGCCAGGTGCAAGGTGCCCGGATCTTGATAGAGATAGTCGGCGCTATCGGGGTCGGTGCCCTCGATGTAGTAATAGATATCCAGACGATAGGTCTGGCCCAGCGCCAGCGTGGCGAGTGTGTTCTGCGGGCGCGTGGCTGTCTCGCTCGTGTCCAGCGTAAAGGCGGCCGGGTCCTGCGTCACGTTGGTACCGCAAGCGAGCTGGCTGTTTTGCCAGCCCAAGAGCATGCCATCGGCGTAGCCGGCAAGGCCAGCCGGGGCGGTCGTGGGATGCTCGCCGCGATGGCCGCTGTCGGAGCTGTCGAGCTCAAAGATGTTGGTGGCAAGCACCTGGTTGCCGCTCGAGATCTTTATGCCCACGCGGGCTGCGCGCAGCAGTTCGGCATCGGCACCCTGCGGGACCAGCGATTCGGCCAGATACAGGTTGACCTTGCCCCTTACTTTGCTGGCGCCCGTTCCGGTAATGGTGGGACGCAGGTCAATCCAGCCGTGGTAGAAGGCGGAGCCGTTGTCTTTTGCCTGCTCAAACACTGTGGCATCGCCGACAGAGTTGTTTTGCGCACAGGCAGCAAAGCCGTTGAGGTCGAAGGTCGAGACCGGGTAGAGCGTCACGGCGCCGTTCGCGGTGGAGGCCAGAGATGCATCGCCTTGCTGCGACCAGCTGCCGCGGTCGGCGTCACCCAGCTCCAGCACCAGCTTGGACGTGTCGCTGTGCACGCTCACCGAGTTGGTGTTGACCTTCATATTGTTGGTAAACCAGGCGTAGGTCGCGACGCCCAAAGTGGCGGCGAGCGCCACCATAACGAGCGCGATGTAGGCACGCGCGCGGTGGGCGCGGCGGCGGGTGACGACGCCCTCGAGGTGTGAACACTCGGCAGCTGCACTGGAGGGGCTCGCGGTCTCACTCTGGGTTTTGGCCTTGCGGTTATCTGCTGGCATGTGCCTCTGATCTTCCATATTGCTCGCCCCCTTATGCCTTGGCCGCGGCAAAGGCAAGCTGCAGCACCACATCGTGGGCCTGGGCCTCGTCGATGCAATTGGCGTCGCAGCCTTCCATGTACACAACGTAGCGAACGCTTGCCACCTCGTTGGCGGCCAGCGTGCAGATGGGCGTGGCGCCTGCGCGCGCCGTGGGCGTGTCGCCGGTGCCGTCCATGCTGTAGGCGCTTATGGAGCGCGCAGGGTCGGCGGTGTAGGTCCAGCCCGAGGCGCCCGCTGCCACAACCACGCCGTCTTGCGCGGTGGTGCGCCTGCTGGTGGCACCCGCGGTGCTGCCCAGGTCGTCGCAGGTAAAGATATGCGTTTGCGTACCCGACTGGGTCGTAATTACCAGACCCAGGCGCAGCGCAGCCAGCAGCTGCGGGTCGCTCGTCACGCTCATCTGCCCCGGATACAGGTACACGTTGAGCGCGCTGTCGCCGCCCTTAAGGTACAGCGTCCCCGAAAGAGCATAGTCGTCCAGCCGCGCGGTGCAGTCGGCGTAGTCGGTCGTGATGCCCGCGGCGTTTTGGAACGTGCCGCGCCAAAAGCGGGCAAGGTCTGACGTCGAGATGGGATAGAGCGTCTTGTCGGCAGAGGCAAGTGCGGTCGTCGTGTCCCAGGGCCCGTTGGCCGAAAGGCCAATCTGCAGATCGGAGCTCTCGTCGCTTACCGTATGCGCCACGGGCGTCACGTTGGTGTAGCGCGAGTTGCTAAACCAGGCGTAGGTGGCGGCGCTCAGGGCAGCTACCAGCACCAGCATCCATGCGGCCGCAGCAACCATGCGGCGGCGCGAGCTTAGGATGTCTTTGATGTTCGATGTACTCATCCCCGGCCCCCTTACGAACGCTTGCCAGCAAAGCGCAGCGCCAGCGATTGCAGGCTGGTGGCGGCCAGGTTGTTGGTGCAGTCGGGGTCGCAGCCTTCCAGCCACACGTACACATCCACGCGCACGGGCATGCTGCGGTTGGCGCCCTTGGCGGCAGCGGGCAGGCTGCAGATCTTGGTCGTGGCCTCCTTGAGGCTCACGCCGGTGTCTTCGTTGTAGTCGCAGAAGTTTGCGCTGGTCAGCTGGTCAAAATGGACCGTGGCGCCGTCGGAGCGGCTGCTGTCGAGCACCAGGTGGTTCTGCTCGTTCTCGTCGGCGTCCTTGCCATCGAGCGTGTTGTAGCGCGCCTGGGGATTGTGCTCGTCCGAGACCTCAAAGACGTACTGGCCCGTAACGATGTCGCCCTGCCCTGGAGCATAGGCGACCAGCCCCACGCACAGGGCAGTGGAGATGGGGTTTGCCGAGTCCTGCTCGGTAAAGTCGATGCCCGACAGGTACACGTCGGTCGCGGCCGAGTTGGTGGCCAGGTACAGGGAGGTCTTGTAGTAGTCGGAATGCTCGGCCGTGCCAAACATGCTGGCAAACAGCGAGTCCTGCGTGGTTCCGCCGGTAAAGCCCGTTACCTTTTGGAAGCCGTTGAGCACGTTGTCGGTCGAGACGGGATCGAGCAGGCCCGCAAAGCTCAAACCGGCGTTGGTTTTGTATTCGCCGTCGTACTCGTTGGAGATGAGGAAGGTCACGCCCGTGCCCGCGGCCATCTTGACGTCGGTGATATGGCGGTTGGCGTTGTAGATGTACCAGGCATACGTTACGGCTCCGGCAGCAGCAAGGGCCACCAGCAACGTGGCGAGCATGCGATTGAACTGTTTTTGCAGCGAACGCGCGTCCGACATGCCCCTCCCCCAGATGCCGTGTTGTAAACTGCCTGGACACCATTTGCCCATAATGGAGTTATTCTACGCGAATGTGCTGTTCGTCGGGGGTACAAACGCGACTTTCCGCGTGCTGTTCGCGCTACATCGGGGCGGATAGGGTCGCAAATCGCCGCTTTTTAAAAAATAGTTCTTGCCACTGGGCGGGAGCTCCGTTATATTATTCCCTGCGCACTCGCGCACCCTTGATCGGGCGTTTAGCTCAGGGGGAGAGCGCTTCCCTGACACGGAAGAGGTCAGAAGTTCAAATCTTCTAACGCCCACCAAATGTTCGCAGCTCAGAGGCTTCGCCTCTGAGCTGTTTTGTTTTACGCCGCCAAGCCATGCGGGCGTCGCGGCGCCCAAAGCCGCTTCGACAGCTCCAATAACCATCCCAGCCGCGCCTAAAATCGCCAAGTAGCCCCAGCGATCACCCCGATTAGGCCCAAAGCCACCCAAACAGCCTTGGTGACCGCCCCAATCTGGCCTTCACAAGCCTCGTGGCCACATCCAGATAGCCTTCCCATAATCAGGTCTAATACTTTTCCCGAGAAGTGAACGAGCTTATTTGGGCCACCGAAGCATCCACACTTTTCGAAGCAAAAACCGCAGGATTCCAATGACAAAACCGCAGGAAATAAGCCACCAAAAGTGTCGATGTTTCGGGGGTCCGTTTTGACTCGTTCACTTCTCGGGAAAAGTATTAGACCTGAAAATAAGGCCCCTGGCCCCACCCCTAGCAACCGCCCCTACTAATGTTGACGCGCCTCGATAACCGTTTGCCAAAGCTTAAAACGCTTCGTTTCGACGCGCTTGAGGGCAAAATATCGCTGTTCCTCGCTCATGGGCTTGTTAAAAATGGGTCGCTTATTCCGATGCAGCTTCCGCCGGATGCGTTCGCACAGCCGAACGAGCTTGTCGTAGTCATTTGCCTGGTCAGTCGTCACGGTAAAGTACGCCACGCCGCTCAGCAGCTGTAACTCGTTGCGGCGCTCGGCATCCTTGTGGATCTTCTCGCTTCCGTCGTGGATGGCATCGCTGTCGTAATCGACCATCGCGGTCAGTACCTCTGGCAGCAGCCCGGCCTTTACTTTATCCATGCCCACCTCGACTTTAGCCGTAAGCGTTATGTCGGGCGTGCGTTCCAACACGCGAAGCCTGCGATTGCGCCCATCGTTGTATCCATCGCGGATGAAGACCTTCTTGTTGAGCTCGGCCTTGCCCAATGCATACCCGCCGTAGCGCGTAGGCAGCGACATAAACATGCACAGCCCCGATTCCCTCGGAGAGCGCGACCCCTCGATCACATATGCAAGGAGCGCCTTTGCCTTCGCAAGATCTCTCACCTTGGGGGACTTCTCGATATACGCCGCGATGAGCTCCTTGGTCGTGAGCCTGCCATCGCGCATGCCCGCATCCCTGCTTGTTACCCCACCGGGAGCAAGGTTATCCAGCCGATAGTCCGATGTCATGGCATAACCGGCATAGATGGCCGCCGCTGCATCGTCATCGTGCGCGGCCTGCAAAAACGCCAGCTCGGGAGAGCATACGTACGCATCCAGGTCGCCTCTCCAGTGGCCCAGCGAGATAAACGAACCTGCTGGGAGCTCGTTGGTGCACAGGTGCGTCTTAACATGCTTGCTCCGCCGACGGTCGGCTCGCGACGGCACCAACAAATCCAGCGTTTCGATCCCCAGGTCGTAGCGACCGATAAACTCCTGCGCCTCCTGGTCGCAGAGCGCGCAGGCGTCCGCAATCGACACGACCTCTGGTTCCGAATCCCCAAAGCGCGGGTTCGGGATGTGTGCCAAGAGCGCCAGCGCAGCGTTATGTGAAACGATAAAGTGCCCCATGGCGCGAAGATAGCACGCGCGTCGGCGGCGGCTCGCGACCCTGGCGAGTTTTCGACAAACAACCGGCGGTTTTTTGCCGCGGCGCGTCCAAACTGCTCATTCGTCGACGTCTAAATGCAAATCCGTCAAGCTTTTGGCAAGGTTGCCGCTCAACTGACCAAAAGCTGACCATGCACTTGCCCATTTGCTTGACGGCACGCCCCCGCCAAAATGCTCCGCGACTTCTCGGGCGGTCGAAGCGCTCGTTTAGCGACCACACACCCGCCGCTGGGGTATCCTTGGAGCACATGCACCGCAAGCCACACAAAGGAGCCGCCATGCGCACCGAGCTCGATGTTCCCTTTTCGCACAAAGACGAGGCCAAGGCCCTGGGCGCCAAGTGGGACCGGGTCAAGAAGATCTGGTACGTGCCCGATGGCGTCAACCCCGAGCCCTTTGCCGCGTGGCTGCCCGGCGTGGATCGCTCCGACCCCAGCGCGCCCTACATCTACCTGGTGCTGGGCAAGCGCGAATGTTGGAAGTGTCACGAGCAGACGACGGTCGCGGCCTTTGGCATTCCGTATTGGGCGGCCGAGGACTCGGGCAGCAAGGCTACGCCCAGCGCTGCGCCCGCCATGGACGACGCGGGCCACATCGTGATCGACACCGCCCGCGCCAACGCCATAGCCATCGTTCCCGCGCTGGGCTGCGTGCCGGCCGAGATCCGCGACTACCTGCGCGAGCGCTGCGGCTACAAGCCCGTAACGTCGCGCACCACCAAGGCCGTATCGCTCGCCAGCACCTGCACCGGCTGCGGCGCGCTGCAAGGCAGCCATTACCTGTTCGAGGAGCCCACGTCGCCGTTTGCGCTCACGGCCATCAACAAGCTGCCCGCGCTGGAGTTCGTGCGCGTGGAAGTCGCTGGCGTCTATGGCATCCCCGCCACCAAAGGCGACTTTGACCAGGCACTCTTCACCTGGGCATGCGGCCACCACACCCAGTTCCACAAGACCCTGTTCGAGGGGATTTACCTGTAGGGCAAAGCTCGAAAATCGAGTCCAGATTTCCTCGAAAATCGAGTGTGAAAATCCTCGTAAATCGAGTATGCGCAAGTAGCCGAATTGCCAACTCGAAGGCTACAGCCCCAGAATGTGCTCCAGATAGCCCTTATTGAACCAGAACGACTGCCTGGTCATGTCACCGGCGTACCCCACCGCATCGGCGAGGCCATGGTTGCGGTGTACGGGCTATAGCCGAACCAATATTGATATAAACAAGACGAGGGCCAGTTCAAACCTGAACTGGCCCTCGTCTTTTATCAAAGTTGCTAGCAGCGTTTACACTACTTTGAATCAGCTACGATGCCAACCAAGCTGACCGTTACGTCAAAGGTCGGGCTTCCTTCGCCCACATCGAGGCCAGACATATTCTGACAATCGCTGTCGGTGCCTTCCATCCAAACGACAACTTTCATGTTCGTGCCGTTGTAATCGACGTTCGAAGCGACCTTTTGCGCGTTGCCGCTCGGCCTAATGTAGCCTTCGCCCGCTTTCGTGGCACCCCAGTTATTGCCGTTTTGATCGAGCGAATCGGTGCCAGAAAGATGCAAATACGTAGGGGCAACAACCTCGTTCAGAGATTCAGAGTTGACACACGACCAACCTGCAACGGTAGTCACATCGTTGCCCGTATCGGCTGTCGAGGGAGCAGCTGGCGCATAGACAACGCGCAGCTCGCCGTTAATTACAATGCCCACGCGCAGGCTGTCTTTGATTTTGTCGAACCATTTCTGCGTGCCGCCATGCTGCGTAATCGTTATGAGCGAGCCGTTGCTCGCATCCAAATACACGTCGGCAACGCCGGTGTTCGCCACGGTATACAGCGTGTAATTCGCAACGGTGAATGCATAGTAATCGTTGCCTTGAATAGTGTACTTGCCGGGATTCTCACCCGAAATGGATGTGTCGACCTTTTGATAGGTGCTCACATTAACGCCCTGCCAGCTTTGGGGAACGTACCAGTTTTTGGCATCGTTCGTCGATGAAGGGCTAATCTCGTGACCGGCTGCGGAAGCGACCGTGGAGGTGTCGGAGCCGTGGTCGGGTGTGTCACCCTCAACGATTTGGAGTACCATGCCATTCGCTTGAGCGGAAATGGTGCTGGTAGTCGCATGAACTCTACTATTCGTGACAAACCATGCGTAGGTAGTTGCAGAAAGCGCCACCGCCGAGACGACGACGGTCAACGCTGCCCCAACAAGCTGAACCTTGAGCCTCTTTACTGAATCGTGCATACCCGTCGCCTCCCTTCATTAAGGAAAAGGGCAGGATCCCGGGCTGGGAACCTGCCCTCTTAAGCCAGCGTACAAACGCAGACTATTTGTTGGCTGCCTTAGCCTTAAAGAAAACCGTCATCTTTGCAGTATCGGTCAACAGGTTATTCTCAAGATTCGTGGTTTTAACTACATCATCCTTGCCCTCGTAGTAAAGGTAAACATGGACTGCAGTATCCTGACCAGCGGTGATATCGCCAAGAGTTACAGCGGCATTCTGATCAGCAGAAGTAAGCTTAACCTCGAACTCAGTCGAGTTCGCCTTCTGTCCGTATACTACCCAAGTGTTCCCGCTATCGTTCGTAACCAGCACGCGCAAGGCCTTCATGAGCTCAGAGCTTGACGCTGCATTCTTGGCAACTTCGACTTTATCAACTTCGAGATTAGTCAGATTCTGACCCTTAGAGCTGATGTTGTAATCCTGCTGAAGCGCATAGCTGCCCTTCACTGCTGCAGCAGTAGATCCAGCGGTTTCGGCATTGTTCGGGTCCTTGCAAAGCTCGAGTGCACTATTAAGCGTACCATCATCAAGTTCCTTACCGAAGCCAGTCATCCACTGTCCCTTAGTGGCACCGGTTTCCTCGCCGTAGGTCGCGGGGAAGAGAGCTTTCTTCTCGACATTAGTAGTGACTGTAGTGGTGTCAACCCCACTTGCGCCCGTCATACCATTCGTGATGGTCATAAACGCAGCGTTCGACTGAGCGGAAATCGTGCTCGTGGTGGCGTCGACCTTATTGTTCGTCACAAACCATGCGAACGTGGCAGAGCCCAACGCTACGGCTGCCACGAGGACCATGGCGATGGCGGCGCCCATCTGCTTCTTTAATGCCTTGGTATCCATGCGGACCCCTTTCTTTCCCCATTCATCCCAGATGACCCTCGAGAAGCCCGGAAGGGGAGCCCGCGCTTTCGTGTTGGATGTTGCTTGCCCATCCTTTAGACATGGAATTGAGGATACCATAATTCTTACGATTTCCTTATGAGTTTTCGGCAGCCTACAATCCGGCGGATTCGTAGGTCTACCTCGGGTTATATGTGATGCTATGTGAACATCGTTTACCTTATTTGATCTCTCCCCCGCAAAGCCGTAAGTCCCTCTTAAGCCTTGCGACCGCAGCGCCAGGCCATCGCACGACCACGCTCTCCGCCAAGCTTCGGCCCTAGCCCTTCCCCCTCGCTATACTGGTGCAGAACGTGTCATTTTTGCCTGCTAAACAGACTGTTTGTTGGGAGGGCTCATGCCTGCCGCCAATCAACCCAAGGGAAGCGTTTCCACCGGATCGATCAAGCCGGTGACGCGTAAGGCCGTTCGTTGTCAGCGCGAAGTCGCCTGGCTGGTCACGCAAGCGGCCGGCAAGCTCGTCGCCACCACCGACGACGTCAATGCGCCCACACCCAGCTTTGTACTGGCGGCGGCGTTGTCGTACACCCGCAAGCAAGAGCAGGCCGCACGTGACCGTGGCGCCGCGATTGACTACGAGGCCGTCATGGGTCCCGACCTCATGAGCTTTTGTCACGCCGCGGGGCTGCCCACAGCACCCAACGCGCTTTCGGACGCGGGCTACATGTTCACGCTCTCGGGCGCGAACCTCATCCGCGACCTCTACGCCTACTGTAGTGACCTGGGCGAACGCATGGAAGACGCGGCGCCGGTCAAACCGGGCTACGCAATCAAGCTCGCGCTGCGGTTGTTCTTGCTGGACGCCGCCTCAGCCGCCACCGCCTCCGACGGCAAAACCTCGGCATAAGCATCGCCAAAAGCGCCGGGCCGGGAAATCAATCCCAGCCCGGCGTTTCTTCGTTCTACTTGTCCCCGTCCCCTGCGGGCGAGTTCTTTTGGTTGCGACGGTTACTCCAAGTCACGTTGTGCTCCTTGTAGTAATCGGGCGCCTCGTTGCCGCTCGCGCTAATGGGGTCGTTGCCGGTCAGGGTGTCGGCAATATCCTGCACGAACTTAACGAACAGGCTCGAATCGTCGGTCTCGGACGAATCAAAATCGAAACCGAACTCCACCGCGCCACCGATGATCTTGTCCACGCACTCCGGGTCGTCGCCGTCCAGCCAAATGACCACGGTGTATTTATCCACATCGCCCACGCGGAAGTTTTTGTGGCTGATAGTCGTCACCACGTCTTTGGACGCAAACGGCTCGGTGTTGGGTTCGGGGCTGCCGTCGGCTGCAGCCGCCGCGTAGGTGGTGGGCTCGCCGTTGCGATACACCCTCACGCGCGCGGCCTTCTCCACGCCCTTGCTAGCGCTGACCACCTTGAGCTTGGCACTGTAGCCCAGATCGGTCTTGCCGGCGTTGCGGATATAGAAGGTGTACGCCACGTAGTTCTTGCCGTTGTGGCTGCCGTCGATTTTGTCCAGGTTGTCGGGCAGGTCCTCGGCAGCGATATTGGTGCCGTTGTCTAAGGCGTCGGCGGCCAGGCGCGCGGTGGCGTTGTTAAAGTCGCCGTTGTCGGCAATGGCCACGCCGCGGCGGAACAGCTCCAGGCGGTTGAGGTTGATGGTGAAGTTACCCATGTTTTCCTGCATAAACGACAGGGCGAACAGCACGCCAAAGACAAGCGCCAGCACCACGAGGGCCTTTGCAGCTTGTCCATGCGCAGCAGCGCCGCGCCGATGCGCTCCATGCGGCGCTTGGGCATATACATGGATACGACCGCGTCGGGGTCGATGTCGTCGAGGTCCTGGTCGGCCAGCGCCTGCTCCAGCTCCTCGATGCGCACCACGCCGCGCAAGTTGCGTTTGGGCTTGGGCTTGCGGCTGGGCTTGCCGAAGCGCTTGCGGGAGGCGGAAGCCTGCTCGGGTACGGAATCCTCGCCGGGTGCGTCCTCGGCATTGGCGCCGAGCGCATCCTGCGACGTGTCCTGGGCCTGGCCCTCGGCCAAATCCTCGGCAGCTTGATCTTTGTTGTCGTTACGCTTGAACAGTGCCATAGCGATCAGAGCTTATATTTGGCGCGGATGTAGCCGACGTATTCTTTGACGAGCTCGCGCTCCATGTCGTCGGCGTAACGGGACTGTAGGCCGCAGACGTTGCGGTACAGGCTGCCCTTGGGCGCGCGGCGTACCCAGCACACGATGCCCAGCTGCTCGGGCAGCTCGTGGCGCTCGCCCTGCAGGCGGATCGCGGGCATTTGTACGGCCAGGGCCTCGCCCACGTCGGGGTAGTCGTTGAGGTAGATGGCCAGGCCGCCGGCCGAGACGTCGATGGTCATGGCGTCCTCGGGCTCGGGGGTCGGCGCGTTGTCGCGCTGGTAGGTCAGACGCATGGCGACCTTAAAACGCTCGTCGCGACGCTTGACGAAGGTGCGCTGCTCGGCGACTTTGCGCATTTTCCAGTAGGTGCGGATGCCCTTTTTCTCGACCGACTCGGGGTAGCCGGCCAGCACGAACGTCTCCTCGCCCACTTTGTACTGCAGCAACAGCTTTTGGTTTTCGTCCATGATGAGCGGCTTGCCGGCAAGCATGGGCGCGCTCATAAGAAAGTACGCCTCGTCCAGGTTCTCTTTGTACGTGGCGAGCATGTTGAAGTCGGTTTTTTGGCCCATGGGCACGTCGAATGCCACTTGAAGCTTGGTCCCCGGCGTTATCTGCTGCTCTGCCATGTTTTCTCCCCCAGTCGCGGGCGCCGATATCATCGTCGTGCGCGATGCACATTGGGCTATTGTAACTGCTTTGCCGTAGGTTTCGATGTGCGGTGCGTGAAATGGCGGGGTGTGAGGCGGGGCAGCCACTAGTGCAGCTGCTCTGCGCGCCCTGTTAGTCGATACTTGCGGTTACGGCTCGTCACCGCGGCCGTAGGCTCTAGCTTGCCCTGCGCGATAAGCGCATTGACGCGCGCCCTAACCTGGGAGACGGTGAGTCCCGTGCATTCTGCCAGTTCACGTGTTCCCAGTTCGCCGTTGCGCTTGAGTGCCGCCACAATTAAGTCCCCGCCATGATCGATTTGCTCAACCTTCGCTCGGTAGAGGACAACCTTAAACCGGTCGAAACCCGGGCAAAACAATGGCTCGGCCAGACCGTGCGCACGCATGGCATCTAGCATCATTGGAATGCCCGACCCGTTGCCTTCGGCAGGAGAGCCCGCACCGTCGGGCAATGGGACAAGCGACATGAGCTTCACAAGCGTAGCATTGCGACATCGGGAGCTGCCGTCAAACAGGTTCTCGCGAGTCTTTCCTCCGTATAGGCCGCCGGGGTTCGTCACCTCGATACGGTCATCAAAGACGTCAACAGCGATCGACTGCCCACAGAACCGATCTCCGTATTCTCGGTGGATTACGGCGTTGGCGATTGCCTCGCGCAGGACCTCCTCGGGAATCTCCAGCGAGTCGACACGCGAGACGCCTTGGATCATCGAGGTTCGCCGCAAATTCTTGGCGACTGCCGCGACGGCATCCGAGATCATTTCGCCCAACGTTCCCTCGCAGATCGTACGGTCCATGAACCTCAACGACCCCGCCGCGCCCTTCTGCGTTCCGGCATAGACCGCCACATCGATAAAGAGCTTAGGATAGAACTGCTGAGGATAGGCACCCGCAGCCAGGAGCCCGGCCTTAGTAACATTGCCCTGGGAGTCGAGGAAATTCAGGCGCTCCAGCTTCGTTTTCTTGTCCGTCGCACCGTGCATCGCTCGAGGCGTCAACGAATAAGCACGCTCTATCGTGCGGTCGACCAGCGACTCGTCGAGATCGCCCACGCTCGCGCAGGACACCGCATCGCGATCGCTAGGGCTCGTCCGTTCGTATGACGACAGCGCCAAAACCTCGGTCGACGAAAGCGGCACGTCTTTGTCATCGATGCGCTTGTAGCTACCGCCCTGGGCGCCCCGCTCTATTACATAGCAAGGCTTGCTCGACGGGTCGAGCTCCTCGATCGTGATGACGAGAACAACGGTACCCCGAAGCTCCACGCGCTCAATGGTGTATTTGGGCGGATTGGCCAGCTTTCCGCGACCGCCGGCATCGCCCATGCCCGCCACGAATTGGTTGAGCACTTTCTCGGTCTCAAAGTTTGCAACTGGGACAAAACCCGCGCGCTCGCTCACTCCGAGCACGATAATGCCGCCGGCAGTATTTGCGAAAGCGCTGACCGTTTCCCATACGTCGCGGGAAAGCGTCGTAGCGCTCTCTTTCACTTCGACGCTAAGGTCATCCGAGCCCATGCGCTTTAATGACTCGAGCAGGCCGGCCAGCTCGCTTTCGTTCATCTGCATGTCCTTTCGCTCGGTCCTGCGGAGAATGCCGCGAATAGATTTCCTTCATCTCTCAGTTATCTCTCGTAATTATCTCTCATCTTACTGCTATCTCTCATATAAGAGATGAGTGAGAGATGGAAGATAAGATGTCTGCCATCTGTTTCATTTAAACATGTTCTTGCTGGTAGAACAATCGGTATTGAGACAATACCATGATTGCTTGTCTCTTTGCTGTTCAGTTATCTCTCATATTTATCTCTCATCTTTCTGTTATCTCTCATATTAGAGATGAGTGAGAAATGAGAAATGCATGAGTGATGGACGGTCAGGAATCGAGAGTGGATTTCCGGACGGTTTTTTGGCGTTTTGGGGCTGTTTCCGTCCGAAAATCCACTCTCGTTCAATTTGCGTCCGAATTTCCACGCTCGTGTGTCCGAAAATCCACGCTCGTGCGGCAGATTGGTCGAGGGCCCCATATGGGTATACTCACGAGGATTCGACTCGATTCGCCCCCGCTGGGGCGTCAAAGGAGACTGCATATGCCCACTACCTCAACCGACCCGCGCGCCGCTGCCGCCGCGCTGCTGGTGCCTGGCACCACCTGCCATGGCTTTGCCGTCGAGCGCTGCGAGACCGTGCCCGAGCTCGACTCGGACGCCTACGTGCTGCGCCACACCGCCTCGGGCGCTCGCCTGCTGTATCTGTCATGCGACGACGAGAACAAGGCCTTTGCCATTAGCTTTAAGACGCCGCCGGCCGATTCCACCGGCGTGTTCCATATTCTTGAGCACTCGGTGCTGTGCGGATCGGCCAAGTTCCCCGTCAAGGAGCCGTTTGTCGACCTGATCAAGAGCTCCATGCAGACGTTCCTCAACGCCATGACCTACCCCGACAAGACCATCTACCCCGTTGCCACCACCAACGAGCAGGACCTGTACAACCTGATGGACGTGTACCTGGACGCGGTGTTCAACCCGGCCATCTATACCAAGCCCACCATTTTTGAGCAGGAGGGCTGGCACTACGAACTGGACCTGCCGGAGGACGTCGAAGGCGAGGGCGGCGTCAGCTCCGCCAGTCTGCGCGAGGGCACGCTGCGCTATAACGGCGTGGTGTTCAACGAGATGAAGGGCGCACTGTCCGACCCCATGAGCGTGCTGGACGACGCCGTCAACGCCGCGCTCTATCCCGACACCGCCTATGCGCACGAGAGCGGCGGCGACCCGCGCGCGATTCCCACGCTCACCTACGAGCATTTCCTGGACACGCATGCGCGCCACTACAACCCCTCCAACTCCTACATCACGCTCTACGGCGACCTGGACGTGGACCGCGCGCTGGCCTTTTTGGACGAGCGCTATCTGTCGCAGCCGAGCGCCGCGAGCCGCCGCATGGACGCCGCCGTTGCCGCCGGCGAGGACCCGTCCGCGCTGGCGCCCAATCCACTGGACGTGCAGGCGCCTGTGACCTGCGAGTATAAGCGCGTCGAGATGGCCACCACGCCTGAGAACGCCCTGGTGGGCCTGGGCCTGGTGCTGGGCAGCGCACTCGACCGCAAGCGCACGATCGCGGCGGACATTCTGTTCGAGGCGCTGCTGGGCTCCAACGAAGCGCCGGTTAAGAAGGCCATTCTGGCCGCTGGCTTGGGCGGCAACGTGGTGAGCTACACCGCGGCCGAGAGTCTGCAGCCCTACGAGCTCATCATGCTGCAAAACGCGCAGCCCGGCGTGGCGCGCGAGCTGCGCCGCGTGTTCCAGGACGCCTGCCGCGACCTGTGCGAACAGGGCGTTCCGCGCGAGCGCTTGGAAGCTATCATCAGCAGCAACGAGTACGATCTGCGCCAGCGCGACTACGGTATCGCCGACGGCGTGGCCATTGCGTGCGACGCGCTGAGCACCTGGCTCTACGATGACGACGCCGCGACGCTGGCACTCAAGTACGGCCCGGTGTACGAGGAGCTGCGTGGCGAGCTGGATGGCAGCTACTTTGAGGACCTGCTGCGCGAGCTGGTGCTGGAAAACGACCATATGGCGCTGGTCGAGCTGGTGCCGGTGGACGCCGCCGAGGGCGCAGAGGGTGCCGAGGCCGCCGAGCTAGCAGCCAAGCGCGACGCCATGACCAATGCCGAGCTGGCCGACGTGGTCGAGCGCACGGCCGTGCTGCGTGCCGCACAGGAGGCCGAGGACACGCTCGAGGCCAAGGCCACGCTACCGCGCCTGCGCGTTTCCGACATTGGCGAGGCGCGCCCCGAGCCGCCGCTGGTCGTGGACACGACTGCGCCCATCCCCTGCCTGCGCCACGGCATCCCCACCAACCGTCTGGCCTACGCCATGCAGTACTTCGACCTGAGCTGCGTCGCATTTGAGGACCTGCCCTATGTGACGCTGCTCTGCCGCCTGCTCAAACAGCTGCCCACGAGCGAGCACTCGGCCGAGGAGCTCGACAACGTGCTCGCCGGCAAGCTGGGCTTTTTGAGCTTTACGACCGAGGTCATGACCCAGCCCGACGTGGACGGCGTGCGTCCCTACCTGCTGGTGAGCGCCGGCGCCCTGTCCGAGAAGATCGATGCGCTAGCGAGCCTGCCGCGCGAGGTGTGGTCGAGCACGCTTTTGCTCGATGCCGACGCCGACCGCGTGCGCGACGTGCTCACGCAGATTCGCATTGGACTTGAGCAGGGCTTTATCAACAACGGTCACTCGGCGGCACTCGGTCGCGCGATGAGCTACAGCTCGCCCTCGGCCATGGTGCGCGAGCAGCTTTCGGGCGTGGACTTCTACCTGTTCCTGCGCGATCTGCTCGACCACTTTGACGAGCGACTGGATGACCTGCGCGCCAAACTTGCCGAGCTGGCTGGCCGCATCTTTGTGGCCGATGGCTGCATGGCGAGCTTTACCGGCAGCGACGAGGACTTTAACGCATACTGGGCCGCCGCGGACGATCTGGGGCTGGGCGCTGGAGACGGCGCCGATGCCGGCAGCGGCACGCTCGTGGTACCGGAGCCGCGCGACCGCCACGAGGCCTTTGTCATCCCCAGCGACATCTGCTTTGCGGCAAGCGCGTGCGACCCGCGTCGCCTGGGCATCGACGTGACGGGCGCCTGGGCGGTTGCCGCCAACGCGCTCTCCTACGACTATCTGTGGAACGAGATCCGCGTGAAGGGCGGCGCGTACGGCTGCGGATTCCGCGCGGCAGGCGAGCGTCAGACGGCGTTCTACACCTACCGCGACCCGGCAATCGACCCCTCGATTGAGCGCGTTGCGCGCGCAGGCGAATGGCTCGGCAGCTTTGAGCCCGACGAGGCCTCCTTTGAGGGCTTTATCGTGAGCTGCGTGAGCGGCATGGACGCGCCAGTGAAGCCGTACGCGCTCACCAAACGCCGCAACACGACCTACCTGGCCGGGCTCGATCCGCACGCACGCGAGGAGCGCCGCGCCCAGATGCTCGCCGCCACGCCCGGTGAGCTGCGCTCGCTCGGCGCCGACGTGACGCGCATTGCGGCCGAGTCACCCACCTGCGTCTTTGGCGGCCGCGACGTCATCGCCAAGAGCAACGCCGGCTTTAACGTCATCGACCTGATGGGCTAACGCACAGCAAAGGTAGATTTTTGGGACATGCCTGAAAATCTACCTTTTCTTTTGCCGCTGCTTGGGCGGGGCAGCTCACCCCGTCCCACCAGTTTGTCTCGATCTGTAACATCTAGGCGGCAATATTGGCTCCAGATGTTACAGATCGAGACGTTTCCGAATGGCGCCGACCCTTTGTCTCGATCTGTAACATCTGGGTCCGATTTTGCCGAGTTACTGTTACAGATCGAGACAAACCGCTGCAGACACCCGCCCCACCAGCAAAACCCCCACGAAGGGGCAGGTGCCTTTGCGTTGGTTCGAACACTTGTTCTATAGTAGGGGTGCTTGCATCGGACTTAAATTGCAACTAAGATATAGTTGCAGAATGTGAGGCGGGATGACTCGGACCGATAAACTCATCGCCCAACTGCTTAGCTGCCCTTCGACGTATCGGTATACCGATTTTTTAAAAGTCATGGCTTCATATGGCTTTGAAATGGACAACAAAGGCAAGACATCCGGATCGCGCATTCGCTTCTACAGGCCATCAGATGGCAGGATGTTCGTAATGCACGCGCCACATCCATCTGACGAATTGACGGCGGGGACCATTCGAAACATCGTTCGATTTCTGCAAGATGTCGGAGGTAGTCATGAGTAACGTTTTGGCATACAAGGGTTATTTCGCCCCAGTCGAGTTCGATGCCGAACAGCATGTGCTAACAGGTATGGTCACCGGCATTAGGGACGCAATCGTATTTGAAGGCTCCACAGCTGAAGAGGTGGAGCAATGCTTCCATGACGCCGTCGACGATTACCTTGAGTTTTGCGCCGAGAAAGGCAAGGAACCCGAGCGGGCTTTTAAGGGCTCGTTCAACGTAAGAACGGGCTCTGAGCTCCACAAGCAAGCGGCGCTGGCAGCGGCAAAGAAGGGTGAGTCACTCAATAAGTTTGTGACTGAAGCAATCGCTGCGGCGTTATAGCATTAACGCATAGGCCCAAACAACCACAAAGGGCGCAGTTCACAGGCATATTTGCGGTGGCTTTACTGCCCATATCGCGCTTGCCCAGATAAAACCTGCCAAAATAAACCTGTCCCTTTTTGGTAGGTTTGCTAGAGGAGGCTGGGATGGACAAGGCTGAGTTGCGGCGGGCGATGATTGCTCGGCGCGATGCTCTTGATTTGGATGTGCGGGCGGCAAAGTCCGCCGCTATCTGTGCGCGGCTTGTTGAGCTGTTGGATCGCTCGGATGCCGCGGCGCCGCGCATCGTTGCCGTCTATGCCGCGATGGGTTCCGAAGTCGATCCTGCCGCGTTTGCCGCAGCGGCCGCCAAACGCGGCTGGCGCGTGGCCTATCCGTGCATGTTCTCGGCAACAGACGCCGCAGCTTGTGGCCAGCGCATGTGCATGCGGGCAGTTGCCGCCGGCGATGCGTCCTCGGCTCCGTTTATCGCCCACCCCACGCGGACCTTCGCGGCCATGGACATCGACAGCGACCGCTTCCCTATCGTGCCTGCCGAGGCCCTCGACATGGCCATCGTGCCACTCGTAGCCTTCGACCGCGCCGGCGCGCGCCTGGGCTACGGCGGCGGCTGCTATGATCGCTACCTGCCCACGCTCTCGCCCGCATGTCAAATCATCGGCATCGCCTTTGACGAGCAGCGTGTCGACCACGTTCCCACCGACGCCCACGACCTGCCGCTGCCCCACATCATCAGCGCCTGATCGCCGCTGTATCGCACCCGCAAGATGAGCGTGGAAAATCTCCCGCTTTGAGCCCCCTTACGAGTCAAAAACGGGAGATTATCCACGCTCATTCAACAAGCGTCCGAAAATCCACGCTCAACCAATACACGTCCGGATTTCCACGCTAGTGCAAGCCAAACGTCCCGCAACTGCCTCAGCACTCACGCGGCACGCCGGCGACCCTGAGCTTGCGATCGAGCTTTGTCGGATCCCTTAGATCATCCCAGCACAAGCGCACGATCTTGCAGTTATCAAGCAGCGAAAGCCTTGACTCGCGCTGGCGCTCATCAAATTGCGCCTTTGCGAGCCTACCCTCCTCCGCCGCCTTCTCGCTTTTAACGAATCCGTCGAACTCCCCGATAATCAGCCGGTCGCCCACACGCCACAAGTAGTCAACTCGATACGGCCGCCCCGGCTCAACCGGGTCGAACAGCTCAACTTGCAGCTCCGGCGTCTGCCAGCCGCGCTCAATCATCAGAGCACGCGCCTTGGACTCGCCACCGCTTTCCGATAGGCCATCGGCACGCCGCGCAACACTTCGCGCCGTCACAACACCGCGACGATTTAAGCCAAGCTTGTTGATTGCCTCAACGAGATGCTCCTTCGACAACAGCTGCTCATGAAGCGCCGAGTCCGCAATGATCAGTCCCTCGACAAACGATGCATCGACCAGGCAATCCGTAATCGTTTGATCGATATCGGTCACGGCAATATCCATCTGGATTGCCCGTGTTTGACGAGCATAACGATGGCGAATCACCTGAGAGCCGGGCGTCGTCGATTGCGCCGGCGCCACGGCGATATGGATGTGCGCCAAATTGGCATGCGAAACCGAAAGGCCATAGATAACAGCCGCCGTATAGGAGCAAAACGTCCAGTCGGGATGTTTTTGCGCAAGGGCCCGCACCCGATGCAGATAACGCTGCCGAAACTTGAGCTCGGACCAATAATCCGGACGCGCATACAGCCCCGGCATGACCGCCTCTAGACTTCCCGCCGCCACCCGCCGCTCAATCTGCTTTGCCTCCGCCGTCGTGCGTGCGTACACGCAGCTCATCTGCTGTTCGCATGCTTTAATGTGACTTGTAAGCCTTTGATTCGCCGTCATGTTTCCCATGTCGCCTCCCAACTCTTGGAACGGCGCAAACGTACCAGACGGTTTCATGCGAAGTCTGACCAAATGCTGTCCAGGCGCTGACCAAATGCTTGACGGTTTTGGGCGTTTTAGGCTGATGACTTATATCTGCAGGTAGGGCGGTTGTCGAGAGGTCCCTGTCTCCACAATTTGGCGCCTTGGTCCATCGGATTATCAGAAAGAAAAACCCGTCGAGATTCAAGACCACGCCAAATGCGACTTTGCCTCTGCACGCACCGTCTCTTAGCCGAGCCATCGGCATCTACATGCCTAAAAAATGAGCGTGGATAATCTCCCGTTTTGAGCCTAGTTTCAAGCCAAAAGTGGGAGATTATCCACGCTCGATTTGTAAACGTCCGAAAATCCACGCTCGCGTGTCCGATAATCCACGCTCGTCATGCCGTGAGCACAGCCACAGTCGCAGCCACGGCCGCAGCCTAGTGCTCCTCGCCGGCGCGGGCCAGGTCGTAGGGCGTGGTCTGGTAGACGTAGTAGTTGAGCCAGTTGGTGTAGAACAGCTGAGCCTGGCTGCGCCAGACGTTGCGCGGCTCGGCGGTGGGGTCGTCGTTCGGGAAGTAATGCGCCGGCACCTGAGGGTTAAGCCCGCGCTTCACGTCGCGCTCGTACTCCAAACGCAGCGTGTCGGTATCGTACTCGGGATGGCCAAAGACAAAGAAGCGGCGGCTGTCGGTCGACTTGACGATGTACAGGCCCACCTCGTCGGACACGGCCACGACCTCAAGCTGCGGCTCGGCCTCCACGTCCTCGCGGCGCACATCGGTGTTGCGCGAATGCACGGCATAGAAACGGTCGTCAAAGCCGCGGACCAGCGGGCTTTGCGGCTTCACCAGATAATGCTCGAACACGCCGCTCGCCTTTGCCGGCAGGTCGTACTTCTGGATACCGTAATGATGGTAGAGCCCCGCCTGTGCGCCCCAACAAATGTGCAGCGTAGAGTGCACGTGCGTGGTGGACCAATCCATGATCTGGCAGAGCTCGGGCCAGTAGTCGACCTCCTCGAACGGCATCTGCTCCACCGGCGCGCCCGTGATGATCAAGCCGTCGTAGTGGATGTCACGGATGTCGTCGAACGTGCGGTAGAACGTCTCCAGGTGGCCGGCGCTCACGTGCGTGGCCTCGTGCGTCTTGGTGCGCAGCAGGTCCACCTCCACCTGTAGCGGCGTGTTGGAGAGCTTGCGCATGATCTGCGTCTCGGTGGCGATTTTGGTGGGCATGAGGTTGAGGATGAGCACGCGCAGCGGACGGATGTCCTGGTGCAGCGCGCGGTACTCGGTCATGACAAAGATGTTCTCGCTCTCGAGCTGCGCGGCGGCAGGGAGGGCGTCAGGGATGCGAATGGGCATGGATGCTCCTTACGAGTCAGTTGCAGTTATGGTACAACGACCGGCCCCATCCGCGCGAGTGCATCGCCCAGCGATGCCGTCAGCGGACCAAATCACTCCAAAAGTAGAGATTGAGGCATGTCCCAAAAAACTGTGGCGCTTTAGCCTAGCAAAGTGACAGCAGGAAGCTACAATGGTTCGACGCGAAAAACTCGGCCGAAAGGATACATATATGTACCAGACGCGTAAGATCGGTGTGGTCGGCCAGGGCCACGTAGGAGCACATGTCGCCAACAGCCTGCTCATGCAGGGCATTGCCGATGAGCTGTACCTGTGCGATATCAACGAGGCCAAAGTGACGTCCGAGGTCCAGGACCTGCGTGACTCCCTTTCGTTTGTCCCGTACAACACCAAGATCGTCAATTGCTACGACCACTACGAGGAGCTGGCCTGCTGCGACGTCATCGTCAACGCCGCCGGCAAGGTCGCACTGGCCGCCGGCAACCGCGACGGCGAGCTGTTCTTTACCACCGACGCCGCCCGCACCTTTGCCAAGCGCATCGTCGACGCCGGCTTTGACGGCATCTTCGTGAGCATCTCCAACCCCTGCGACGTCGTGTGCACCGAGCTGTGGCACCTGACCGGCTACGATCCCAAGAAGATCATCGGCTCGGGCTGCGGCCTGGACTCCGCCCGCCTGCGCACCGAGATTTCCAAGAAGGTCGGTGTGAGCCCCAAGTCCATCGACGCCTACATGATCGGCGAGCATGGCTTTAGCCAACTGGCAGCCTTTAAGGCCGCAACCATCGCCGGCAAGAGCCTTAACGAGCTTCAGGCCGAGAACCCCGACAAGTACGCCTTCGACCACATGGAGGTCGAGGAGCTTGCACGCAAGGGCGGCTATGTGACCTACCAGGGCAAGCAGTGCACCGAGTACGCCGTCGCCAACTCCGCCGCACGCGTCTGCGCCGCCGTTCTGCACAACGAGCACGCCGTGCTTTCGGCCTCTACGCTTATGACCGGCCAGTATGGCGAGGAGGGCATCTTCACCTCCCTGCCGTGCGTGATCGGCGCCGAGGGCGTCGAGGAGGTCTACACGCTCGACCTTTCCGAGTATGAGCTCGAGGGCTTCCACAAGAGCTGTCAGCACATTCGCGACAACATCGCCCAGCTCGACTGGTGGGACGCCGAGGCCTACGACGCAAAGTAGGCCGCCGGCTGCCGCAACTTTGCGGATCTAAGTGCGATACTAAGCGGGCCGCGCCGGAAATCCCCGGCGCAGCCCGCTTTTTTTGCTCATGCAACACCCTCGCACATTTAGGTCTAATACTTTTCCCGAGAAGTGAACGAGCAAAATCGAGCCCCCGGAGCATCGACACTTTATGGGAGCCATTTCCTGCAGTTTCATTGAGATTTTCCTGCGGTTTTGGCGCCAAAAAGTGTCGATGCTTCGAGGGTCCAAAATAGGTCGTTCACTTCTCGGGAAAAGTATTTGACTTCGTTTTCCAACAAACAAAACCGGTCATCGCAACGCAAACGGGGCCTGCGCTTAGCGTAGGCCCCGACGTGAGAAGTTGTTATCCCGGTAACTTAATACCGCTCGATTAGTACTGCTCGATACCCATGTAGCGACGAACCTCGGGGCTGTGGTCGAAGACCTTGCCGCGGGCGGCGCGCAGCTCGCAGCTCATCGCATAGAAGAAGATCGGCTCCAGGAACGAACGCACGGTGGCGGGCACCTCGCCCACGCCGTACTCGAGCGCATCGAGCACCATGACCGTGTCGGTGTGCGTGTTGAGGAACGCCAGCGCACGCTCCTCCATGGGGCGGCACTCGCCCGATCCGAGCTGCACAAAGTAGAACACGCCGGGCTCGGTGGCCTCAAACGGGCCGTGGAAGTACTCGCCGGAGTGGATGTAGCAGCAGTGCTGCCACTGCATCTCCATGAGCGAGCAGATGGCCATGGCGTAGGTCTGGCTAAAGTTGGGGCCGGAACCCAGAATATAGAAGAACTTATGCTGCTGGCAGAGCTCGGCAAAGCGATCGCCCAGCTCGGCGTTGACTTTCTCGCGGGCAGCGGGCAGCAGGGCATCCATCTGCTTAAGGCCGGCGTACATGTCGGCAAGCGCCTCGTAACCCTCCTGCTGGTCGAGCAGTTCGGCGGCGATCAGAGCGCCGATGCCCTGCGGTACCTCGGCCTGCGGCACGCCTTCGCCCCACGGATAGACCCAGGTGGTCCACTTGCCGTTGTCGATCTTTGAGCCCTCGCAGTCGGTCATGGCCACAACCTCAGCACCGGCGGCCAGCGCTATCTCGCAACCGTCGACGACCTCCTGCGTGTTGCCGCTGTGGCTGCAGGCGATGACGAGCGACTTCTCGCCAAGACTCTTGGGAGCCATCAGGCAAAACTCGCGCGCCGTGTAGACCGTCGAGGTAAACGTGGTTGCCTCGCGCTTGAGTAGCTCGTTGGCCGGCATCAGGTCGATCATCGAACCGCCGCAGGCGATCCAAAAGACGTTCTCAATCTTGCCCTTGCGCTCGATAATTTCCTGAACCAGATCATGTGCGTTCACGGTGATGTTCCTCCTTGTGTGGCGGCTTTGAACGACGACAGCTCGTACCTGCAGTCGTTCTATGTTGTCCTATTTATAGCACGCACGACGATGCAAGTGAAGTCATTTCACCAAATTTGTTCTATGTTGTTCTATCTATGGACGTTAGATGTCGAACACGTAGCGCGAGCCCACGATCTTTTGGCGTCCGAGCAGCAGGGGCCGCCCGTCCGCATCGGTAAAGTATGCCTCCATATAGAAGAGCGGCTCGCCGACCGGCACCTCCAGCAGCGGGGCCGCCTGAGCATCGGCAAGCGCAATCTCCACCGTACAGGGGTCTGACTTGAGCGGCGCACGGCCCGAATGCTCGGCAACGAGCGCAAAGATGGAATTGTCCGTGAGGTCCTTGTCGGCAAGCGTCTGCAGATAGGGATGGTCGGCCAGCACAAAGGCGTTGTTCTCGAGCATGACGGGCACGCCATCCGCCGTGCGCACGCGCTCGACCACGATGAGCTCGCAGCCGGGTTCCACCCCAAAAAACGCCGCGTCCTCGCGCGTCGCCGCAACCACCGTGCGCGACACCAGACGTGCTCCGGCCACCATGTCGTTGGCAGCGCAGCCTTCGGAAAAGCTCTGGACGTCACCCTTCTGGACAATCTTGCGCTTGAGCTTAGGCGCACACACAAACGTGCCCCTCCCCTGCTGGCGGCTGAGATACCCCGCGCGCGACAGCTCCTCGATGGCGCGGCGCACGGTGACGCGCCCCACGCCGTAAGACTTCGCGAGCTCCATCTCGGAAGGAATGCGCGAGCCGGATGCGTACACGCCACGCGCGATCTCGCCCTTTAGGTCGTCCATAACCTGCTGGTACAGCGGCACGGCGGACACCTCAGTACGCTCGGTTTTATCGTCGGATGTCATCGTTATGCTCCATTCCGTGCATGCTCGGACTCAAACTCTTCAATCGCCGCCATAAACTGCTCGCCAAAGGCGTCGGCCTTTTTCTCGCCAATACCGTTGACCTGGATAAGCTCGTCGCGCGTCTGCGGGCGTAGGCGGCACAGACCGCGCAGAGCCTTGTCGGAGAAGACCATGTACGGCGCCATCTCCAGCTCGGTCGAAATCTCCTTGCGCAGGGCACGCAGGCGCTCGAACAGCTCGGCATCGTCACCCACGCGCGGGCGCTGATCTAGCTCGGCCTCTTCACGCAGCAGATCCACCGCGCGGCGGGCACGGGCCGAGGCCTTGTGCTTGGACGCACGACGCTTAACGGTAAAGGCAAACGCCTCATCCTCGACCTCGGCGGCACGCGGGCCCAGCCCCACGACCGGGTACTGCCCCTGCGAGGTAGCCAGATAACCGCGGCCGCACAGCTGGCCGATGATGTCCTTGATACGCCCGACCGATTCGCTCGACAGCTCACCATAGCCGCGGTCCTCGTCCAGATGCATCTGGCGAATGCGCTCGGTGTTGCCGCCGTGGAGCACGTCGGCGATGAGCGACTTGCCAAAGCGCATGGGTCGCGTGGCCACATAGCGCACAGCGGCGCGGGCCATATCGGTGACGTCCTCGACCTCGAACTGCGTAAGGCAGTTGCTGCAGTTGCCGCAGCCCTCGGCCTCGTCCGTGGCGGTGGCGCCCGCACCAGCCGCGGCAGCATGCTCGGCCGCGGCCTCGTCGCCAAAGTAGCGCAGCATGTATTCGCGCAGGCAGCCGGTGGTATTGCAGTAGCCCTCCATCTGGCTGAGCAGACGATATCGATTCTGGAGCGCCCACGCGCGCTGCTCGTCGTCGAGCGCCTCGTCGGCAGCATCGCCGCGGTCGATCAGAAAGCGGCGCATACGAAAATCGTTGCCGTTCCACAGCAAATGGCAGCTGGCCGGATCGCCATCGCGGCCGGCGCGGCCAGCCTCCTGGTAGTAGGCCTCGATGCTCTCGGGCACGTTGTTGTGGATCACGTAGCGCACGTTGGGCTTGTCGATGCCCATGCCAAAGGCGTTGGTGGCAACCATCACCTGAATGTCGTCGTCGATAAAGGCACGCTGGCTCTGGCGGCGGGCGTCGTTGCCCATGCCGGCATGGTAGCGGCCAACGCGAATGCCGCTGGGGCCCAGCGCCTCGGCAAGCTCGCCTGCCAGCGCATCGACCGTCTTGCGGGTCGAGCAATACACGATGCCGCTCTCGCCCGAATGCGCGATCACATAGTCGCGCACCCACGCGGCCTTGGCCTTGTCGCCCATCTCCTCGCAGCCAAAGTAGAGGTTCTTGCGATCGAAGCCCGTCACCACCGTCGCGGGGTTTTGCAGGCCGAGCATCTGCTGAATGTCCGCGCGCACACGCTCGGTCGCCGTAGCGGTAAAGGCTGCCACGATAGGGCGCTGCGGCAGGGACTCGATGAACTCGCGAATCTGCAGGTAGGCGGGGCGGAAATCCTGGCCCCATTGGCTCACGCAGTGGGCCTCGTCAATGGCCACGAGCGGCACGCCGATGCCGCCTTCGGCCGCAGCTTCCTGCGCAAAGGCCAAAAAACGCGGCTCAAGCAAGCGCTCGGGCGCCACGTACATAAGCTGATAGCGACCCTCGCGCGCCCGCTTGAGCACGGTGTTTTGCTGGGCCGGGGTAAGGCTGGAGTTGAGATAGCTGGGTCGCGCACCCGCCGCGAGCAACGCACGGGTCTGGTCCTCCATAAGCGACAGCAGCGGACTCACCACAAAGGTGATGCCGGGCAGCATGAGCGCGGGCACCTGGTAGCAAATGGACTTGCCGGCGCCCGTGGGCATAACACCCAACGCATCGCGACCGGCAAGGATCTCATCGACCATGCGGTCCTGTCCCGGGCGAAACGAGGTGTAGCCAAAATAGGCGCCGAGCGTGTCGAGCGCCATCTGCTGCATGCTATCGGTCATGGTTTCCTAACGTCCAAGTCATCTGCCGCCGATTATACGCCGCCACGCGGACCGGTGCCGCGCGGCTGCCGGCCACGGGCGATGCAATCCGAAGGGAACGAGCGTGGATTTTTGGACACTTTCTGGATGAGCGTGGATAATCTCCCACTTTGAGCCCGTCACCAAACCAAAAACGGGAGATTATCCACGCTCATTCTGCGGGTAGTCGATGTTTTGGCAATGTCAGCGAAAGCCCGCCAGAGCGAGCAAGGTGCCTTGAAACGAGGCGGCATTGACCTTCTGGTCATGCCGCCGAAGTTGAAAGGCAGATTGCTGCTCTGGCGGGCTTGTAGCGTCGAGCCGTTACGCGGTTTGGTAAAACCGCGTAACTTACATCACCATGACGTAGCGCGATCCCACGTAGTACTGCTTACCCATCAGAACCGGCTCGCCATTGGGACCGGTAAAGCTGGCACGCAGGTTGAGCAGCGGATCGTGCGGAGCAATGCCCAACTCGGCCGCCTGCTCGGTATTGGCACGAACGGCCTCGACCGTGCGGTAGCCAACCGAGACAATCGGCGTTCCGCCAACACGCTCGACCTCGGCAAAAATCGACTTGTCCTCAAGATCGGCCGTCAACAGCTCGCGGTAGGCGTCAAACGGCACAAAGATGTTCTCCTCAAAGATGGGCTCGCCGTCGGCTGTACGCACGCGCTTAATATGCAGCAGCAGCGCGTCCTTTTGCAGGCCAAAGAACTCCATCTCGTTTTGACGTGCCGGCACAATCTGGCGATCGACCACATGCGCGCCCGCCTTCATGCCGTTGCTGGCACACAGCGCGGTAAACGTCTGCAGCGTCGAAGCGTGGAACTGACGATTGATGTGCGGCGTGGAGACAAAGGTACCACGGCCCTGCTGCTTAACCAGGTAGCCATCGGAGCACAGCTCCTCGACGGCGCGGCGCACCGTAATGCGGCTCACGTCGTACTGCTCGGCTAGCTCAAGCTCGGACGGAATACGCTCCTTGGGTGCATAAACACCTTTCTCGATCGCATCCTTGATTTCATCGTAAATCTGCTGGTAAAGCGGTGCATTTTTGGGCGCGGGCATATCTGATCACTCTTATCGAAATATCGAAATAACTAATACGTATATAACGTCTAGTTTCATGTTACCTCATAATGATAAAACGATACACCCTCCCTACCAAAAAGCGACAGCTTCATTTTGGTAGGTTTTATCTGGGAAAACGAAAGCCCCTCGAAAGCAGCGAGGCTTTCGAGGGGCTCATACGGAAGGGTTGCGCCAGGCCGGCAAAATGCCAATACCCTACCTGCCGTCGTCCTGCTGCAGGCTGTCCTGCTCGCTGAGGCGCGCCTGCCTGCTGGCCATGCGCGCGGGCTTGTCGGGATCAGGTACGGCCGTGGGCATGGGCTCGTCGACATGACCGCCCCACCAGCCGCCCACAAAGTTGAGCGTGTGGAACACATTGATCACGGCGCCGGGATCAATGTCGCACACCAGCTTGATAATGTCCTGGCTCTCGTAGGTTGAGACAACGGCGTGCAGCAGGTACATCTTTTCGCGGCTGTATCCGCCGATGACCTCGGCACAGCTAATGCCGTGCTGAAAATGGTCAACATAGGCGGTCATGACCTCGTCCGCCTTGTGCGTCGTAATCTGCAGCGTCACGCGGTCGTAGCGACGATAGAAGCTGTCAATGGTCTTGGTCGAAATAAACTGGAACACGATGGAGTACGCTGCCTTGTCCCAGCCAAACATAAAACCAAAGATCGCCAGGATAAAGCAGTTGAAACCAAAGATGACGCCCCAGATGGTCTTGCCCGTGTGGTTGGAGACCCACAGCGCGATAAAGTCGGTGCCGCCGGTGGATGCGCCGGACTTGAGCGCGATGGCAGCGCCCAGACCCGAGACCACGCCGCCAAAAATGATGAGCATGATCTTGTCGCCCAAAAACGGAGCGAAGTGAAAGACGTTGAGGAACAGCGATGAAAGCACGACCTGCATCATCGAGAAGATGACGAAGCGTTTGCTAATGCCGCTCCAGCATAGGAGCGCCACGGGGATGTTGAGTGCAAGCATACCGAGCGAGATGTCGATGTGAACGCCGCCAAGCGAAGTAACGCGATCGAGCAGGACCGCGACGCCGGTGAGACCGCTCGGAAGCAGGTCGGCGGGCCGAATGAACGCCTGGATCAGGAATGTCTGGAGAACGGCGGAAATGGTGACCGCCACGGCGGTGATGGCGCGGCGGACGATGGTGAGGCGGCCGAGCACGAGCACGCGGTCCGTGAGCTGATCGATGGCGTTCGCCACGTAGGCTCCTTTCGAAGGCAGATATAGTTGTGAGGCGTGCCCGCGATTGTAGCATGGAGCGTACGGGGGCGCTTCAATTCACCCTCTCTCGACAACCATCAGAAGGACCGTGAGGCCGCTCAAAAGAAAAACGCCGTGAAGAGAGCGGTCCCTTCACGGCAAATTCGGCGTTTGCCCAGATAAAACCTGCCAAAATAAACCTGTCCCTAAATGGCAGGTAGGATGTCGGTCAGGTTGTCGATGACGACGTCGGCGGCGGACTGGTCCAGGTTGACGCCCTCGTGCGGACGCAGCGCCAGGACTCGGGCGCCGGAGAGCTTGCCAGCCTCGATGCCCAAAGGCGAGTCCTCGATAACCAGGCACTCGGCAGGCTCCACCCCCAGCGCCTCCATGGCACGCAGGTAGATCTCGGGGTCGGGCTTAAACGCGCTGCACTCGTGACCGCTGATGGTGTAGTCCAGCACGTCGGCGATACCGGCAATCTCCACCAGCTCGTCGATCAGCTCGCGATAGGACGAGCTCGCGATAGCGCACTTCACGCCACGCTCGTGCAGCTCGCGCATCACCGGCTCCGTCTGCTTGTTGAGCAGCTCGGCATACGGAACGGGATGGTCCGGGCTGTAGACCTGCTTATACTCCACGCGCAGGCGTTCGCGTAGCTCAACATCGTCGGGCACGAGAGACTTCCAAATGGCGGGCTCATTAGACCCCGAAAGATCGGGAATCTCATCAAAGTGGAACCCCTTCTCTTCCATAAACGCCACGCGGCGGCGGTTGTAGAACCACTCGGTATCGACCAGCACGCCGTCCATGTCAAACAGCACTGCCTTGATCATACGCATCTCCTCCCACCTGCCAAAAAGGGACAGGTTTATTTTGGTAGGTTTTATCTGGGGCTTTGCGACGCGACAGACACGCTCTCCCCAGAGCAAAAAGGGGACGGGGCGCAAACCCCATCCCCTCTCAATCAACCCGTAAGGTCTACTTACTTGTGATTAGTAGGAAAGCTTCCACATGTAGCGACGCATGGTCAGCGGGTGCTGACGGGCCTCGGCGATCTGGTTGCCGTACTCACGCATAACGGCAAGGTGCAGCAGCGGGTTGAAGTAGGTGACGACGCTCGCGGGCACGACGTCAGCCAGGCCGTAGTCCTTGGAGTCGATCAGAGCGACCTTGGCGCCCATGCGCTTAAGGAAGGTGAGGGCGCGGGCGTCCATCGGACGGGTGGCGCCATCGGACATGAAGAAGACGTAGGGCTTACCCTCGGTGGAAACCTCGAACGGGCCGTGGAAGTACTCGCCGGTGTTGTAGGCGGCGGCGTCGATCCACTGCATCTCAGTGAACAGGAAGGCGGCGTGAGAATAAGCCATCTTCTCGGAGGCACCGGAAGCCATGAAGTAAATCATCTTGTCGTCCTTGAAGTCCTCGGCGAACTTCTTGGCGAGCTTCTTGCAGTGCTGAGCGGCGTTCTCGCAGAGATCGAAGATGTTGGTAAGGCCGGTGATCATGTCCTCGTAGTGGTCATAGCCCTCGGTCTGCTGAAGGATCTCGAGAGCAAGAGCGATAGCATAGCCGGGCTTCTCGCACTTGGCAGCGTAGTTGGCGTGGAAGCCGTGAACGATGACGTGGTCGGCGTCGACGGTCAGAGCGGAGCCAGCCTTGTTGGTGAGGGAGACGACCGGGCAGTTGTGCTTCTTGGCGGTCTTGTTGGCCTCGACGGTCTCGGGCGTGGAGCCACCGAGGGAGCAGGTGATCACGAAGGTGTGCTCGTTGACCCAGGAAGGCGTGTCGTAGTTGAACTCGTTAGCGGTGAAGATCTGAACGTTCAGCTTGTCCGTGTTGTTGGCCAGGAAGTACTTGGCGGGGTAAAGGTCGGACATGGAAGCGCCGCAGCCGACGAAGGCGACGCTGTGGATCTCGTGGTTGGACAGGACGTCAGCGACGATCTGCTTAGGGAGGTTAAGGTCGATCTCGTACATCTGACACATTCCTTTCGATTTTTGCGGCGCCACATTGCCGGGCGCTCGCAGGGTTACCGTGGTTTGGACCGAGTCGCCGGCCCGTTGAGGATGCGACAAGGGGACTGTCCCATTGTTGCATTTTGGGAATGGAAGCCTGCCTGGGGTATGGGATGCCAGGCAGGCCCCCCGGGGAAAGCGGTTAGACGCTTGGTCGCGACTAGGCCAGGATGCCGGCCGCGGAGAGGGCGATGCCGCCCACGATGGCGATCACGAGAAGCCAACCGGTGTTGACGTTCTTCTTGATGAGCCAGTACATAAGGCCGGTGAGGCCAAGGGAGATCATCTGGGGCATCATGCCGTCCAGGATGTCCTGGATAACGACGGTGCCCTCAGCGAACTGCAGCGGGGTGGTGGCGCCGATCAGCGTGGCGATCATGCCGCCCACGGACATAAGACCCACGATGCCGCAGACATACATGAGCTTCTCCATGAGGTCGCCGCCCTGAAGCTTGCTCAGGTACTCGTGGCCGCCCTGATAGCCCATCTTGGCTGCGAACCAAGTGATCAGCACAGAGGGGACGATGGAGATGAGCATGGCCAGGATCGGGCCCATGATGGAGCCCTGCTGAGCCAGCTGAACGCCCAGACCAAAGGCGATAACGCGGATGGTGCCCTGGAAGAAGGAGTCACCGATGCCGGAAAGCGGACCCATGAGGGAGGTCTTGACCGCGTTGATCGAATCGGGATCGAAGTTCTCGGGATTCTTGGCGTACTCCTCCTCCATGGAGGCGGCGAGGCCCAGGATGAAAGCGCTCGTCTGCGGGGTGCAGTTGTAGAACGCCATGTGACGGTGGTAAGCCTCTTTCTTAGCAGCGAGCTGCTTGGGGTCGGACTCATCCGGATAGAGGCGGTCGAGCGTGGGAACCATGCCGTAGAGGAAGCCCATGTTCATCTGACGCTCGTAGTTCCAAGAGGCCTGGATGGCCCAGGAGCGCCAGAAGAACTGGCTGACCTTCTTGTTCAGGGACACGTCCTTGGTTGCGGTTGCCATAGTGTGTTCCTCCTTAGTCTTCGTCGTCTTCGAGCGGATCGTAGTCGGAATCGACGCCGGCAGCAGCATGGGAACCGTTGAACTTGAAGCCCATGAAGACGACAGCCAGGCACACACCGATCAGAGCGACCGCGATGACGGACAGGTTGAGGTAAGCGGCGAGCAGGAAACCGATGAACAGGAACGGAGTCATACCCTTCTTGATCATCATGGTGAGCAGCAGGGCCAAGCCGTAGGCGGTCATGATCTTGGTCGAAACGTTAAGACCAGTGGACAGCCACTCGGGAACCATGTTGACGATGGCCTGAACCAGGTCGGTGCCAACAAAGACGGCAAGGAAGATCGGCAGGAAGTACATGACGGCGTACAGACCGGAGCCGGCGCAGATGTGCATACGGTAGGCGGTCTTGAACTTTCCGTTATCGATCGCGTTATCTGCCACATGGGTGAGGGCGGCGATGATGGAGCGGAACACGATGCCGAGGAGCTGACCCAGGACGGCGACCGGGATGGCGATCGTCATGGCGGTCTCGGCGGAAGCATCGGTCAGGCACGCAAAGGCAGCGGCCACGATGCCGCCCAGGACCATATCGGGCGGAACGGCGGCGCCGACCTGCACCAGGCCCATGGACACGAGCTCGACGGCGGCACCGACGGCAAGGCCGGTGGGCACATCGCCCAGCAGCAGACCGACGAGCGTAGCGCCAACGAGGGGCTGCTCGAAGTTAAGACGACCGAGCAGGCGGGAGTCCCACATGCAGAACACGCCGACGAGGCCGACGAGCACCGCACTGATGAACGTATTCATACCCTTCTCCTTTCAGTCAGGCAAAAGCCTGGTTGATTACAGCTTGGCGTCGATGTCGACGCTCTGATACGTAGGGGTCTGCTGGACGTAGAGCTTAATGCCCATGTCGAGCAGCTGGTTGACGTCGGCCTTCTGGGTGGCGTCGAGGAAGACGGAGCTGTCCTTGCCGCCGACCTGATCGGCACCGTCGTGGTTGGCGGTGGCGCCCAGGTTGATGGCGTCGAGCTTGTAGCCCTGGCAGAACTGCAGCATCTCGGCAGTGTTGCCAAAGACGAACATGACGCGCTCGCCGAGGGTGTTGAGCTTGTCCATCTTGGCGAGGGCACGCTCGACGGTGAAGACGTTCAGGCGCACGCCCTGGGGCTTGGCCAGCTTAAGAGCGCCCTTCTTGATGTCATCGTTGGCGGCAGCGTTGTCGACGACGATGATGCGCTCGGCCTGAACCTTGGTGGTCCAGGTAAAGACGACCTGGCCGTGCAGCAGACGGTAGTCAAGACGTGCGAGGACGATCTTGGCGGGACCGGAGCTGTGACGGGACGCCTTGGCCTTCTTGGCGGGAGCCGCGGCAGCCTCGACCGGTGCGTTGGGGTTGGTCAGACCGGTGCGGGCCTCGTTGATGAGGGCTGCGAGCTCGGCGCCCTTGACGGGAACGGGGCTCATAGCGAGCGTCAGTGCCAGCGGAATGTTGAAACCGCTGACAACCGTGAACTTCGTGCCGTTCTTGGAAAGCTCGACCATGCTGTTGTTGACCGAGCTGCCGAGCATATCGGTCAGCACATAGACGGTGTCGTCCGCGTTGAACGTGGCGATCATGGCGTCCACCTTATCGGTGATGGGCTCCTTGTCGTCACGAGCAAGCGACACGACGTGGACGTTCGACACGTCGCCGAGAACCATCTCGAGCGTGTCTTTGGCGCCTGCGGCCAGGCCGCCATGAGATGCGAGAAAGATCTGATTCATCTTGCCTCCTCCTTTTCGTTATGGTCATTATAACGTCTTATACGTTGCTTATATTGCTAATTAGTATAAAGACCGCTCGCGGGTGAAAATCGACCGTTGACGGGTTTAACGTAATCGAAACGTTGGGGCTGGGTAGGTCGGCACTGGCTGGATAACCCGAGGTCAGACCCTGCGCGCAATCCTCTATCGCACAAAGTACCAGGGGCTTTCCTGCACGGTGGGCTCCAGCGCGATGCCGGTGCGCTCCTTAAACAGATCCATGTCCTGCGATTTCTCCGTCCACCACGCGTTGGGCTTAAAGGTCATGCTCTCAACAACATGACCGACAAACACACTGTTGCGCAGCTTGGAGAAGTCGGTGTTCATGATCAGGATGGACGCGAGCACCAGCACGATGCCCAGGACCTTGATCGCGCCGGCGGGCTCGGCGTAGATGCCAATGCCCACCAGTACGGTGACGACCGTCTCGAAAGACATTACGACGGGAACTTTCGACGTCTCGAGCCCCATGGACAGACCCTGCATATATAAGATATAGGCCACGGCTGTGGGAATGAGTCCAAAGCCAAGGAACAACAGCAGCAGCTGTGGCGACATTGCCGCGGCGACATCCGGCCACGGAGCCGCGATAGCCGCCATAACCGCACCGCCAAAAACAAAGCCCCAAAACGTGACAGCCAGCGGGTGGACTGTCTTGGTTGCTATCCGGCTAAACACCGCGAGCGACGCACCGCAAAGGCCTGCAATCACGCCCGACGTGACGCCCCAAACCGAAAAATGAAAACCGGAAAGGTCGCCATTGGTCACTGCAAGCACGCAGCCAACGATGTTAAAGACAATGGCGACGAGCTTGTTGGGGGTCACGTCCTCGCGATAAAGCACGCGGCCGAGCACGACGCCAAACACCGGCGAGGTATAGAGCAGCACCGAGGCCGTGGACATGCCCACCTCGCCCATGCACTCGTAATAGCAGGTGTTGGCGGCGGCCAGACCGACAATACCGACAAGCGCGCAGGGAACAAGCTCTTTAGGGCTTGCCTTGAACAGTGCCAGCGGACCCTGAGCCACGGTAGACCCCTCACCTGGACGGCAGCCCATAAACATCAGGACCGGCGCCAAGATAAGCGCTCCGACCAACAAGCGAAAGGCAGCCATGCTCTGGGACGAAACGCCCATGGCCGAGATGCCGTTTACAAAGATTCCGATGCTGCCCCACATAAGCGCGGCGATCAGCACCAGCACATAGCCCAGATTGCTTTTCTTCAACGCAGCCTCCTCGGTATTGTTTCCAATATGTTTCACACTACGTTATAGTCGTTATATACATTTTTCAAGACACAAATCGGCGAGCGGGAAAATCCGATCGCCCACACACTCATTGGGTACTCATTGGGGACGTACTTAAATGAGTAGTCGTTGGGGACGTTCTTGGATGACTAGTCATTTAAGAACGTCCCCAACGACTAGGACTGTCCCCAACTGCCGGCAGAAAAGGAACGTTCCCAACGTCTAAGGCGCCGCTGGTTGAGCATAAGTCAGCGAGCGGGCCGCATTTGAGGCAAGGTGACGTGAAACGAAAGGGCGCTGACCTTCTGGTCGCGCCCTTGAAGTTGAACGTCAGATTGCCCAAATGCGGACCGCGCAGCGTCGAGCCGTTACGCGGTTTGGTAAAACCGCGTAACTAATACTCAAGCTTCCACATGTAGCGGCGCGTCATGTAGTCCTTGTGGGTGACGGCAGAGAGCGCGCGCATGTACACATTGTTGAGGATCGGGGCAAAGATCAGGTGGTTGAAGTACTCGCTCACGCTGTCCTTGATGTCGTTGAGGCCAAGCTCCTTGGCGTCGAGCTGATAGACGCGCTCGCCACCGTACTGGTTGACGAAGCGGATGCCGCGCTCGTCGTTGCAGCGGCTGCGGCCGACGCTGATGAGCTGGAACAGCGAGGTGCGCTTGTCCAGGATCTCGAAGGGGCCGTGGAAGAAGTCGCAGGTGTTGATGGTGCAGGAGTCGATCTGCAGCATCTCCTGCACGTTGCAGATGCTAAAGACGTAGGCGGCACCAAAGAGCGGACCCTGAGCCATCACGTTGATGCAGGGCTTGTCGGCGTTCTGCTCGGCCCACTTGGCAGCGAGCGGACGGGTGTACTCGACGGCCTTGCGATAGATGGGGTCGACCAGGTCGAAGGCGGCCATAGCGGTCTCGTACTCGGCATAACCCTCGGTCTGCTGCGTGAGCTCCATGGCGATCATGGTCACGACGGCGGAGTTGGTACGGCCCATGCAGGACTCGTCGACGGCCAGGCTGTCATACTGGATCTTGTAGTCGCAGACCTCGGTGAGGCCGGACTCGTCAACATAGATTGCGATGGTGCTGGCGCCGTGGTCCTTGGCGACCTGGGCGGCGACGATGGTCTCCTTGGTGCCGCGCATGGACACGACAACGGCCAGGGTGTTCTCGTTGACGTAGGCCGGGGTGGCGTGCACGAACTCGTTGCTGGTGTAGCTGGAGCTCACGACCTGCGTGGCCTCGTGCTCCATAAAGTACTGGGCAGGATAGTTGCCGCCGTTGGATCCGCCGGCGCCAATCCACACGACGCGCTTGATGCCGCCCTTGTCTGCCTTGTCAGCCAAAACCTGGGAGACGACGTCCTTAACCTGTTCCTGAGTAGTCATCGCGCATCAGCCTTTCTTCTCGTTTGATGCTCTCGATGGCATACAAGTTACATACATGTTTTGGTTATGTCGACTAGTTGTATGCTATATTTGTCTTAGAATTTTTGCTGATGCGGTTTTTGATAATTGGCTACCAGCGGTTTTGTTGTCGTATTGAATACATGCTTGCTTAGATAAGCATACAAGTTAGATATAGGCTGATCGCATGAACGCTTCATCTAAAAAGAAACTGAGCCAATACGAGCGCTTGGCGGGTACGCTTCGCGACCGCATCGCCGCCGGCACCTACGCGCGCGGAGACAAGCTGCCGTCCGAGATGGAACTCATGGACGAATCGGGGCTGTCGCGCAGCACCGTACGCCATGCCCTTAAGGTGCTCGTTGATGAGGGTCTGGTTCGAACCGAGCGCGGGCGCGGCGCCTTTGTGGCCGACACGCCGGCGCTCCACGAGAACAACCTGGTGTTTTCGAGCTATACAGCGCAGGTCCAGGGTCAGGGCATGAAGCCCACCACGCGCACGGTGGACTCGGGCTTTACCAAGGCGGGCGGCAGCATAGCCAAGTTCTTTGATGCCGCCGTGGGCAGCAAGCTCGTCAAACTTGTCCGTCTGCGTTATCTGGACGATGCGCCACTGTGCCTGGAGACCACCTATCTACCACCGAGCTTTGAAGCACTCATCGACCGCGATATCAACGGTTCGCTCTACGCCACGCTGCGCCAGGAATTCCATCGCGCGCCGGCACAGGGACATAAGACCTTTGAGGTGTGCTATGCCTCGCAAAACGAGGCGTTTTTGCTCAACGTTGAGCGTGGGCAGGCGCTGATCCTGATCACCGACTACGTCTACGACACCGACGGCCGCCCGCTCCATGTCTCCAAGCGCATCCAGCGCACCGACCGCGCCAAATACACCGAGCCCATCGGCTAACCAACACCAAAACCACCACAAAGGTGCCTGTCCCCTTTGTGGTGGTTTTAGGCGAGGAGGTCGGGGAACCAGGTTGGTTTGGGTTGGTTAGGGACGCGCTCGGCCAGGACCAACTCCATCCAGCACATGTCGTACCAGCGGCCGAACTTCTGGGCACAGCGGTCAAACGTACCCACCAGGCGGTAGCCCATATGGGCATGGAAATCCTGACTGTTGTGCGTCAGATACTCGTCGTCCTTGTCGTGCGGCACGGCGATGAGCGCGCACATATTGGTGATGCCCATCGCGATCAGGCATTGCTTGAGCGCATCGTGCAGCTTGCGGCCCAGCCCGCCGTGGCGCACGTCGCGCGCCAGGTAGATCGATGTCTCGACCGACCAGTCGTATGCCTCGCGGCTGTTGAGCGGACTCACATAGGCATAGCCTACCGGACGCCCGTCCAGCTCCATCACCAGATACGGATAGCGCTCGAGCGCGCGCTCGATGCGCCCGGCGAACTCCTCAACGCTCGGCACCTCGTATTCGCAGGTTATCGCCGTCTCGCGCACATATGGCTCATAGATGGCAAGCAACGCCGACGCGTCATCGGGCGCCGCCAGGCGAATCGTCGGCTCGGACATCTCGGTCATACAACCCTTCTCCCCCAAAAGCAAGGGCCACCCTGCGCCAAACCCAGCGCAAGGCGGCCCCTCGTCATTACATCAGGCTACAGGACAGCCGCCAGCGCGTTGATATCCTCCTGCGTCGTGGCCCAGCTGGTGCAAAAACGCACCACCGTGTGGGTCTCGTCGTACTTTTCCCAGTACTCGATCGAGGCATGCTCGCGAATGCGGGCCATGTCTTCGTTGGGCAGAATCACGAACTGCTGGTTGGTCGGCGTCTCCAAGAAGAACTGGTAGCCGCGCTCGTGCAGCACGCGACGCAGCGCCTGAGCGGTCTCAATCGCCTGGCGACCAATCTCAAAATACAGGCCATCGGTAAAGAGTGCCTCAAACTGGACGCCCGTCAGGCGACCCTTGGCCAACAGCGCGCCGTGCTGCTTAATGCGCGGAATGGGATGCGCCGGAGCGCGCATGCCGCAAAACACCACGGCCTCGCCGCAAAGCGCGCCGCACTTGGTGCCGCCGATGTAGAACACGTCACACAGCTGCGCCAGCTCGGGCAGGGTAATGTCGCACTCATCGGCCGCCAGCGCATAGGCCAGGCGGGCGCCATCCACAAACAGCGGAATCTCGCGCTTCTGGCACACCGCGTGAATCGCCGCGAGCTCGGCCTTGGAGTACAGCGTGCCGTACTCGGTCGATAGGCTCACATACACGGCACCCGGGAACACCGTGTGCTCGTAGCTCTCGTTTTCGTAGAACAACTGGATATAGTTCTCGAGGTCCTCGGCGTGCATCTTGCCCTCGTAGCCGGGGATGGTGAGCACCTTGTGGCCGCCAAACTCGATAGCACCCGCCTCATGGCAGGCGACGTGGCCAGTCTCGGCAGCAACGACGCCCTCGTAGGGCGCAAGCAGCATGTCGATCACCGTCGCGTTGGCCTGAGTGCCGCCCACCAGAAAAAACACGTCAGCATCGGGGGCCTGACAAGCCTCGCGGATAAGCTGCTTGGCACGCTCGGTGTGCGCATCGGTACCGTAGCCGGGCTGCGGCTCCATGTTGGTATCGACGAGTGCCTGCAGCACTGCCGGATGTGCACCGTGGGAATAATCGTTGTTAAACGCGAGCATGGCAATCCTCTCTTACCGGGTATCGGTCAGATGATTCAAACGGAGCTATTGTACGCCGCTGGGATAGGCAATGCGCGCGGCAAGGCACTCAAGTGCCAGTACCAGAGCAAAACCGCAGCTCACGTCACTCAAAAAGTGCGCTCCGATCACGATGCGGCCAAACGCGACGAGCGCCGCGACCACAGCCGCCGCCCAAAAGATCACACGGCGACGCGAAGGCTTTTCCGTAAAGGCTGCCGCGGGAAGCCCGGCGAGCATAAGGCCGATCGCCGCATGCGCCGTGTGTCCGCTCGCAAACGACTTGAAGCCGTCCTTGATCACGCCGGCGGCGATAAAGGCCCACTTGTCGGGGTTGCCAATCACCCACCACGGCTGAAAATCGAGCCCCTGTGTCACCTCGATCACGCGCATGCGCGGGCGCGACCACAGCGGCTTAACAATGACGTTGAGGATGATGGCTTGAGCGGCCCACACGGCCAGCACCATCAACGCCCAGCGCGTGAGCTCGTCGGGCTCGGTCGCGCGCGTGAGGCGATAGACGATAAGGTTGGCAGCGATGACCAGCACAAACGTCAGCACCAACTGAACCGCGATGAGTTTGCCGCCAACCCGCAGGGACGAAACGATCTCGTAGCCAGCCAGACCAACGTTAACGAGGATGCCGAGCACGGCGAGCCATTTGCTCCCTCTGGAATCGGGACGCACCGCGCGCACGAGCATAACGCCCGCAATGCTCGCCGTCAGCTCAAACGGCAGCTCGCCAGCGGCCTCGATAAAGCGGCCGTACATGCTGCCGATATTGAACAGCGCGCTCGAGATTTGGTAATCGAAGAAACTGCCCACGCCCAAACAAAGACACAGGACAACCGCGATAATGGCGACATCTTTCTTATAGATGTATCCGAACATACTTTCCTTTCGATGGAGCCAGATTGCCCAAACGGGGCGTTTGCAGCGTCGACCCGTTAGTCGTCGTCGCTGGCACCCAACTGCTGCAGCAGCATGAGCGCCGCGGCCACGGGGCCGGTGCCGTCGTTGGCGTCGAGGCCGCGACCCAGGCCGCTGCCCGCGCCGGCGCCCGCCTTGTAGGGCACCGACAACTTGCGGCTCTTGGGGAAGTTCACCGCGCCATAACGGGTCTTAAGCTCAAAGGCCACCTTCTTGGGCACGTCGACGCCCAAAAACGTGATGCGACCGCCACTGAGCGTGACGCTCTCGAGCCCCAGACGCTCGCCGCGGATGCGGATGCGCGCGCGATTGAACAGGTTAAGCCCCGCCAACGGCAGCTCACCATGCGCGGCCTCGGTCTCTTCCTGTACCTCGTCGATACTCTCCAGGTCCTCTGCAGCCGCGAGCCTGCGGTACACGAGCACGCGCTGATCCACCGCCGGCAGGTACTCCTCGGGCAAGAAGTAGTCGACCGGCAGATTAATACCCACGCTCGCCGCTTCCACGCCGGCGTCGTCATCGCCGCGCGCCTCGGCCACAGCCTGGCCCAGCATCTGCGTAAACAGGTCAAAGCCCACGCTCGACAGGTTGCCGTGCTGCTCGGCCCCCATAAGCGAGCCGGCGCCGCGAATCTCCAGGTCGCGCATGGCGATGCGCATGCCGCTGCCCAGGTCTTGGAACTCGGACAGTGCGGTCAGGCGCGCCGTCGCCTCCTCGGTGAGCGGCAGCTCGCCGGGGAACATAAAGTACGCGTATGCCTGCGTGGCAGAACGGCCCACACGGCCCTTGAGCTGGTAGAGCTGTGCCAGACCCAGACGCTGCGAATCCTCGATGATGAGCGTGTTGGCCGTTGCGTTGTCGATGCCGCTCTCCACGATGGTCGTGGCGATAAGCACGTCGATCTTCTTGGTCGCGAACTCGATCATCACGTCCTCGACCTCGCGCGGGCTCATCTTGCCGTGCGCCACGCCCACGCGCGCCTCGGGCGCGGCCTCGTGCACGCGCGCCACGGCGTCGTCGATGGTCTTGACGCGGTTGGACACGTAGTACACCTGGCCGCCGCGGCCCACCTCCAGGCGAATCGCCGCACTCACCACATCGGGGTCGTACTCCCCCACGTGCACGATCACGGGACGACGCCCGGTGGGCGGTGTGGTGATCAGGCTCATGTCGCGCACGCCGCTCGTGGCCATCTGCATAGTTCGCGGAATCGGCGTTGCCGAAAGCGTGAGCACGTCAATCTGCTCGCGCAGGTTCTTGAGCTGCTCCTTGTGCTGCACGCCAAAGCGTTGCTCCTCGTCGATGATCACCAGGCCCAGGTTCTTGGGGTTCACATCGGCCGAAAGCAGACGGTGCGTGCCGATGAGCACGTCGATCGTGCCCTCGGCAAACGCCTTGAGCGCGCGCTTTTGCTGCGCCGGCGTGCGGAAACGGCTGAGCACCTCGACCTCAAGGCCAAACGGGGCAAAGCGCTCAAAGAACGTCTCGTAGTGCTGCTGGGCAAGAATGGTCGTGGGGCAGAGCACCATGACCTGGCGGCCGGAGTCCACGCACTTAAACGCCGCGCGCAGGGCGACCTCGGTCTTGCCAAAACCCACGTCGCCGCACAGCAGGCGGTCCATGGGCTTGGGCGCCTCCATATCGGCCTTAATGTCGGCGATGGCCTCCAGCTGGTCGCGCGTCTCGTCGTAAGGAAAGCTCTCCTCCATCTCGATCTGCTCGGGCGTGTCAGGCGGGCAGGCGATACCCGCGATTGATGAGCGGCGCGTATACAGGTCGACCAGGTCAAACGCCAGCTTTTTGGCATTCTTGCGCGCCTTGTTGGTGGCGCGCGTCCAGTCGGCTGTGTTGAGCCTGGTCAGGCGCGGTTTGTCGCCGTCGGGGCCAACATAGCGCGTGATACGGTCGACCTGCTCGAGCGGCACGTAGAGCTTGTCGCCGTCGGCATATTCCAGCAAAAAGTAGTCGCGCTCTTTGCCGCCCACTTCCTGACGCGCAATCTCGCTAAAGAGTGCGATGCCGTGAGTGGCGTGCACCACGTAGTCGCCCGGCTTAAACGGGAAGGTGATCTGCGTAATGTCCACCTTGCGGCGGCTGCGCGCGCGGTTGGCATCCATACGGGCGTTGAGGTCGGCGATCGAGAACACGGCCAGGTTGGCATCGGGCACCACCACGCCCTGCGGCAGGGCGGCATCGACAAAGGTCACGCGCCCGCGCGAGATGGTGGGCACGGCGGCACCGGCGGCAGCCTGGGCCGCGCCCGCCTCGAGCGAGCGGGCGTTGAGTGCGTCGGCCTTACGCTCGCGAATGGAAGCGTGGGCCTCCTGGCGTGCGGCACGGTCGGCGGAATCCGCCGCTGCCACGCGCACGCGGTCGCCGATAGCGCCGGCATTTTCGGGCGCCGCGGTCAGCGATTCCTCAAAGGTAATGCCCTCGTCGCCAAAGGTGAGCTCCATCGACTCACGCGCGCCGCGGTCGGGAATGGCAAACACGCAGGCATAGCGCTTGCCCACGACCTCCTGGATGCGCGTCATAAAACGGTTGTCCGAGCCTGCGATGGCAGGCTGCTCAATCTTGAGCTCGGCCGTCACCGCGCCGCCGGCACGAATGAGGCTTACGTAGTTCAGGCGCTGCTGGGCACCAAAATCGAGCTGTTGAGCGCGCACGTACAGACCGTCCAGGCGGTCAATCCCCGCCTCGCCGGCACGGGCCTCGATATCCTCGTAGGCACGCAGGCAGTCGTCGAACAGCGAGCGCGGCTCGGACAAAACCACAAGCGCCTTGCCACTCACGTGTGCCAACGGGCTCACGGTCTGGCCGTACATCACCGGCAAAAAGCGGTCGAGCTCGGGCGTGACGATGCGCGCATCCACCATCTCGAGCAGCGCCGCCAGCTTGCTATCGTCCTGGCTGGCGCGGTAGAGCGCCACGTGCATGTTGTGGACCGCCTCATCGGTAAGCGCCAGCTCACGGCAGGGGAAGATCTCGATACTGTCCTCGTTGCCGATGGTTTGGCCCGTGGAGCTCACCATGCGGCGGATGCGGTCAATCTCGTCGCCAAAGAACTCGATGCGTACGGGCGCCTTTTCCTGTGCGGGGAACACCTCGACGGTGTCACCGTGCACGCGGAACAGACCGGGCGCGTCGGCGGCGCCGGCATTGGTGTAGCCCATGCCCACCAGGCGCTGCGGCACCTCGTCAAAAGGAATCTCCTCGCCCACCGCAAAAGTGGTGGACTCCCAATAGCGACTCTCGACCGGCGGCACGCAGCGCAGCAGCGCACGGGCCGAGGCGACCATAATGCAGTTGTCGCCGCGCACGATGCGTCCCAGGGCCTCGCAGCGCTGCGCCACCACGGCGTCGTCGGGCGCCTGCTCGCGCCACGGATAGTCCTTGCGCTCGGGGAAACGGCACACATGTGCTAGGCCCACGTAGGCGGCAAGGCTGCGCGCGGCGCGATCGGCCGCGTCCTCGCCGCTCACAATGTAGACCGTCGGTCGCGGACGGCGCGCAAACTGGGCGGCCGCCATAAGCGTACGGCCCGACTGCGACACGGCCAGCGTCACGTCCTCGCCGGCATCGAGTCCGGCCTCGACGGTCTGCAAGGCCTCGGCAGTGTAGAGCTGCGCGGCTATACGGTGAATGAGCATGCTGTTCCTCCGGCATTGCAACGCCAAAAGCCCGCCGGGGCAAGCTCGGCGGGTATGCGGCGGATTTCATTGCCTGTCATGGTAGCGCATGAGATGGACACGCCAGCGCACGCCAAACAGCTACCCCAAAACGCGCACGCCCGAACGCCCTCGGCACAAAACAGCCTAATCGGACGGCATCAATTATCAGCTTCCACCTGCGTTACTTTACAATTATGGTAATTCCTACTTTATATTTGTGGTAACTTCTAGTTAGTAATTATGGTTATTTTGCCTTGGCAATGTGGCCAATCCCAAAGACCTGCCACAGAACCCGACGGATACCGACAAACTCGGCACGAGACTTTCGAACCAAAAGCATGCCTGCGAGCATGCGATGCAAGACACGAAGGGCGTTAAAGATGATTGAGCGAACCATGGCCCAAAAGCTACGCGACATGTCAGAATGGTTTCCTGTCGTCTCGCTTACGGGGCCGCGCCAAAGCGGTAAGTCAACTCTCATCAAGGCCGTCTTTCCCGAATATGAATATCTCAACCTCGAGAACCCGGAAGTCCGTCGCGCCGCACTCGATGACCCCGTCGGCTTTATCAGCAGACGCCCCGATCATCTGATCATCGACGAGGCCCAATATGCGCCGGAGCTGTTCAGCATGATTCAGGTCGCCTCCGACGAGCGCGGAAAGGCCGGCCAGTATGTATTGTCCGGCTCGCAAAACTTTTTGCTCATGCACAACATCCAGCAATCGCTTGCCGGACGCGTCGGTATGCTCAAACTCCTACCTCTCTCCTACCAGGAGCTCGGCGATACGCAAATCTCGCTTGACACCTACCTGATTCGCGGGGGATACCCGCGCATATATGATGCGGGCATCCCCACCGACATGTTCTACCAAAATTACCTTATGACCTATGTGGAACGCGACGCGGGCGGCCTTCTCGACGTGCGCAACCTGAGCTCCTTTAGAAAAATGATCGGGCTGTGCGCGGCTTGCGTGGGAGGGCTGCTCAACCTATCAAGACTCGCCGCTGATGTGGGAGTCGCCACGGCGACGATCAGCTCGTGGCTTTCAATCCTGCAATCAAGCTATTTGGTGTTCCTGCTTCAGCCATATGCTGGAAACATGCGCAAGCGGCTTACCAAAGCACCAAAACTGTACTTCTACGACACGGGGCTACTTTGCCATCTGCTTGGCATTCACGACGAGCGCAGTCTCATGAACCACCCCCTAAGCGGGGAAATATTCGAAAACCTCGTTGTCTCGGAACGCCAGAAGGCATATCTCAACAGAGGCATCGAGCCCACGCTTGTCTTTTATCGCGACGACAGCAAACGAGAGATCGACCTTATCGATCTAACAGAGCCGGCTCGCCCACAGGCGTTCGAAATAAAATCGGGCGCTACCTATCGCGACACATTCGCTCGACACCTACGCTCTGTTGGTTCCGAACTTGGCATTCCCGCAAAGGACCGAGCCGTCGTATATCACGGCTCCGAGCGCTACGATACCGAGGGGGCATCGGTTGTGCCGGCAGAAGAGTTCTTGCTTCGGGAGTCATAGCGAGCGCCGTGGTCACCGGCCGCGTCCCGATTTGTACCGCCCGGAGATACGCAAGGGCGGCGGCACCCTGCCCTTACAACCTAGCCCACCCGCACGCTGGGGCACAAATCCGCCAGCGGGCACTCGTCGCACTTAGGTTTACGGGCGTCGCAGATCTCGCGGCCAAAGGTGATCCACTGGTGGTTGACCGACTCCCAATACTCGTGCGGCAAAATCTTGAGCAGATCTTGCTCGGTCTTGAGCGGCTCTTTGGCATGCGTCTTGGGGCTCAACATCAGGCGGTGTGCGATGCGGTTGACGTGTGTATCGACCGCGATGCCCTCGACAATGCCAAACCCCACGTTGAGCACGATGTTCGCCGTTTTGCGCCCCACACCCGGCAGCTTGACGAGCTCCTTCATGTCGGCCGGCACCTCGCCGCCGTAATCGGCGACGATCATCTGCGCGGCCTCCACGGCATGCTTGGCCTTACTCTTATAAAAGCCGAGTGACTTAATGGTATCGGCCACATCGGCCACGCTCGCCCCCGCCATGGCCTCGGGCGTGGGCCACTGGGCAAACAGCTTCGGCGTCACCTTGTTGACCTGTGCGTCGGTCGTCTGCGCCGAGAGAAGCACCGCGATGAGCAGCCTAAAGGGATTCTCGTGGTCCAAAAAGCACTCGACCGGGCCATAGCGACGGTTGAGGCGCTCGCACACCTCAACGGCGCGCTCGCGTTTGGCGGCATTGGTCTCGCGTGGCATAACGACTCCTCGGCTCAGCGGCATAACAAACTTATGGGCACGATTGTCCCACGTATGGGGTCTTTACGCCTCCAAAAATGCGCCGGTCTGGCGGCCCCACAGGCTTGCGTACTCGCCGCCCGCCTCGACAAGCTGCGCATGCGTACCGTCCTCGACAATCTCGCCGTCCGCCAGTACCACGATGCGGTCGAGCGCCGCCACGGTGGACAGGCGATGTGCCACCACAATGGAGGTGCGGCCGCGCATCAGGTTCTCGAGCGCCTCCTGCACCAGCGCCTCGGACTCGCTGTCCAAGGCAGACGTCGCCTCGTCGAGCACCAGGATCGGCGCGTCGGTCAGAATAGCGCGGGCAATGGCCACGCGCTGGCGCTGGCCGCCCGAAAGCTTAACGCCGCGCTCGCCCACCATGGTGTCAAAGCCACAGGGCAGGCGGTCGATAAACTCCAGGGCATTTGCCAGGCGCGCCGCCTCGCGAATCTGCTCGTCGGTGGCGTCGGGGCGGCCGTAGGCGATATTCTCGCGAATGGAGCGATGGAACAGCAGCGCCTCCTGCGGCACGTAGGCAACCTGGCGGCGCAAACTCTGCTGCGTACAGCGCGAGACGTCCTGGCCGTCCACGAGCACGCGGCCGCCCTGTACGTCGTCCAGACGCAGCAACAACTTGGTGAGCGTCGTCTTGCCCGAGCCCGATTTGCCCACCAGGCCCACGCGCTGGCCCGCTGCCACATGGAGCGTCAGGTCGTCGAACACGCTCTCGCCCGCTGCGGCGTCACGGTATGCAAAGCTCAAGTGCTCAAAATCAATCGCACCTTCGGTCACTTTAAGCTCGGGAGCGTTCTCGTCGTCTGCCACCAGACGCGGTTCGTCCAGCACGCGCGTCATCTCGGCCGCATCGCCCAGCGCGCGGTTGATGCGCTGCATCATGGAGCTTACGTAGTTCAAACGCATGGTGAGGTTGTACGTATAGGTAAAGATCATGACGAGCGCGCCGGCAGAGATGCCAAACCACGCGTTGCCGCCCGCGACGAACACGCTCACCACGGCCATGGTGATGACGATAAGGCCCGAGGTCGTAAAGTTGCGCTGCATCATGGCGTGCATCGAGACCGTCTCGGCGTCGCGTGCAGCACGGTCGGCGGCATCGAACAGGTCGCGCTCAAAGTCCTCGCGCCCACAGGTCTTGACGGCCAGGATATTCGTGACCGCGTCGGACAGCACGCCCGACAGCTTGTTCTGCGCAGCGGACGTCGCGGCCGAAAGCGGCATGATGCGCTTGTACATAAGCCAGACAAACGCAATGTAGACGACCATAATGCCCACCAAGATCACGGTAAATGTCGGCACCACCGGGGCGAGCGCCGCCACCGTGCAGACAACCGAGGTGATAGTGGGAATGAGCGAATACACCGTTACGTCCACCAGCCCCGTATAGCCGCTCATAAAACGACTCGTCTGGCTCACAAGCGATCCGCCAAAGCGACTGGTGTGGAATGTCATGGATTGATTGGAGAGCGTGTCGAAGCACAGGCGCGCCAGGTGGTAGTTGCCCGCAATCTCGAGCTTGTAGACGGTGTAGTCCTGCAGCTTGGAGAGGATTTGGCCCACTAGGTTAACGAGCACGAGCGCCAGAATGTAGGGACCAAAGACCTCGAATACTTGGTCGCCCGCCACGGGACCCGCTTGGACACGGTCGACGATAAGGGCCATCACGTAGGTGTTGGCAAACGTGAGCAAAAAGATGTAGCCCGCCGACGAGAACACCGAGAGAAAGACGATCAGCGGCTGCGTGCGCGTGACGTCCCAAAAACGCTGCAGCGTGCGGCGCACGGTGGAGCGTTTGAGCGGACTGGTGCTTCTCTGAGACATGGGCTTCCTTTCGCGTCTGATAGGGCGAAACGCCATTGTTGCACACTAAAGCGCACTTCAGGCAAGCACGATGCGAAAAGCAGCGGGGCACCCGCGTTTACACCGGCGCCCCACCGTCAGATGCAGCTAGTCCTCGTCTTTTTGGTCTGCGAGCAGCTCCGCGGATGTGAGCCCTAAGATCTCGTCGGCCTCCCGCGTGTCTTCCAGCGCGTCGATATCCTTGAGCTTGCGCTCCATAACGTTGGTGCGCGTGGTGATGATACCCTCGACCGTTTTACCCGCGGTCTCGATCTGCTGCTGGGCGCGGCGCAGCGCCGCCTGATAGCGCGGCAGCTCGGCCTTGACGGCAGAGAGCACACGCAGCACGTCGTCGGTGCGTTTTTGCAATTTAAACGTCTGGTAGCTCATCTGCAGACTGTTGAGGATGGCCGCCATGGTGCTGGGGCCGGCAACGTTGACGTGATAGTCGCGGCCCAGGGTCTCGATAAGCCCGGGGCGGCTGACGACCTCGGCGTACAGGCCCTCAAAAGGCACGAACATAATGCCAAAATTGGTCGTCGCGGGCACGCTCAGGTACTTTTCGCAGATGTCCTTAGCCTCGCGCTTCACCATGGCGTCGAGCGTCTTGCGCGCAGTGGCCACAGCCTCGGCATCACCCGACTCCTGTGCGTCGAGCAGATGCTCGTATGCGTCGCCTGGGAACTTGGAGTCGATCGGCAGCAGCACGGGGTCGCCCTCGTCCACCGGCAGCTTGACGGCAAATTCGACGCGCTCCGAGGCGCCGGGCTTGGTGGCGACGTTTTCCAAGTACTGGTCGGGCGTGAGGATGTCCGCCAGGATCGCGCCCAGCTGCACCTCGCCCAAAATGCCGCGCGCTTTCACATTGCCCAGCACGCGCTTGAGGTCGCCCACGCCCGTGGCAATGGATTGCATGTCGCCCAAGCCCTTGTACACGGCCTCGAGCTGATCGCTCACCTGCTTAAACGATGCCGACAAGCGGTCGTTGAGCGTACGGGAGAGCTTCTCGTCCACCGTCGCGCGCATCTGATCGAGCTGCACGTTGTTGTCCTTGCGGATGGCGCCCAGCTGGGCATCGACCGTCTCGCGCACCTTGTCCAGGCGGTGCTCGATACCCTCGCGGTTGGCACCGAGTTGCTGGGCCGTCTCGCGACGCAGGTCATCCATGCGGTCGCCGGCCTGCGAGAACTCGCGCGCGATGGTCAGGTAACGCTGCTGCTCTACGGCGGCGTCGGTCGTCTGCTGCTGCGCGATGGCATTTGCCGTGCGGCGAGTTTCGGCCAACGCGACGTTGAGGGTGTCGAGCGCGTTGTTGGCCTGCTCGAGCGCAGCCAGCATCTCTGCCCCGCTATCACCGCGCTCCCGCAGCTCGGCGCGAAGGCCCTTGAGCTGCAGGGCACAAGCCACAGCAACCCCCACCGCCACCAAGGCGATCACAACAAGCACGATATCAATAGCAGACATAGTCTCCGCCCAACAAACCCAATCGATCATCAATCAAAACCGTGATCAATCTTACCCCGCCACACGCACCGGGCGTCACGCGGCAATCGGACAAATGGATTTTGGGCCACAGGTACTAAAACGCTAACTCTCCCAGCCGGCGCGGATGGTTGCTACGACATCGCTTAGGCGCTGGCCGAGAACCGCCAAGTGCTCAAGCACCTCGCTGGGCGAGGCGCCGTTGAGAATGCACGTGAGGGCATATGAGGCCAAGAAGATTGCCGCGAGCCCTAACGGGATCAGCACGATCATCGCCAGCGTACGCAGGCGCTGGGTCCAACGACGGCGACGCGCACGACGCTTGTCGAACGCAAGCTCCTGCGCATATGAATCTTGCTGTACGGAATAGGCTCCTGGGTCCACCTCACCCGCAGACGATACCGCGGACGCGGCGTTTTGCGCAGGAGGCTGGACGGCCGCCCCTTGCATTTGCATCTCCATAAGCCGTTGCTGCTGGCGCAACATGCGCTCGGCTTGTTGCCGCGGGGTCTCAAGAAACAGATCCATGTTGGCCTCCTCAATCGGAGCATTCGACGCTTGCGCCCAGCATCCCGCACCATCGCGACCGCGGCAACGAAATCCGCGGCAATAGCCGCAAAGATTCTATAGTCAGAAAACTGTCGAAAAGCTCAACAACTCCCCTACCAGCACTTTCTCTGAGCTTTTTTCGCCAGCAATCTTTTGCCCTTCCGCCCTTACGCCAACCGACCAAAACCTAACCAAAAGCTTGACGGAAATTGTGAAGACAGAGACCCCACACAAAAACGTGCCGCCCCATAAGGGGCGGCACACAAACTCCTTATCAGCTTTTCAGTAACGAGCACGCGACGACCCGAAGCCGGAGCGCAGGGCGGGGAAATACCTTTGCCTCGCGCGACCCTGCGGAGCCGTGAGCGAGAGGGAAAGGCATTTCCCCGCCCTGCGCTCCGCAGCAGCCAGCGCCACGCGCTAGTAGTTCACCACCTGCTCCTCAAAGTACGCCTTCGGGTGGTTGCACACCGGGCACACCTCGGGCGCCTCGGCACCAACATGCAGGTGTCCGCAGTTCAGGCACTTCCACACCTTTACGCCCTCGCGCTCAAACACCTCGCCCGATTCAATGCGCTCGACGAGCTTGTTATAGCGCTCTTCGTGGGCCTTCTCGACAGCGGCGACGCCGCGGAACTTCTCGGCGATCTCGGCAAAGCCCTCCTCCTCGGCGGTCTTGGCAAACTCGTCATACATCGTGGTCCACTCGTAGTTCTCGCCCGCGGCGGCGTCGCGCAGGTTGTCCAGAGTGCCCGGAACGGCGCCATCGTGCAGATACTTAAACCACAGCTTGGCATGCTCGGACTCGTTGCCCGCCGTCTCGGCAAAGATATTCGAGATCTGAACGTAGCCGTCCTTTTTGGCCTTGGATGCATAGTAGCGATACTTGGTGTGTGCCTGGGACTCACCGGCAAAAGCAGTCTCGAGGTTCTTCTTGGTCTGAGAGTTCTCAAAATCCATAGGTGTACTTCCCTTCAACACGTGCCGCCCATAGGCTTTGAGCGGCCCTGTCTTTAGGATGCCCCCATGCCGAGAATTTAAACCTTATAATCCTGTTCTTCAGATTCGAGCGAGCTATACACTCAGCCAACGATCGCCCTCGGAACGGCAAAAGCCCTCGCGCTCCAGATCGGCAAGGATGCTTGCGACCAGCTCGCGCTCGACCGGCTCTCGGCCGGCTGCCGTCTCCATCTCGTTAACGCCTGCAACAGCTTCATCGAGCGTAATACCTGCCGGCTGCCCATCGCGCGCCGCCAGCAGCATGCGCACAATGTGGGCGCGCTTTTGGCGACGCGAGCCTTCAAACTTGGACTGACGACTATAGCTCGCCGACCGCCTGGACGGATTGGGCAGCGTCTTTTTAAGATACGCGCCGTAATCCAGCAACGCGTAATACCACGCGCGCGGCGTGTCGGCATCGTCTTGAGGCGCGGCAAAGGGCGCAATCTCATCCGCCGCCGCACCGGGGGCCGCCGGACAGGCAGCTTGAATCAGCGGCACCAGCTCGCGATCGGGAACGGCCGGCACATCGGGAAAGAAATGATGCAAAAAGACCGTGCGCACGTTGGTCTCCAGATACACGCCCGGAAGATCGAATGCAAACGAACGGATGCCCTGCGCCGTTGCCGGGCCAATGCCGGGCAACGCGACCAGATCGTGCATCTCACGCGGAAACTCCCCATCCCAGTCCTCCACAACGCACTGTGCAGCCCTGTGAAGCGCCAGGGCGCGGCGATTGTAGCCCATCCCCTGCCACGCATCCAAGACATCGGAAGGGGCGGCCTGAGCAAGCGCCCGGACAGTCGGAAAGCGATCGAGCCACGCCGGCATGCGCGTCTCCACGCGCGGCACCTGCGTCTGCTGCAGCATGACCTCGGAAAGCCAGATGATATACGGGTCGCGCGTGCGGCGCCACGGAAGGTCGCGATAACGCAGGACCCCTTCCGAACGAATCATCGAACGAAAGGGGTCCTGAATCATGACAATGCTCCTTATGCGGCGCTATTCCTCCCGGCAAGCATACGCGCAAGCGGCGTACTCGGGAAACGCATCGCGGTCGGCGAACTTGGGATCGACAGCCGGAAACTGGCGATGGGCGACGATATCGCCGAGCGAAACGGAATCGAGATAGTCGCGCATCAGCGCCTGGGCTCCGGCCCACAGGGGATGATAGCAGCACGTGCCCATGCGCGCACAGTCGCCATCGGGCGCGGTGCAATCGTTCATAACCATGGGGCCCTGAACGGCCTCTACGACCTGACGGATCGTGACATCGTCGGGGCTCACCTTAAGGCGCATGCCGCCATGAACACCACGCAGGCTCTCCACAATGCCGGCCTGAACCAAGCCGTGCTGAATCGAACGGGCAAACGAATACGGAACATTGACCTCTTCGGCAGCAGTGCGAACAGAAAGCAACCGCTCCGGCTCCTCGGCAAGCATCGCAAGCATGCGAAGGGCATAATCAGTCTTCCTCGATATGTCCATGTTTCCCCTTTCAAGGAATACGAACAGCTCGAACGAGCTCCGGGGCCGAGCTTGTGTCGAGACGCCAAATGACCGCCTGAACAACCAAATTATAAAATGGGTGTTCACTGAATGCCGCACTTGAAGACTAGCTGAATCAGGTACGGCCTAAAGTGCAATTTAGTATAACCGAACCCCCTGCTTCATTGAACAGATGTTGCGCAACAAACCCCCTGTTTGAACACATATATCAGTAGAGGCCGGCTCGCTCGTTGCAAATGCGGTGATTTGGATAAAGAGGCATATAAGATCGAGGGCCTATTAAACGCAAAAAGCCACGTCCGAAGACGTGGCTTTAATTGCGTTGGCGGGAAGTACGGGGCTCGAACCCGCGACCTCCGACGTGACAGGCCGGCGCTCTAACCAAACTGAGCTAACTCCCCAGGCAGTCGTTCGCGTTTGTTTCCGCTCGCGTGCGCTGCGGGGATTAGTATACACAGAAGTCTGTCCGCCGCGCAACAACTTTTTTGAAAAAGTTTTTCGGTCCCTCCGGGAGGGTCTCCGGGGCCGGCTGGCGCGGGTTGAGTTTGCTGCTCTACAGTCCTGCGCAAGACGGAAAGCACATTAAGTGCTTTCCTTTGCGTGCGGAACTCGCGACAAACTCAACC
>JAXKGN010000001.1:0-2072 GCA_036550355.1 Collinsella sp.
CAGGGCGACGCCCAGGACGGGCACGTTGGCGTAGGAGCACAGCAGGAAGCCCAGGAAGTAGAAGGGCACGAGCTGCTTGGTGAGCACCAGGCGGCCGAGCATGGCGAAGCCCATGGCAGGCAGGATGTTGGCGGCAACGCCGCAACCGTCGATGATGAAGGGCGGGATGAAGTCGAGCAGGCCCTGAATGGCGTCGGAACCCAAATAGAAGGCGCCGCCGCACAGCAGGAAGTACTCGACGCAGCCCCAGATTCCAATTCCCCAATGAACGGCGTAGATGCCTTTAAGGTTTCCCTTGAGGGCGAACTTGTCTGCCATATCGACAAACACAGGGAACAAGGCATTGGTAATGTTGCCGATCGTCAGCGCAAGGACGGCGATAGGCATGGCGAGCGCGATGGCCGTCTCGGTACCCTGACCGAGCTGAATGGCAAACGCGCAGGCGAGCACGCCGCCGACGGTTTCGTTAGGCGGCACGTAGGCGCCGATGGAAATCGAGCCCATGAACAGCAACTCCAGGCTGGCGCCAACGGCAAGGCCAGTCTGCAGGTCCCCCAGCACCAGGCCCACGAGCGGGCACAGGACGATGGGGCGGAACGCGTAGAGGGTGCCGAGCTGGTAGTCGAGGCATCCAAACGCTCCGACTAAGCCGACGAGGATTGCTTGGACAAGCATAATTCCTCCCAATAAGGAATCTCGAACCGTCGTCACTCCCGTCGCGCGCGTTGTTGATATCAATTCCGGGAGTTCGATTCCACGGCTCGAAGCGTACCTGGTGTGCTGCTAACACCCATGCCAGGCACAAATGATTTGATACCAATTATAGGTATGCAGGTTCGCCTTATTTAATACCAGTCGCTCAGCGGGGTGTTTTTTACCGTAAACGGCAGGCGCATCCCATTAGGCACGCTCTTTGTTTCGATGGCGGACAAGCGCCACCAGAAAGCCGTCGCCAAAGGCATCGGATGCCAAGTTGGCCACAATCACCAAAACGATCATCGCCGCGCCCAAGAACTCGTTCCAGCTAAAGACCTCGCCAAAGAGGAGCGCCGACCAGCAGGGAGCGAGCACGACCTCACTCATGCAAACCAAGTTGGCCGCAAACGCGTTGGTGCGCGCAATCCCCTTGGCATACAGCACACTCGCAAGGCCGCTGCAAAAAAGGCCATGCACCAGCATAAGCCCCCACTCAAAGGGTTTCACGGAGTCTAGGGCGCCGGCAAAATAGACGATCGGAAGCATCGAGATACCGCAGGAGATGAGCGAGGACACCATGGGCGACGCATCGGGGCGAGAGTTCAAAAAGAAACACAGCCCAAAGGTGGCGCCCGAAATGACCGCAAGCAGATTTCCGAGCATGCCCTCGGCGCTCAAATCACCTAAAAAGAAAAGTCCCATACCCGTAAAAGCAACCACCACGGAGGCAATCTTCGCAGGCGAGGGCAACGTGCGAGTTGCGAGCGATTGATACACGATAACGAAAATCATCGAGGTGTACTGCAGGACGATCGCGTTGCCGACCGTCGTGAGCTGGTTGGCAAAGTTAAACGTGGTGCCCGTCACGAAGTTGCAGACGGCCACAAGGACAATAAGACGGCTGACGCGGAGGACGGGCCTGCCGACGAGCAGGATAAAGAGCGCCATAAATATTGCCGTAACGGCACCGATCAAAAGAGCTGACTGCGAATTGGCGCGAACGAGGATGCCGATAAAACTCCACAAGAGCGCCGTGCCAAATAGATACATCGCCCCGCTCACGCCATTATCGGGTGGATTGTCAGATCGAATCACGAAGCACCTCCAGCTAGCTTTCGGTAATAAAAAACGGCGACCGCAATAGGTCGCCGTTTCCCTTGGGGGCAGAATAAAACGCAGGAACCTACGCCAGCACGCCGAAGAACGCGCCGATGATGCCCACGACCATGGTGGCAACGATCAGCACCATGGGGTTGATCTTCTTGGACAGCAGCCAGTAGTACAGCCAGAAGGCGATCATGCCGAGCATGCCGGGCATGATGCCGTCCAGGATGTCCTGGAGGGTCTGGGCGTCGTCGCCCGAGCCGATGGCCACC
>JAXKGN010000024.1:0-71414 GCA_036550355.1 Collinsella sp.
CCCCTTCGACTCGAATTCTTGACGGCCTGAACAATCGTCAATATCGGTCGGAGGGGTGGCTTTGTAAAGCCGTTTGTCTCCACCCGCGTAGCGGGTGGTTCAAAGCTGGCCGCTGCGCGGCCAGCAGACTAAAGTCTTGAAAAGAAGAGGTCCCGAGCGGGACCTCTGTATGGTGGAGATTATCTTGAAAGGCAGCGGACTACTCCGCACAGCGGCGCGCGATCCTCGCCATGCTTTACGCGTTTTCTACTGCTCGCTATTCGCAATCGCCTGGTCGATAAGCTTGTCGAGCGCTGCGCGCTGCTCAGCGGAGCTGATGGCTCCCACGATTGGATCCCCTACGATGTTGCCATTCTGATCGATGACATACGTTGTCGGGAACGAGAACAAATTTGACGTAAACTTACCGGCCTCGCTATCCGACTTGAACCAGATGTTCTTATATGTCACGCCCTTCTTGCTCAGCACGTCCTTGGCATCTGCGATCTCGCCCTTGTTGCCATCGAGCGTAAAGGAATTGACGCCCACGACCTGGCCGCCCTTCTCGGCAAGCTCCTGATTCAGCTTCTCAAGATCGCCCAGCTCGCCCACGCACGGCTTGCAAGTGGTGAACCAGAAGTTCATGACGGTGACCTTGTTCTTAGAGAACAGCTCGTCGCTGTTCACGTCGTTGCCGTCCAGGTCCTTGCCCGTAAAGCTGGGGAACTTCGTCGCCTCGCTCGAAGCATTGGCACCAGCCGTCATGCCAGCGGTCGAAGCGTCGACGCTCTCGCCTGCACTCGGCGTGCTTCCACAGCCGGGGAACTCCTTCTCCAGGCTCTCGAGCTTGTCCTCGATCTCCTTGATCTGCTGTGCACCGGCCTTGAGCGTCTTGAGCTCATCCGCCGTAAACTCATCCTTGGCGCCGTCGATGGTCTTGAGCAGGAAATCGCCGTAATTGCTGCCGTCCTCAATCATTGCCGAGTCTTTATTTGCCGCACTGAATACCTTTTCCCATAGTGCGTTGTCACTCGAAAGGATATCGTTCTCCTTCTGCATGAGCTTCGCATACAGCTCGGCGGCCTCGTCGGCATTGGCCGGCTTCTGCGCAGTGAGTTCTGCGATCTTAGGATCGGAGCTCGCAGATTCGCTCGCATTGCCGCCAGGTGCCGAGCACGCCACAAGACACAAGGCCAGCACCGGCACCATAAACAGGGCCGCAATCTTAGAGAGCTTCATGGTCATTCCTCCGTTTTGTCGAAGCTTGTTTTACTTTTTATCGGCGGTCAGGGGGAGCTTTTCCGCCGACACATCCAGGCCATAGCGATAGCTGATGGCATCGACGGGGCAGGCCCCGATGCACTTTCCGCACCGGATGCATTCGGCATGATTGGGTGCGCGGACCACATCAACGTCCATCTGACAAACCTTTGAGCACTTGCCGCACGAGACGCATTTGCATGCATCGACCCGAATCCCCAGTAGGGACACCCTATTCATGAGCGCATAGAATGCGCCGAGTGGACAAATCCATTTGCAGAAGGGGCGGTAGAACAAAACGCTCAGCACTACCACGGCAATGAGAACGACGAGTTTCCAGGTAAAGAGCTGCCCCAGCGCAGATCGAATGCCGGCGTTGGCAATGGCCAGCGGAATGGCGCCCTCGAGCACGCCCTGCGGACAGACGTATTTGCAAAAGAACGGGTCGCCCATCCCCAGATCGTTGACCACCAGCACGGGCAGCACTACCACGGCAAACAGCAGCACGAAGTATTTGATATACGTAAGCGCGTTGAGCCTTTTTGTCGAAAGCTTTTTGCCGGGAATCTTATGAAGCAGCTCCTGAAGCCAGCCAAACGGGCACAGAAAGCCGCATACAAAGCGTCCCAGCAGCACGCCGAGCAAAATGAGCGTACCGGTAACGTAGTAGGAGAAGTTGAACTTAGATGAACCCACCACCGACTGGAACGACCCGATGGGGCACGCACCCGATGCCGCGGGGCACGAATAGCAGTTAAGCCCGGGTACGCAGACTGTTTTTCCCGCGCCCTGATAGATGCCGCCTTTAGCAAAGTTTGGCAGGTGAATGTTGGTGATGAGCGTTGCCGCCGCCTGAATGAATCCGCGAATTCTGGCCAAAACATGCGACACGGTGTTTTTTCTTTTATCCAATTCCGATACACTCCAAGCACAGCCTAATCGCCTTGGCCAGCACGGCATCCGCCTCGCCACGCATAGCGCCAAAGCACACCATGGCCACACCGACGATCAGCAACGCAACCTGCATTACAGGTTTTATCGCTTTGAACAACTTGACCACTCCTTTCGTCACGCGACCTATTGGACCATATCGACTATAAAATCCGTGTTAAGCGCGATTTGAAATGTGCAAGGAGACTGTTATGCGTATTTTGATCGTCGAGGACGAGCAGGCGCTGTGTGACGCAATCGCGCGCAGCTTGCGAAACTTGGCGTACAGCGTCGACTGCTGTCACGACGGGCAGGAGGCGCTCGACCTGCTGGACGTTGAGGCCTTCGACCTCGTGGTACTCGACCTCAACCTTCCCCGTATCGACGGCATGACCGTACTCAGGGAACTTAGGAAAACTGACTGCGAGACCAAAGTGCTGATTCTGTCCGCACGTGGCGAAGTATCCGATAAAGTCGCCGGACTCGATGCCGGCGCCAACGATTACCTCACCAAGCCGTTTCATCTGGACGAGCTTGCGGCAAGGATTCGCAGCCTTACCCTAAGACGCTTTACACAAAGCGACGTAGTTTTAACCTGCGGAAAGCTCAGCTTTGACACCAAGGCGCGCATCGCTTCCGTGGACAGCGAGGCTTTATCTCTTACGCGCAAGGAAACGGGAATCTTGGAATACCTGATGCTTAATCAGGGGCGTCCGGTAAGTCAAGAGGAGCTTATCGAGCACGTTTGGGATAGCAGCGTGAACAGCTTTAGCAACGCAACCCGCGTTCACATCTCGTCACTCCGCAAAAAGCTGCGCAGCGCTTTGGGATACGACCCGATTCGTAATCGGATTGGAGAGGGCTACGTTATGGAGGATGGAGAATGAAAGGGCTTTCGCTGCAATGGCGCATAACGATTGTGACGGCACTGCTCACGTGTGCGGCATGCGTGCTGACGAACTGCCTGGTCGGCTATACGGGCATGCGCTACATGGATGCCATCGGCAGTGACATCTCGGCCTTTAACGCAACCGGCGAAGATTCGCCCCAGGCGTTCGACCCAACGAAAGCGGTCCCCGATGACAGGGTCACGATCGTCGTAAACGACGCACAGGAGTCTTTTGGCACGACAGCCTGGTACATCACGGCTGGAGTCACACTCCTTGGCGGCGTGCTGGCATACTTTGTGAGCGGCCGTGCACTCAAACCGCTACGGGATTTCGCCGCCCAGGTAGAGCGCGTGCAGCCTGACAACCTAAGCGAAATCAGACTCAGTGAAGATGTGCCCACCGAGCTACAACGATGCAGCGCCTCTTTCAACGACATGATCGCCCGTCTTGGCGAAGGATTCTCTGCACAGCGTCAGTTTACCGGCAACGCCGCACACGAGCTGCGCACCCCGCTCGCCCTTATGCAAGCACAGATTGAACTATTCATCTCCGAGCACTCCGGTTTGCAACCCGAAACAGCCGAGCTGCTCGGCCTGCTACAAGAACAAACCGAGCGCATGTCTCGAATGACCAAGGTATTGCTTGAGATGAGTGAGCTCCGCAGCATTCCTTGCGAGGACGATGTTGAACTCGGTCCCTTGTCCGAAGAGGTCCTCACTGACCTTGCGCCACTTGCCGAAAATAGGAGCATAGCCCTCAACTGTGCTGGAGACGCTTTAGTAATCGGGAGCGACACGCTCCTCTATCGGTTGCTGTTCAACCTGGCCGAAAACGCCATCCGTTACAGTCGCTCCGGCTCGACTGTCAATGTCTCCATCAGCGACAGCGACAGCCACGTGCTCCTGCGAGTCAAAGATGAGGGCCCGGGAATACCCAAGCAGTACCGAGAGAGCATCTTCCAGCCGTTCTTTCGTCTAGACAAATCCCGCAGCAGGGCATACGGCGGCGCAGGACTCGGGCTAGCGCTTGTTTGGGAGATTGCAGCACTTCACGGTGGCACGGTAGAGGTCGAAACAAGTTCCGAGAACGGGACTACCATGCTCGTAAGCCTTCCAAAACGATCCGCAGCGTTAACCGAGCAGTAAAACGAAAGGGGTCCCGAGCAACAGGAGTACAATTGCTGCATTGTTGCCACCTGATGGGAGATGGAAGATGGACTGCGATGGCTACCCGCGCATTCCCATGCCGTTGATGTGCACTGCCTTTGTGCCGGGCCAGATTGACGCTGCGGTTGCAGGCATTTCCGACCCCGATTCGCGCGCCATCGCCACGGCAGAAGCACTGTACTTTCGCGGACAGGCCACGCTCGCCGCCGAGACAGCACGCCCCTATCTTGACGCCACCGATCCCGCACTGCGCTATTCCGCATGCCTTATCTGCGGATACGCCAGTCTGTCGCTCAACCGTATCGCCGATGCTCGCCGTTGCCTTGCGGGCATCCTCGAAACGCCAACTGACGAGGAATCGCCCGCCGTCCACGCCACGCATATCCTGTTCGCCTCGGCCGCGAGCGTCCTGCTGCACTTGCCTTCCCCGTATTCCGCCGAAGAGTTTTATCCGCTTGCGGCGCATCTGCCCGAAGGTCTGCGCCTGTTCGCCAGCTACGTGATGGCGCATGCCCTGTATCTGCGCGGCGAATATGGCCGCAGCCTGGGCATGGCGGAAAATGCCCTGATCATGAAACAGGGAAGCTATCTCATCTCGGAAGTGTTCCTGCACCTGGCAGCTTCCATGGCATGCATGAGCCTCAAGGACATCGACGCCGCAAAAGCGCACTTCGGAGTTGCTTGGAACATTGCGCGCCCCGACGGCCTTATCGAGCTCATTGGCGAGCACCACGGCCTTTTACAGGGGCTCATCGAGACGTGCCTAAAAACGCAATATCCTGACGACTTCGCGCGCATCATCGAGATCACGTATCGATTCAGCTACGGTTGGCGGCGCATCCACAACCCCGATTCGGGCGAGGACGTGGCCGACGATCTAACGACCACGGAATTCACCATGGCCATGCTCGCCTGTCGTGGGTGGACCAACGCCGAAATCGCACGCCATATGGGAGTATCGCCGGGCACCGTCAAAAACCGCCTATCCGGCGTATACGCAAAGCTTGGCATCGGCACACGCGCCGAACTGGTCGCGCATATGTTGCGTTAGCGACTGGGCTGCCCGGCGTAACGAAAGCGCTCCGGGGGCCCGACGCTTTGCTCGATTAATTTGGACATTTTGACCCTTGAACGGCACTACCGCCACGGGGCGACTTCTCGCAAAATTGGATTATTTCCACCGATACCTGCGGGATGGGAGCCAAAGATGCTTGATCGCCGTTCGTTACTTGCTGCCGGAGCATCCTCGCTGGCGAGCATTATGTTGCCGCGCGTGCCGGGAAGCGAAAATGCCTTCCTGCTGCCGTTCGCGCCCACCGCGGCCTATGCCGACGAAGAAGACCCCTTCAAGGTCCTGGTGCTCTCGCGCACCATGTTCGGTGTGGTCGTGGTCGACGTCGCCAACAAGAATATGCCCATCACGGGTGCTCAGGTCACGCTCACATCGCGCTATGCCGCAGGCAAGCAGCTCGCCGCCACGACCGATGACGAAGGCACCGCCATCTTTGAGGTCGCACCGCTTTCGGAAGGCTACGTGGACGAGGAGACGCTTCTCGACGCGTACGACTTTAACGGCGGCATCTCCATTAGCATGGCGGGCTACCGTGATGTCGAGATTCCCCTTGCGCGTATCCAGGGCGGCACCGCCATAACCGCGCCCACGCGTCCGCTTTCCGACGGCGAGCCGTACTTCCGCCAGCTCACATTCGACGAATGGGACATCCAGTACGCCGACGCCACGTTTATGGCACTGCCGAAGGACGACGCCGGAAACGACCAACCCGACACGCACGCCTTTACCGTGCAGGCGCATCTGCCGCAGGGTGGACAGGCAACGCTGCACATCAACAAAGTGACGCCTGCCGCGGGCAGCTCACCCGAAACCGTCACGCAGATCGGTCAGATCAAGGCCAGCGCATCGGGCACGAATAATCTGGCGACGTTCACGCTCGAAGACAAGTTCCTCGATGCAGCGTCAAACCTTCTGGAAGAAGGGTGCAAGCTGCGCTTTGTCCTCGACTACCAGGGCAAAACCTACACGCTCTCATCCCCTATGGCCGTTGTTACCGCGCCGGCGGCAAAGGCGGAATCCGGATCGACCACTATCGTCCCCACTACCATGGACCAAGAGATCACTCCGTTTGATTTCCCGGCGGCGTTTCCCGGCATCGGCGGCAATAAGTTCACGTGCTGGATGCCCTCGTTCCCCATTTTGTTCGATTTCTCGTTTGCCGGATACGTGCTGTTTGGCGGAGGATACAAGCCGGTCGGCTACATGAACGATTCGGGCAATCCGGATCCGGAGTACTGGAAGAAGTCACCGCGCGAGTCGGGCACCAAGCAAGCAAACCGCTACCTCGACGAGATGGAGGGGAAGTGGAATCAGTACAAAAGCATGAGTGCCGGTTCGGGCACCGATCCAAGAAACACCAAGCTCCTTCGCCACCATTGCACGCTGCTGTTCACGATGGATATCGCCACACAGCTGTACGGCTCGCTCGCCTACGATTGGGTGGGCAAAACCTGGGGTAACAACAACGACCCCGCATACGGCAATATTAAGGCCCTCTTCCAGGTAAGAACCGACCTCAATTGGACCGAGCAGTTTACCCTAGGACCGGTGCCGTTTTTCCTAAACGTCAACCCCTGGGTGCTGGCGAAGCTGGCGCTCGCCGTGGGTGCCCACACGCACGGCAGCGGCGCGGCGTTTTTTAAAAACATTTCGCTCGACTTTTCAAACACCTCGGGCTCATTCACCATCCAGATCGGGCTTGCCGTCACCTTTGGCGCCGGCGTTGCAGGCGTCGCTTCGTCTGCCGTGCGCGGCGCCGCATCCCTCACGCTGTTCATTGGGTACGAGAAGGCAGATGGACACCAGCTTCCGCGACTGCGCGTAGGTGCAGACGTCGATGTCGATGTGATACTCCAGTTCGTAATGTTCAAGTGGACCACCAAGGCTTGGTCGGGGTCGTGGCCCACACTCCTCGATTCGTGGAATATGTCGGTGAACAATGGCAACCAGTATGTGCTCCAGCGCTCTGAGCTCGCATTGGGTGGAGATACGCCTTACACGTTGGATGCCCGCTTCGGCACGCCCGGCAACATCAAGGCGGGCGGCGTGCCGCAATTTATCGCATCGGCCACCATCGTCACCAACGCCGAGCTGCTCGCACGCGCCGAGGTTAAGGCCACTGCCGTAAACGTCGCGCCTGTCGTGCGCGATTGGGATCAAGCGGTCACGTGCATTGAGCTCGAGGCGGATGCAGAAAGCGACGACACGGGACAGGTCGAGCATTTCGTCCACGCACTGATAGACAACGACGAAAACGCCGCGCCGATGTATGAGTACACCCATATCAGGCAGGCGGCGAACGCCGTTGCATACCCCAACACCAATTCTGCTGGTGTATCGGAGGACGAGCGTGGCGGCATCAAGCCCTCGAGCGACAACGTGCTGTTTACTGGCGTGCTCAGCGAAGCCCACATGAAGCTGGCAATGATTGCCGGCGTAGAATGCCTGTTCCGTATCGCCTCGGTGCGCTACGGCGACAATGGCCGCTCGCGCCTGGTGGTGCACACAAAGGCAAACGGCACGTGGTCCGCCCCCACGCCCGTGGACTTTCCCCTTGGGTTTGGCGAGAGCGACGTGGAGCGCGACGGCATATTCGATTACGACTTCGACGTGGTGGAATATACGGACGGAAGAGAAAACCAGGACGCCTACGTGTTGCTGGTCTCGGGCGAGCGCCGCGACGGCGACAACACCCTTTTCGATACGGCAAGCACAGCCGGCATCCTGTCCGTTGTGCGCCTGCGCATAAGCAACGACGGAGTTCGCGTGGTGTCGCATACGTCATGGCGCAGCATCTCGCGCGGCCGCCTGCAAGAAGATGGCTACCATTGCCTGCAGTGCCCGCGCATCACGGTGGGCAAGACACTGGTCGACGGGCGTCTGTCGGGTGCCTACCTCCACCGCCGCGGAACCACCGCAGAAAAGGCGCTCGGCAGCGAGGCAGAGGTTGCGCTGGAGTGCTTCACCCTGTGGTCGGACGTTTCGGGCGACAGCCTGACCTTCCGCCAAGTTCTCCGCTTTCCGCAGGCACCGTCGAGTATCGAGCTGGGCGAGCCCGAGAATATCAACGGCAAAATGGTGGTGCCCGTTGCATACGAAACTGCAAACGGTTGTGGCTGCGCATCGTATGCCGTGATCGGCCAGTCCATCGCGGGTTGGGGCGTTATACCGCCAGATGCCACAGTACCCCACGCGGTGCCGTGGCCACAACATTCGGGCTTTTTGGCAACCGTCAACGAGCAACTGCAGCATATTACTTGGACGCGAGGCGCATCGGCATTTGCAACGCAGCCCGTGGGTGCCGCAGGCTGTGGCCCGGCATCGTTTAGCGTAAGCAACAACGGCAGGTGCGTGCTCTATGTAGAGAACACCGATGGCAAGGTAGGACAAACCTACGACGAAGAAGGCAACCCGGTAGCAGTGATGGGCAAGCACTTCCGCATCTTCGCCAGTACCTTGGCAGGAGATTTGTTTACAGAGCCGTTCGTGATGTGCGAGCTAGACCATCCCGTCGATCAGATAACGACATTTTTGACGTCGGGAGGCATGCTCTCCGCGCTCGCCACGCACATTGTGAGCGCGGAGAAGAGCGAGGCAGAGCTGCACGGCATCGAAGTGCCCTTGGTGGCGTGTGCCACTCCGACGGGTGCGGTCGCTACCTCGGGCGCGGTGGTGCCCGGAGCAGCAGGTGAATCCTTTATGGTCACGGTGCGAAACGACGGCAACACCTTGCTGACCGCCGGCACGATCGATCTGTACCGAGAGGGCTCCAGCCAGCCGTTCTCCAGCGCATCCATCGGATTCGGAGTGAATGCACGTATGGCTTCGATCTACGATCCAGAGCTTGCCGAGGACGCTTCGGCTAACGACATGGCACACGTGAAGTACGCGCTCGAGACGCTGGGCACGCATTTTGCAACGCACCCGCTGGTAGCCGACAACGGCAACGCCGTGCTGGCACCGGGTTGCACGGCACAGTTTCGCATGAACTTCGCCATCCCCGAGAGTTGGAGCGACGAAGTGGGCAAACGCGTAACGCTGTATGCGAAGGCGCGTAATCTGGTGGCGCTCGATCCCGTAACGCTCGAGGAAATTCGACCGGGCGCAAACTCGGCGCTGGGTGCCATACTGCACGAGCTTCATGCGCCCGACGCGGCATGCGAACGCTCAGAAGTTCAGGTCGGCGTATGCGACAGCGCGGATACGACAGGACTTCACGACGCCCCGATGACAGCTGACGGCGATGGTGGCTCGAGCGGCGGCGGTACTGACGGGGGCGGCGGCTCCGGCGGAAGCAGCTCCGGCAGTGGCAAGGACCACGGCAATAACAAGCGCTCCGGAAAAGCGGGTGCGCTTGCGGGCATGGGCGATGTCAACGCTCCCCTTACGGCAGCCGCTGCAGCACTCGCCGCGGCAGGCGCCGGCCTTATCGCCTACAGCGCCCGCCGCACGGCGCTCGAAACCGACATCGCCGATGAGGTCAATTCGGATAGGCCTCGCTAGCTCCTAGTTACTTTTGTGAGAGACGCCGACTAGGCTCATCGAGCACCAAAAAGGGCTGGCCCCGATAACCCGGAGCCAGCCCTGAGTCGCCTGACGTGGGAATCGCAGCCCGCTACTTGAGCTTCAGCGCCTCCATCATGGGCACGGCGGCGTCCCAGTCGATCTTCCAGCCAATCGACACGCGGACGGTCTCGCCCGTTGCGGGAGCCGTCGCAAACAGCGTATGGCCGTTGTCGGGACCGGTAAAGCGCAGCCACGTTATGCCGTTGTACTCGACCTGGTCAGTTGTCGTCTCCTTGCCTTCGTAGACCTGCTCCAGGCTCGCAACCTCTTCCTCCGGCGAGCGCGGGAAGATGCTGATGTGCAAGCGTCCTCCAGTCTCGTCGTGGAAGAAGCCTGCCTTTTCGTGCTCTTCGTTGGACGAATCCAACGTGTACCCATCAGCGGCCTCGATACTGTACGATGCGCAATCGATGCCGGTCATATTGGCCGCGTCACCAGAATCGGCCACACCGCCGGCCGCCTTGAACTCCTTGGTCTCGCAGTCCGTGGTGTCAAAGTGCACGGCCTCATGATTCTTGGCGGGGGCGTTAGCGTCTACGAACTCGACAGTGATGGGCCCGTAGTACGCCGTCTTGGGTGCCCAGAAATACACGTACTCAACAGTCTCGCCCGGACCGATATCTGGCCTCTTGGAAAGATCGATGCCCTCGTGAAGCTCATCGGGAGCCTCGCTTGCAACGTAGTCGAGCACGGCCGCCTTGCCGGAAGTAAACAACGGGTCGCCTGCCTCAAGATCGCCCTGGGCAGCATGCACGTTAAAGAAGTCAAACGTCCTGTTCTTTGCATTGTTGTTGGTGATCTTGACGTGCAGGTAAAAGCCGTCCTGCAGCTTAGCGTCGCCGCGATAGAACGTACCGTGGGCTACCGACTCATAGGTTATGCCAGCCACCTCGACCGTCTGCGAATCATAGGCCTTCTTCTCTACGGGAGCACTGCCGCCGCCCGAGCTGCCAGCCGAGCCACTCGGCGCATTTCCGCCGCAACCGGCAAGGGTGCAAGCCAGCACGGCCGAAAGCGTCACGGCGGGAATTCCTAACAGCAGCTTCTTCGTCATGGGCTTCATCATCCTCACCGCTCCTTTCGGCTTGCCGCTCATCCGTTGCCCGAATCGCAAGTCGACTCCGTGGCATCGGCCTCCACTATGAGCGTATGGCGAAAAGCAGCGCCGGCGAAGTGACCCGTGGCCCAACTAGCAACCGCCCAGCATCCCCTATGGACCAAAAAGACTCGTATACGCACGCCCTCGGCCCATAAAATGAGACGCCTGTCCCAATGTTCAATTCGATCCAACAATCCGCATGGCACGTTTTTGACAAACACATCTGACCGCAAACGCAGCAGGACGCATTCGATCGCTTTCGAACTTACCCGGACAGAACCGACTCGGTTTGTCCGAGTGAGCTCTTTTCAGCCTAAACTCGAACGATTGTTCGATGGATTTCGTGTTGGTTGGAATCGTCTGTGGGCTGGGCTATGCTACCTTGACTATCTATATGACTTAAACGCAGCAAAGGAACACCGAGAGAGCGAGTATGGCAAAAAACACCGCAAACTATGGTAACGACAGTATCCGCCAGCTCAAGGACGAGGAACGCGTACGCCTGCGCCCTGCCGTTATCTTTGGCTCGGACGGACTCGATGGCTGTGCACACGCTGCCTTCGAGATCCTGTCCAACGCCGTTGACGAGGCGCGCCAGGGCTACGGCAAGCTCATCACCCTTACCGCCTTTCGCGATGGCTCCATTCAGGTAGAGGACAACGGCCGCGGCTGCCCGCTCGACTGGAACCCCTCCGAGAAGCGCTTTAACTGGGAGCTCGTCTTTTGTGAGCTCTACGCCGGCGGCAAATACAACAATAACCAGGGCGGCGACTACGACTTCTCGCTCGGTACCAATGGCTTGGGCTCGTGCGCGACCCAGTACGCCTCCGAGTACATGGACGTCACGGTTTGGCGCGATGGTAACAAGTACTCCCTGCACTTTAAGAAGGGCAAGGTCGTCGGAGCCAAAAAGAAGGCGCTCGAGATTGAGCCCAGCGACGAGGACCGTACCGGTACCACCATCAAGTGGCGTCCCGATCTTGAGGTCTTTACCTCCATCAGCATCCCCCACGATTGGTATCGCGAGACCATGCGCCGCCAGGCCGTGGTCAACGCCAACGTGACCTTCCGCCTGCGTATCGAGGGCGACGATGGCGAGTTTTCCGAAGAGGATTTTTGCTATCCCAAGGGCATCGAGGACTATGTTCTCGAGAAGGTCGGTACCGACTACCTCACCGAGCCCTTCTTTATCGAGGCCGACCGTCGCGGTCGCGACCGTGAGGACCTGCCCGACTACAACGTAAAGATCACCGCGTGCATGTGCTTCTCGCGCACCTTCATGATGCAGGAGTACTATCACAACTCATCGTGGCTCGAGAACGGCGGCTCGCCCGAGAAAGCCGCCCGCAGCGCTCTGACCAGCGCCATCGATGCCTACATTAAGCAACAGGGCAAGTACAACAAAAACGAGAGCGGCATTAAGTGGCAAGACGTCCAGGACTGCCTGGTGCTGGTGACCAACTGCTTCTCCACCCAGACGTCCTACGAAAACCAGACCAAGAAGGCCATCAACAACCGCTTTATCCAGCAGGCCATGACGGCATTCTTTAAGGAGCGCCTCTCGACCTACTTGATCGAGAACAAAGATGCCGCCAACAAGATCATGGAGCAGGTGCTCATCAACAAGCGCTCGCGCGAGAACGCCGAGAAGACGCGCCAGAGCATCAAGACCAACCTGCAGCAGAAGACCGACATGGCCAACCGTGTGCAAAAGTTCATCGATTGCCGCTCCAAGGACAAGAGCCGCCGCGAGATCTACATCGTAGAGGGTGACTCGGCAGCAGGCGCCATTCGCACGTCGCGCGATGCCGAATTCCAGGGTGTTATGCCCGTCCGCGGCAAGATCCTCAACTGCCTGAAGGAGGACTACCCGCGCATCTTTAAGTCCGACATCATCATGGACCTCATGCGCGTGCTGGGCTGCGGTGTGGAGATCAAGGACAAACGCATCAAGAACCTTGGCGCCTTCGACCTGGACAACCTCAACTGGAACAAGGTCATCATCTGTACGGACGCCGACGTCGACGGCTATCACATCCGCACGCTCGTGCTCACCATGCTCTACCGCCTGGTTCCCACGCTTATCGACGAGGGCTACGTGTATATCGCCGAGTCACCGCTCTACGAGATCAACTGCAAAGAAAAGACCTACTTTGCCTACACCGAGCTCGAGAAGAACGGCATCCTCAAAGAGATCGGCGACCAGAAGTGCTCCATCAACCGCTCCAAGGGTCTTGGTGAGAACGATCCGGACATGATGTGGCTCACCACCATGAACCCCGAGACGCGTCGTCTGATCAAGGTGGAACCCGAGGACGTCACCAAGATGGAGACCATGTTCAACCTATTGCTGGGCAACGACGAGGCAGGCCGCAAGCGCCATATCTCCGAGCACGGCAAGGAATACCTGGACCAGCTGGACCTGCAGTAGCAGCAAATCGATAACGACGGCCCATAAGAAGTTCAAGAGGAAATCGTGGCAAAGAAGAAGACGAAGAACCAGCCCAAGAAGAAGCAGGTCAACGCCGAGAACGTCATTGGCCTGCACTCCGAGGTAACCGAGCAGCCCATCACGCAGACGCTCGAGTCCAACTACATGCCCTACGCCATGAGCGTCAACGTCTCGCGCGCGTTCCCGGAGATCGACGGCTTCAAGCCCTCGCACCGCAAGCTGCTCTACACCATGTACAAGATGGGCCTGCTCAAGGGCGAGCGCCAGAAGAGCGCCAACATCGTGGGCCAGACCATGAAGCTCAACCCCCACGGCGACGCCGCCATCTACGAGACGATGGTGCGCCTCGCCACGGGCAACGAGGCCCTGCTCGCGCCCTTCGTTGAGTCCAAGGGCAACTTTGGCAAGTACTACTCGGGAGACCTGAGCTACGCGGCCTCCCGTTACACCGAGGCCAAGCTCGCCCCCATCAGCGCAGAGATATTCAAGGACATCGACAAGGACCCGGTGGACTTCATCGACAGCTACGACGGCGCCATGAAGGAGCCACGCCTGCTGCCCACGTCGTTCCCCAACATCCTCGTCTCCGCCAACAAGGGCATCGGCGTGGCCATGGCCTCCGACATCTGCGGCTTCAACCTCAACGAGGTCTGCACCGCCACGATTCACTACCTCGAGGACCCCGAGTGCGACCTTCTCGAGTACATGCCCATGCCCGACTTCTCCACCGGAGGAGAGATCATCTACCGCCGCGACGAGATGGAGAAGATCGTCGAGACGGGCCTTGGCAGCTTCCAGATTCGCTCGCGCTGGCGCTGGATCCCCGAGGAGCGCATCATCGAGGTGTACGAGATTCCCTACACCACGAAAACCGACGTCATCATCGAGCGCATCGTGAAGCTCTCCAAGGAGGGCAAGGTCAAGGAGATCGCCGATATCCGCGACGAGACCGACCTTTCGGGCCTGCGCATCGCCATCGACCTTAAGCGCGGTGTCGACCCCGACAAGCTCATGGCCAAGCTCTATCGCTCGACCACGCTGCAGGATTCGTTCTCGTGCAACTTCAACGTGTTAGTCGATGGTTACCCTCGCGTTATGGGCGTGCGTCAGATCCTGCACGAGTGGGTCAAGTGGCGCATGGACTCCACGCGCCGCCGCATGAACTTCGACCTCGCCAAGAAGTCCGAGCGCCTGCACCTGCTGCGCGGCCTCGAGGCGATCCTGCTCGACATCGACAAGGCAATCGCCATCATCCGCGGCACGAAGCTCGAGGCGGAGGTCGTGCCCAACCTCATGAAGGGCTTCGGCATCGACGAGACCCAGGCCGAGTTCGTGGCAGAGATCAAGCTGCGCAACATCAACGAGGAGTACATCCTCAACCGCACCAAGGACATCGAGAAGCTCGAAGGCGAGATCGCCGAGCTCGAGGACATCCTGTCGAGCGAGGACAAGATCAAGCAGGTCATCAGCGACGAGCTGGCCGCGGTCAACAAGAAGTACGTGATGCCGCGCCGCACGGGCAGAATCGAGCCCCATGAGGTTATCGAGGTAAGCTTGGAGCCCGAGGTCGAGGAATACCCGGTCACCATCATGCTCTCGCGCGATGGCTACCTTAAGAAGATGACGGATCGCGTGCTCAAGAAGGCGACCACGCTCAAGTACAAGGACGGCGACAAGCCCTTTATCGAGTTCCCGTCCTCCAACACCCACGAGCTGCTCGTGTTCACCGACAAGAGCCAGGTGTACAAGTGCAAGGTTGCGGCGTTTGAGGACACCAAGTCGGCCCAGTTGGGCTCGTACCTGCCGACCGATCTTGAGATGGAACCCGACGAGAGTGTCATCTGGGTCATCGACCCCGAGGACTACAAGGCCGACGTACTGTTCGTCTTTGAGAACGGCCGCGTGGTGCGCGTCGCACTTGCCGGATACGTCACCAAGACCAACCGCAAGCGCCTCAAAAACGCCATCTACGGTGGCAGCAAGCTACTGTATGCCCAGGTGCTCAAGGAAGATCGCGACATCGCGCTGGTCTCGAGCGACTACCGCCTGATGAATTTCAACACGTCGCTGCTCAAGACCAAGACGACCACCAACACGCAGGGCGTCCAGGCCTTTACGGCCAAGAAGGGCCGCTCGGTCACCACCGTCGGCACGACCGAGGAAATCCTTGGCGCCGGCGTCTCGGCCGAAAAGTTCACTGCGCAGAGTCTGCCCTCCGCCGGTGCCCTCATGAAAGAAAACGACATGCCGAGCTTGTTTGACTAGGACGACGGCAGTCGAACTGTTCCAAGCCACAAACCAGCGGGGCCCGGAGCGCAGTAAATGCTGCGCTCCGGGCCCCATGCATTACAGCAGCATCATCCCTATAGACAAAATGACGCATAAAGTGGAACAGACATAAGCCCATCATTCATTCCAAAGGGCTTAGTCGATAGCCTGATAAGGCGCACGCCCGGATGGGTCTTTTTAAGTGAGGACAGACTTCGAGATCTTGTGTTCTCCCCCGCCTTGACTTCAATCGCAGACAAGCATCCCTGCTTCTCCACTACAAAGTCGATTTCCGCACGATTATCTCGCGTCCAATAATGTAGCGGATAGCCCATGGCTGAAAGCTGTTGGGCAACATAGTTTTCGGTAAGTGCACCCATGAATGTGCCGCCGATACCGGCAAGAATATCGGCGCGTTGAGCACCGGCCTTGGAGACGAGCAGCCCTGTATCCGCCTGATAGATTTTAAAAGCAGAAGGGTTAACGAAGGCCTCTAAAGGGCTTTCGATCTGCCCGACTAGGCTGCAGCGCGCTACCGTACCCGACAATACAAGCCAGTCGAGAGCATCTCCAAAGAGAGACGCATTGCCCCCCGCTCGCACTACCTTGTATTGAAATTTACGATTCTCTTTGGCAAGCTGCTGCGGAATGGAATCGAAGCACGCACGCGTCTTTGCGCTCAAGCGTTCATCAGCATATTTATTGGTGTCGGCGGAATATCCGTCGAGAATAATCCGATGCTTTTCGGCCACATCAATGATTGACTGATCATCGATGTACGTTTGGACCGCCTCGGGCATTCCGCCAACAACAAGATACTGTCGATAGAGCCCAAGCGCCTGTTCATGAAGGCTTGGTGCAAGAGGACCCATTGACTCGAATGATGAGCGTATCTCGTCGACCAGTTGATCGTGCCCCATCGCCCAGAGAAACTCCTCGAAATCGAGTGGAGCCATCTCAATCAAGTCGGTCTTTCCAACGGGGAACGAATACGACTGATGGTTAATGGCAACCCCAAGAAGCGACCCAGCAGCCGCAACGTAATACTCGGGAGCATCTTCGCAAAAATATTTAAGGGAAGTAAGTGCTTCCTCACATGCCTGGATCTCGTCAATGAACAGTAAAGTTTTGCCAGGCACGATACGCTGTCCCGTACGAGCCTCGATCGCGCGTACGATCGAATGAGGGTCAAGACCGCCCGAAAAATCCGCTCGCGCCGGCCAGTCGTTCTCAAGATTAACGTAGACAACCGATTCGAAAAGATCCTGAGCGTACGTTCTGAGCAGATAGGTCTTGCCACACTGACGCACGCCTTTGACCAGCAAAGGTTTTCTATCAGCCTTGTCTCGCCATTCCCTAAGGAGCTCGTCTGCCTTGCGACGCATACGCGACCTTCCCTCATGAACTTCTGTTTGACAATATTTTAACGCGGATTAATTTGTTTTCAGTTATTTTTCTGCGTTAAAAAATGTTCTATACGGCACTTGAGGGAATTCACCTCTATCTCTTGGTAAGGATAGCAAGCATTTTCCACCAACACCGATTGCCATGCGTTCTTCTTGCCCTTAGGCGAGCTTGCGAGCGAGCTCTCGCACCTCTTCCAACTTGGGCGACGATGCCATGCTGTCGCGCTCGGTCATACCGCTGATGGTGATAATGCCCTGGTCCTCCCACTTACAGTACGCGCAGGTTGACTTGTACATGGCGATCGCCGCATCATAGACGCCCTCGCTGTGGCTATCGAGCAAAAGGGCCGTCTTGGTGAACGGGAAGCCCGTAGCACCGAAGGCATACAGGCGGTCAATGGCGGCCTTCTCCTGCGCAGTGATATCAAACCAGTAGATAGGCGAAGCGAAGACAACCATATCGGCGCCTTTCAGCGACTCGATCACGTCGGCCATGTCATCCTTCTGCACACAGGTGCCCTCATGGATAAAGCAGTACTGACATCCCAGACAACCGGCAATCTTCTTGCCGGCAACGCGGATGACCTCGACCGTATTGCCGCCCTCGCGCGCGGTCTCGGCAAACGCCTCGACCATGGTGTCGGTATTGGCGCCCTTGCGCGGGCTGCCGCTCAATACAACGATATTCATAAGAATCTCCCTTCTTCATGCCGCAGGCGCACGATGATTCGGGACAGGTTTTCGTTAGCACCCTCGTAGCGGTTCTCCGCCCCCTAAGCAGCGTGTCCGCTACGAAACGACCGTCTTGTAATAAGCGCCGAAGTCTGCCAGCGAGTCCACGACGGGCATCATCTGGCGGCCGAGCTCGGTAAGGCCATACTCAACGCGGGGAGGATTCTCGCCATAGTCGTGGCGAAAGACCAGCCCATCGTCCTCCATCTGCCGCAGGCTGTCGGTAAGCACCTTCTGAGAGATCCCCTCAAGGTCGCGGCGCAACTCGTTGAAACGCCAGGGGCGTACGCGCAAGTTACGGATAATGAGCAGCTTCCACTTGCCGCCAATGAGCGCTACCGCCGTTGCGACCGGACACTCCGGAAGCTCCTCTTTCGCCACCACGGGAGACCCAACCTCCTTGACCATACCGGTTTCACAAAAAAGTACGCAGTTACAAATATGTGCGTACTCGTATTTGCATGCGCCTTCGCGTTGAATATAGCTCACGCAGGAGATGCCTGCAAGGTAAATCAACCCAAAGAGAGGAACCATTATGGCTAATTATGCAAAGACCCACATCGGTAATGAGAGCCGTGTCGAGCTGCACGAAGTGCTCGGGCTTACCGGGGCAGAGGTGAGTGTCAACAATCTTCCCGCCGGCGCTGGCGTTCCGTTCGTCCATGCACACAAGGAAAACGAGGAAATCTACGGCGTGCTCGAAGGCGCCGGCTCGGTCACGATTGACGGTGAGGAAATCGAGCTTGCAGCCGGCGACTGGCTGCGCATTTCCCCCGCCGCACACCGTCAGTTCCGCGCCGCATCCGACTCGGGCATCACATACGTCTGCATTCAGGTCAAGCAGGGATCCCTCGATGCCTTCACGGCCGACGACGCTATCATGTTCTAATTCGCGATCGGTGTGCAAGGGGCCGATACCGCCCGCATGCCCCCTTCGGAATAGGCGCTGAGCAGCTCCTGGGCGTGGGCGAACTCGGACCCTCGCCTCCAACCGAGCAGGCGGTTGACCGCGAGATTTCCCTGGACGTTGTGGACGAAGATCAGATAGGCGTCCTCGCGCGAAAGCCCGGTCTTCTCCATGATAGAGGGGACCATCTGCTCAGCGCCGCGCTCGACGACGCGCTGCGCCACCCGGGTGTACGCATCGTCATCCGAGTAGAGCAGATAATAGTCATCGTTTGCCGGCGGGCGCTGGCAAAGGGCGCCCGCCTCCGTTCCCTCGAGTGGGGGCGCCGCCGCCAGGGCCTCGTCGATAAGCGCGTCGAGCAGCGCGAACTTGTCCTCGTAGTGCAGATAGAACGTGCCGCGGTTGATATCGGCGCGGCGGCAGATATCCGCTACCGTCATCTTCGCGAAGCCGACCTCGGCCAGCAGCGCGAAGAACGCCTCCCGTATGACCGAGAGCGTATAGCGTCGGCGACGGTCTATCTTCCCCGTTTCCATTGCCCCTCCAATTGCAGCGCTCAACAATATCCAGAAGCCGCTCGTTTATCGACAGCAGCTCGAAGCTGTTCATTGCTCTGGCGCAAATCAACATTGATACTTTTTATAGACACCTGTTCATTGTAATTGAAAGAGAGTATCAAGTGACTCTATACGAGCAGCTCGTTATCGGACTCACCAACCAATCGTTTTCCCATCAGGCCGCCTACCGCACCGGCGGCACGCCCTATGAGCTGAGTGCCCGCGAGCCCGAGCCCTACGACCAGCAAATCGAAACGTTTGCCCGCATGATCGATGAAGCCGATTGCGTGCTTGTAGGCGGGGCCTCCGGACTCTCCGCGGCGGGCGGCGGCGACTTCTACTACGAGGACAACGCGACCTATCGCAGGCATTTCGGCAAATTCGCCGAGCGCTACGGTTTCAGAGGCGCTTTTGAAGGGTCGTCCTACCGCTGGCCCACCGCCGAGTCACGCTGGGGCTACCTTGCCACCTTCCTCGACACCACCCTCAACGCCCCGCTGCGCGAGCCCTACAAAAATCTCGACGCCATTCTTACCGAGAAAGACTTCTTCGTTCTCACCACCAACCAAGACACGCAGTTCATGAAAATCTACCCTTGGGAGAAGGTGGCAGAGATCCAAGGCGACCACCGCTTCTTCCAGTGCTCCCGTTGCTGTACCGACGAGGTATGGGACGCCATCGAGCCGGTCTCCCGCATGGTAGAGGCCATGGGAGACGGCCTGGAGGTTCCGACAGAATTCGTGCCACGCTGCCCGCACTGCGGGGCAGAGGCGTTCCCTTGGGTTCGCGGCTACGGCAACTTCCTGCAGGGCGAGGTCTACGAGGAGCAGTACCGCAAGGTGTCCGACTGGCTCGACGCGCACGCACGGCAGAAGATTCTCTTCCTTGAGCTGGGCGTGGGCCGAATGACGCCCGCGTTTATTCAGGAGCCGTTCTGGGCCCTCACAGCGCAGTTGCCGCAGGCTGGCTACATCGCCGTGAACAACAGGACCCAGTTTCTCCCCCGCGCGATCGAGGATCGGGGGCTCGCCGTTCGCGCCGACATCGCCGACGTGCTCGCCGACGTGCGCAAGACGCTGGGGAGGTAGCGCATGGAAACGGTAAAAGCGGTTCGTATCGGCCAGGCACTTGCCGAGGCGGATCTTGTCATCATCGGCGCTAGCAACGGACTCGACATGGCAGAGGGGCTCAACCTCTTCTGCGCCGACGCCCATTTCTGGGAGGCGTACGGCGACCTCGCCCAGGCCGACGGCATCGGCTGCATACTGCAGGGGCTCGCCTCCCCGGATGCCAGCGTGCGACGCCGATGGGCCGAACGGTTCCATCAAAAGGAATATCTCGAATATGAGCCCGGCCCGCTCATGAACGGGCTGCGGCGTCTTACGGAGCACGCCGACACCTTCGTGGTCACCTGCAACATCGACGGGCACTTTGTGCGCGCTGGGTTCAACGTGGACCGCGTGCTCGAGACGGAGGGGAGCACGCGCACGTCGGTCGACGAGCGGCGTCTCGCCCATCCAGACGCCCTCGCCATGACCCAGCTCGAGGAACTCGAGCGCCTTGTGAGCACCCATCGCAACGACAGGGTTGCCATCCTCGAACTTGGCGTGGGACTGCGCAATGGCGTCATAAAACGCATGCTCGCCCAGGTCGCGAACGCCTGCGAGCACGCCACTTACATCGTGTTCAACTACAGCCAGGCCATGGCGCCCGATGCATCGTGCGAGACGATCCTCGTTGACGGCGATATGACCCCGGCTTTCGAGGAGATTGCCCAATGCCGTCTCTAGAGAGGGAAGCGTATAGGCTTCGAAGCCTTATCGACGATGCCGACACCATCATCGTCGGCATCGGCTCGGGCATGTCGAGTGCCGCCGGGTTCAACCATTACAACCGCGCAGGCATGGCGCGCGCCGGAATGACGGACTGGCAGCAAGCCTTTGGCTTCAAGAGTCTTTTTGACGGCTTTTACCACCTCTACCCCAGCCTCGAGCAGCAATGGGCCTACTACGCGCGATATATCGATTTCATGCTGCGAGAGCCTGCCTCGCAGCCCTATCTCGACCTGCGATCCCTCATCGGCAATAAGGACTACTTCATCCTGAGCACCAATGTGGACACCCAAGTCGAGAAGGCGTTTCCCGCCGAGAGGACCTGCAACTATCAGGGAAGCTTCGCGCACCTTCAATGCAAGCAGCCATGCTGCGACGAGCTCTTCGACGCGGTCCCCCACGTCGAGCGCATGCTCGCAGGCATGGCGGAATTCGAAATCCGCAGCGAGGATGTCCCCCGATGCCCGTACTGCGGCTGGCAGCTTGTGCCGTGGGTACGCGACGACACGTTTCTGCAGGGTGCGGCATGGCGCGAGGACCTCGAACGATATGAGCGCTTCGTGCGCGAGCGCGGTAGCAGCCGCGTGCTGTTGCTGGAGCTCGGCGTGGGCGAGATGACCCCCGGCATCATCACGCTCCCGTTCTGGAGTATGACCGCAAAGCTGCCGGATGCGCATCTGTTAAGCGTAAACATCTCGGGCGACTCGGCGCCGCTGCAGCTTGGAAGCAAGGCGGAGGCGATTCAGGCCGACTTGGGCACTCTGCTCTCGGCGGCACGGACGGCGAAGGTATTTAAGCCTCCTTGTCAGTCGCTTTAAGGTATTGCTCGTCGTCCACGGGCTCCAACCACTCGTTGGAAGCCTCCTCGCCCGGAACCTCCACCGCGAGATGGGAGAACCAGCTGTAGGGCGCCGCACCGTGCCAGTGCTTTACGCCCGCGGGAATATTTACTACATCGCCAGGGCACAGCTCCTGTGCCGGTTTGCCCCATTCCTGGTAAAGCCCTCGACCAGCCACGCAGACGAGGATCTGTCCGCCACCGCTTTTGGCGTGATGGATGTGCCAGTTGTTGCGGCAGCCGGGCTCGAACGTAACGTTGTAGACGCCGACCTGCTCGGTGGAAAGGGGCACGAGGTAGCTTTGCCCAGTAAAGTACTTCGCAAATGCGTCGTTGGGGGCACCGATGGGAAAGGCCATCTCGTTTTGGTGTCGGGCCTTTGCGTCGGCGCCGTCGTCCTCGTTCGCCCAGACCTCCTTCGCCATACGAAAGGCCGCCCACGCCTTGGGCCATCCCGCGTAAAACGCCGCATGCGTAAGGATCTCCGCTATTTCCGCCCTGGTCACACCATTGTTCTTTGCGGACATCAGATGATATTTGAACGAGGAATCCGTCAGCCCCTGCGCCATCAGGGCCACCACCGTCACCACGCTTCGGTCTCGAAGTGAGAGCTCGTCCTCCCGGCTCCATATCTCGCCAAACAGCACATCGTCGTTGAGCTGAGCACATTTGGGGGCAAAGTCCCCCAGAGCATCTCTGCCTGCCGTCTGTTTAATTGCCATGATCGATTTCCTCCTGTCGATGGTTTTGAGTACAAAACTGCTTCCGCGCAGCTAAGCCGCGCCTAGACTCCCATGCCCATTCGTCGCGCCTGCTCAAGAGCGGGATGCCCGGCGATTACTGAACACCCCTTGCGCTCCCAATTTATATTGACGAGAATGAAGGTAATACCTAAACCTAACTTTAGGTCAAGGAGTTAATTCGAGATTTGTCCGGAGGGACCATGTACACAATCGGACAGGTGGCGGAGATGTTCGGTCTGCCCGTTTCCACGCTACGTTATTACGATAAGCAGGGATTGTTCCCGGGGCTGGAGCGGACGTCCGGCATTCGCCGATTCGGCGATACGGAACTCGAGGCGCTTCGGGTCATCGAATGCTTAAAGAAGGCTGGAATGGAAATCAAGGACATCCGGCTGTTCATGGAATGGTGTGCGGAGGGCCCATCGACATATCCCAAGCGCAAGGCCATGTTCGAGGAGCGAAAAGCCCACATGGAGTCGGAGATCGCGAAGATGAACCGCGCGCTGGACATGTTGAAGTTCAAATGCTGGTACTACGAGCAGGCGATTCAGGATGGCAACGAGGATAGAGTGAAGGCGCTGATCCCCGACGATTTGCCGGAAGAGATCAAAGATACCTACAATAACGCCCACGCTCAATAATGCCGCCCGATGCTCAAGGGGCTTTGGCAAGGGGCTCTTTCCGAGCAGAACGAAAAAGAAAGCCTCCGAACCAGAGGGTCCGGAGGCTGTTTTTCCCGTTATTCCCATAGGCATAAGCGCATCTGTTCGCGATTGCCTATCGATGCTCTGCCTCGAGCGCGGCAGACACCGCATCGAGGAACTCCCGCACATGGTCTGCGGGGTGCGACGAATGAAGCAGCCCGTAAGACACGAGACAGTCCCAATCGGTAGGGACGGTTTTGAGCATGGGGTGGACGTTGGCCCACAACGGCAGCGTCGCAAGCGCGAGGTCCTCGTTCGCGCCACGATTGAACACCTCCGCCCGATATTGCGGGAAGTCTACGAGCGCGATTTGAGGATGATGCAAGAGTATCTCGTCGCGCACGCGGTCGATTTCGGCGTTCCAGCCCCGGCGTATAAGCATAAGACTGTGATTGTGGAGGTCGTCGAATGTGATGATGTCGCGTTTGGCGAGTTCGTTGTCGACGGGAACGGCGCACCAGAGCGGCTCGCGCGAAAGCTCGAGGCCCAGGCACCCGCGCTCTTTAAGAAAGGCATCGTCGAAAATCCCCGCCACGATATCCATGTCTTGCCCGAGGTTCGCCAAACCGCGTGCCGCCGAGGGTGTGTTTTCAAACGTGACCACCTGAAGGCTCATGCCAGGGCAACGTTCCTTCACCTTCGGCCACAGCTTCGTGAGCGGCGTGCTGGGCGTCATGAGCGACACTCCCACGCGGATGATGCGCTTCTCTCCACGCTCGGCGACGCGGGCGCGTGCGATTGATTCTTGAGAGTACTGCACGATATGGCGGGCGTCGGCGAGCAGCGACCTGCCTGCTCGCGTAAGCGAAAGCCCCTGATGCGATCGGTGGAACAGCGTAAGGCCTAGCCGCGACTCCAGCAGGTTCATCTGCTTGATGACGGCCGTGGGCGTGATGAAGGACTCTTGTGCCGCCTTGGAGAAGCTGCCCGCCTCCGCCACGCGGATGAAAGTGTCAAGCTGTGGGTTGTACATCGATCCTCCTGTCACGCATTATGTGCCGTATATACCCCATGGTTATATCCATCATTCCAACGTGAACTTCTCGCACGTCAGCAAACGCCGTAGCATTGCATTCGAAAAGTCACCATTAAGGAGGAGACCATGGAGTATCTGAAGCTCAATAACGACGTAGAGATGCCCATCGAAGGTTTGGGCACCTTGCTCATGACCCCGGTCGAGGCCGAGGCGGCCGCAACCGCCGCGCTCGCGGCTGGCTACGAGCACATCGACACCGCCAACGCCTAGATGAACGAGCGCGCCGTGGGCCGTGCCATCGCCAAGAGCGGCATCGCGCGCGACAAGATCTTCGTCTCCACCAAGCTCTGGCCGAGCGTCTACGACGCAGGCATGCCGGCGGTGGACGCCACGCTCCAGCGCCTGGGGCTCGACTACGTCGACATGCTCATCCTGCACCAGCCGGTAGGCGACTACCTGGCCGCGTGGCGCACGATGGAGGAGGCGTACCGCGCGGGCAAGGTGCACGCCCTCGGCCTCTCCAACTTCCCGCAAGACAAGATCACCGAGGTCATCGAGGTCGCCGACATCATGCCGCAGCTCGTGACCGTTGAGTGCCACCCCTATCACGCCCAGCGCGACCTGCGCGCCTACCTCGCGCCGTACGGCACGGTGATCGAGGCGTGGTACCCGCTCGGCCACGGCGACAAAGGTCTTCTGGAGGAGCCCATCTTCGTCGCTCTCGCCGAGAAGTACGGCAAGACCCCGGCCCAGGTGATCCTGCGCTGGCACGTGCAGATGGGCACCTCCATCATCCCCGGCTCCAAGAACCCCGCCCACATCGCCGACAACGCGAACATCTTCGACTTCTCCCTCACCGAAGACGAGATGGCCGAGATTGCCAAGCTCGACGGGACCATGACCTACTACACCGCCACTGAGGAAGCTCTCGAGGGCTACCTGGCCATACGCCCCGATTTCGACGCGCAGGAGTAGCGCTCAGACGATAACGGACCAACCAAGCCGCCGCCGAGGACCAGTCGGCTGTCGAGGACGAGCCCGCCGCAGTGCCCGCTGCAGACGGCAACGTCCTCGTGGCCTGCTACTCGGCACAGGGCCACACCGCTGTCGTAGCTCAGGCCATCGCCGACGAGCTCGGCGCCGATCTCTTTGAGGTGACGCCTAGAACCCGCGGATTATAACCCCGTGCGCACCCCAGCGTTATAGAACCCTCACCAACGGAAACTTCCGCCGGTACGGCGCCCCTCGTATGGTGGATACGTCAAGTTGCGAGGAAGGAAGGTACCATGGACTACATCACCTTGAACAACGGCGTCAGGATGCCGCAGCTCGGCTTCGGCGTGTACCAGATCCCGGACGCCACGGAATGCCAGCGCGCCGTAGAGGACGCGCTCTCGGTCGGCTACCGGCTGCTCGACACGGCCGCGAGCTACGGCAACGAAGAGGCGGTCGGGGCCGCCATTCGTGCGAGCGGCCTGCCGCGCGACGAGGTGTTCGTGACGACCAAGCTGTGGATGTCGGATGTGAGCTACGAGGGGGCCAAGCGCGGCTTCGACGCGTCGCTCAAGCGGCTGGGGCTCGACTACGTCGACCTCTACCTCATCCATCAGCCGTTCGGCGACGTCTTCGGCGCGTGGCGCGCCATGGAGGAGCTCTACGAGCAGGGCGTTATCCGCGCCATAGGCACAGCTAACTTCTACCCCGATCACCTCGCAAACCTCATCTCGTTCAACCGCATCGCCCCCGCCGTGAACCAAGTCGAGTGCAACGTGTTCTTCCAGCAGCGCGAGGCGCAGGAGTACATGGCCGGCAAGGAGGTGGCCATGGAGGGCTGGGCGCCCTTTGCGGAGGGCAGAAACGACCTCTTCCGCAACGAGGTCCTCGCTCGCATCGGCGAGGCGCACGGCAAGACGGTCGCCCAGGTCGTGTTGCGCTGGCTGCTGCAGCGCGGTGTGGTCTGTATCCCTAAGAGCACGCACCGCGATCGCATGGAGCAAAACTTCGACGTCTTCGACTTCGCGCTGGGCGACGACGAGATGGTCGCCATCGCCGCGCTCGATACCGGGCGCAGCGCGTTCTTCGACCACCACGACCCCGCCACCATCGAATGGATGTCCGGGCTCGTGCGCAACGTGTAGACGAGCGTCAGACCGCACTGATAACTTACTAGGAGGAATTGCCATGAACTCATTCACGTACGACTACCCGGTCAGGAACTACTTCGGCGAGGGGGCCATGGACCAGGCACTCGACGCCGAGATGGGTGCCATGGGCAAGACAGTGATGCTCGCCTACGGCGGAGGTTCGGTCAAGCGAGCCGGCGTCTACGGCCACGTGGTCGATAAGCTCACGAGCGCGGGCAAGCGCGTGGTGGACTTCGGCGGCATCATGCCCAACCCGACCTACGAGAAGTGCCAGGAAGGCGCCGCGCTCGCACGCGAGGAGCAGGTCGACTTCATTCTCGCCGTCGGCGGCGGGTCGGTCTTCGACTGCTGCAAGGTGGTCTCCGCGCAGGCGATGCTTGATGAGGACATCGAGACGTTCGAGCACGTCGACGGCAAGACGCCGAGCTCGTTCATCCCCATGGGCTGCATCGTGACACTCTCCGGCACGGGCGCCGAGCAGAACAACGGGGTCGTCATCACCAACGAGGAGACACACGTGAAGGGCGCCTATCTGGGGGCGATGCCCATGTGGGCGGCGCTCGACCCGGCGCTCACGCTCACCGTACCGCACGCGCAGTTCATGAGCGGCGCGTTCGACACGCTCTCGCACTGCATGGAGAGCTATTTCGGAAGCCCGCGCGGACGCAACGTCACCGACGACATCAACCTCACCATCCAACGTAACGTCATCCGCAACATGCGGATCGTCGCGGACGACGACCAGAACCTCGATGCCAGAAGCGAGCTCGTATACGACTCCGCCATGGCCGAGAACGGCGTGCTCAAGATCGGCAAGTCAACGGACTTCCAGGCGCACATGATCCAGCACCAGTACGGCGCGTACACCCACACCAACCACGGAATGGGCCTCGCGGTCATCCACCCTGCGCTCTACCGCCACCTGGCCCCCGAGGCGCCCGCGCAGTTCGCCCGCTGGGCGCGCGAGGTGTGGGACGTCGACGCCAAGGGCAAAGACGACCTTACGGTGGCGCTCGAAGGCATCGACCGCCTGCAGACGTTCATCGGCGAGATGGGGCTTCCCACGAGCTTCGCCGAGATGGGCTCCGACGCGTCCGACGAGACGCTGCACAAGGTTGCGGACACCTGCGTGCTCACCGGCGGCTGCGCCAAGAAACTGGAGCGCAGCGAGGTGTTCCGGATTCTGACCGAGTGCCTCTAGATCGGCAGTGGGTCCCGATCAGCCCGCGCCGAAGGAAACAGGAAGGCTCCACGTTTTTCACGCGGAGCCTTCTGAGTTTTTGCCCGATTGTGAAACCATGTGGCTTGCAGGTGCGGCGGCTGCGAAACGCCCCCATCGGTCGCCATCGGAACCGTACGAAACCGTATGAAATACAAGAACAAGTGTTCTATTACTATTCCCACTCAATGACTAGAGCCCTGGCGTAATTGGCTGGATCACCGTTCCGGGAACCGGTATCGACCTACCTGCCCGCCAAGCTCCTTCTTCAGCTCCAGCCTAGTATCTGACTCGCGCCGTTATAAGCGAAAACCGGAGAGATGCGTCTTAGCCAAGAAAAGAAGGTTAGCCATATCTTACTTCATGATTCGTGTGTTATAGTTAGATTGCTCTAACTGTTTGGGGGCGATAGACATGCACGAACGCAAGGGCTTCTGGGACAAGAATGCCGGTCGGTACGAGCGTTTCATGCGAAAGGACCGGGCGACGTATGAGAAGATGTATGAGCTGATCGGGCCGGTTGTGAAAGCAAAAACCGTACTGGAGGTTGCCACCGGCACGGGGCTTATCGCAAAGAACATTGTGAATGCGGCGGCGCACATCGAGGCTACGGACGCTTCTGCACAGATGATCCTAGAAGCAAAGCGGGACAATCAATCCGCAAAGCTGCACTTTTCCGTACAAGATATGTTCCGCCTGCCCTATGCACAGAAGTCCTTCGAAGTGGTGATCGCGTCCAACGCGCTTCACATAGTGCCGCATCCGGAAAAGGCCCTGCAAGAAATCAGGCGGGTGCTGAAGGACGACGGCGTGCTCATCGCGCCAACCTTCACCCACGCGGGAAACTCGGTTTCCGGCAAGGCAAAAGCCTTTTTCATGAGTATGGCGGGATTCCCCCTCCACAGCAGGTGGACAAGCGAGGAATACCTACGTTTCCTGCGTCAAAACGGCTGGGTGGTGCAGAAAAGCGCGGTGCTGAAGGCCTCGTTCCCGCTGACCTATGCGGAATGCACGAAATCGGAGGGGTCAGATGTCGTTCTTTGAAAACACCCGCAAGCCCGTAGGACTCGGCGGAAAACTTATGGTTGCCATGATGAATCTGGGGCACAGCCCTGTGGCCCAGTAGGGACTTCGATCTCTACGACTTGCGCCAAATGCTAAGGTGCTGGATTGCGGCTGCGGCGGCGGGGCGAACATAAAACGGCTGCTGAAAAAATGCCCGCATGGCGTCGTCAAGGGTATCGACTATTCGCCCGTCAGCGTGGAGAAGACTAGAAAGCTCAACCGAATTGCAATTCAGGAGGGGCGTTGCGCCGTTCTGCAAGGCAGTGTGGCGGATATGGTGTTTGAGGATAGCTACTTCGATGCCGCCACGGCCTTTGAGACCGTCTATTTTTGGCCCGATTTGCCCCGATGCTTCCGTGAGGTCTGGCGGACGCTGAAGCCAGGCGGGGCAATTCTTATCTGCAACGAGAGCAATGGCGATACGGACAAGGACGAGAGGTGGACGCAGATCATCGGCGGCATGACCATCTACAAGGACATTGAATTAAAGGCATGTCTGGAGCAGGCGGGTTTTCACGAGGTGCAGATACACAAAAAGAAAAAGTGGCTCTGCGTCACGGCGCGGAAGTAAGGGCATCAAGCACGGGTATTTTTGCATCCATCCTACACATGGCGATAGACATGACGGTCATAGCGGCTGTGCTGGCGGCAATTATGACAGTTTTTATTCACTGAGGAAGGAACCTATGAAATGTAAAATTGAGAAAAACACCGTGCAGGAGACGCTGATCCTCCCGCTGTATTCCCGAAAGCTGTGCACGGAGCTGTACCCGAACCTTTACAGGGATGAAACAGCGGTTCGTCTGCTCGACCAGATCGACTACGACTTTTCAGAGGCAGAGAAAAACTCCCGCAGCCTGATGCAGCGCTTTGGTGCGCTGGAGGTGGCCATGCGGCAGAGTGATCTTGCTTTCGAGGTGCAGGATTACCTGAAAGGCCACCCCAATGCGGCGGTGGTCAATCTGGGCTGCGGACTGGACAACACCGGCAGAACCTGCGACAACGGTAGATGCAAGATCTACAATCTGGACTTCCCGGATGTGATTGCCTTGCGGCAGCAGCTACTGCCCGCCGGGGATCGAGAACAAAATATCCCCTGCGACCTGAAAGACACCGCATGGTTTGGCAAAATCGATGCCTCCGGCGGGGCGGTGTTCTTTGCCTCCGGGGTGTTCTATTACTTTCTGACCCAGCAGGTCCGGGAACTGGTGCGGGGGATGGCGGACGCTTTCCCCGGCGGTGTGCTGGTCTTTGATGCTGCCAATCGGACGGCAGTAAAGATGATCGCAAAAACATGGCTTAAGACTGCAAAAATCAAAGATGTGGGGGCATATTTTGCGGTTTCGGATGCCGCCAAGGAAATCGGCACGTGGGACAGCCGTCTGCAGGTCACAAGTCGCGACTATATGCTGGGTTACAACGATTTGAGAGACCCTTCTGTCAGCGGCTTTTTCCGGTTTCTCGCAAGGGTCGGTGACAACGGGATGAAAATGCAAATCGTGAAAATAAGATTTTGAGAGGAAAAAATGAAGCGCATTCACTTTGACGTTGAAGAAGACGGCTTTTACGGCGCATATTGGGCGTGCAAGGACACACATACAGCAGCGGGCACGGATTCGATTGAAACCGTGCCCGCTATCTTATGCTATATTATTTTTTCGAACGTCTGTTCTATTCCCACTCGATGGTCGCGGGCGGCTTGGACGTGATGTCGTAGCACACGCGGTTGGCGCCGGGGACCTCGGCAACGATGCGGCCGGAGATGCGGGCCAGCACGTCGTAGGGCAGCTTGGCCCAGTCGGCGGTCATGGCATCGCTGGACTCGACGGCACGCAGGATGATCGGGCGCTGATAGGTGCGCTCGTCGCCCATAACGCCGACGGACTTGATGTCAGGCAGGACCGCGAAGTACTGCCAGCAGCTGTGCTCGGAGTTGCGCTCGCCGGTCTGCTCAAACAGACGCTGGTTGTAGGCGTCGAGCTCCTCGCGCACGATGGCATCGGCGTTCTTGAGGATCTCGAGCTTCTCCTTGTCGACCGCGCCGATGATGCGAATGGCCAGACCCGGGCCCGGGAAAGGCTGACGGAACACGATGTGACCCGGCAAGCCCAGCGCCAGACCAAGCGCGCGGACCTCGTCCTTAAAGAAGTGGTCGAGCGGCTCAATGAGGTCGAAGTGCACGCCCTCGGGGAACGGGATCAGGTTGTGATGGCTCTTGATGGTGGCCGTCTTGCCGCCCGTCTTGCGAGCGCCGGACTCGATGATGTCGGGGTAGATGGTGCCCTGAGCCAGATACTTGACCGGCTTGCCATCGGTCTCGAGCTGCTGCGCCACGGCGAAGAACTCTTTCCAGAACTGCGTACCGATGATACGGCGCTTCTCCTCGGGCTCGGTCACGCCGGCCAGAAGCTCGGCGTAGCGGTCCTCGGCATGAACGTGGATAAAGTCGACGTCAAATTGCTTGGTGAAGACCTCCTCCACCTGCTCGGGCTCGCCCTTGCGCAGCAGGCCGTGGTTGATGAACACGCAGGTCATCTGCTTGCCCACGGCGCGGGCGCCCAGCGCAGCCACGACGGAGGAGTCGACGCCGCCGGACAGGGCCAGAATCACGCGGTCGTTGCCGACCTTCTCGCGGAACTCGGCCGTCATGGTCTCGACCAGGTTGTCCATGCTCCAGTTGGGCTCCAGGCCGCAGATCTCAAACAGGAAGTTGCTCAGCAGCTGCTGACCGTACTCGGAATGCTTGACCTCGGGGTGGAACTGCGTGGTGAAGATCTTGCGCTCGGGGCACTCCATGGCGGCAACCGGGCACACGTCGGTGCTAGCGGTAACGGTAAAGCCCTCGGGCACCTCGGAAACGGCGTCGCGGTGGCTCATCCACACGGTCTGCTCCATGGGCGTGGAGTTAAAGAGCTTGGCGCCGGCAGTGCGCGTGATGGTGGCGCGGCCGTACTCGCCCACCTCGGAGTGGCCGACCTTGCCGCCGAGCGTCACGGCCGTGATCTGATGGCCGTAGCAAAAGCCCAGGACGGGAAGGCCCAGGTCAAAGATGGCAGGATCGATGGACGGAGCGTCCTCGGCATACACGGAAGCCGGGCCGCCGGAAAGGATGAGCGCAGAGGCGTTCATCTCGCGGATCTCGTCGGCCGAGATGTCGCAGGGGACAATCTCGGAATACACGTTGAGGTCGCGGACGCGACGGGCAATGAGCTGACCGTACTGCGCACCAAAGTCGAGTACGAGGACCTTTGCGGAAGCCTTTTGATCCATGGTTCCCCCTCTTGTTGGCGGGGAGCCGGTGCCCACCCGCGCGAATGAACGAAAATAACTTCCATAGTGTACACGTTATATGGGGTTTCTCGTCCCTCGCAGTCATCAGCGCACGGCAAACGCACGACCTGGGCCCCTATTTGACGGCAATTGAAGTGTTACCAAACGTTACAGATGATGTAATACGTTTGAACATTGGACGCCCTGTGCCACAATACTGCCGAACAACTCCGCCTCTGCGGCGGCAAATACGATAGGAATACCAGCATGAAGCGCATCCTTCTCATCGCCACGGGCGGCACCATCGCATCGACCGAGGACGGCAACGGCCTCTCCCCCGCCCTGACCGGTGAGGAACTCGCCCAGAGCGTCCCCGAGATCTCGGGCCTCTGCGAGCTCGACGTCGTGCAGCCCATGAACATCGACAGCACCAACATGCGCCCGAGCGACTGGATGCGCATCCGCGACGTCATCGTCGAAGGCTATGACGACCACGACGGCTTCGTGATTCTGCACGGCACCGACACCATGAGCTACACCGCAGCAGCGCTTTCCTACCTGATTCAGGACAGCCCCAAGCCCATCGTGCTCACCGGCTCGCAAAAGCCCATGGGCAACCCATTTACCGACGCCAAGCTCAACCTGTACCAGAGCCTGCTCTATGCGCTCGACGAGCATTCGCACGACGTCTCGATCGTGTTTGGCGGCGTCGCCATTGCCGGCACGCGCGCCCGCAAACAGCGCACCATGAGCTTTAACGCGTTCATTAGCGTCAACTATCCGCCCATTGCCTACATCCGCAATGACCGCATCGTGCGCAACGGGCTTCACGGCACGCATCAGGGCGAAAACCCGGTGCGTTTCTACGACAGCATCGACCCGCGCGTATTTGTACTCAAGCTTACGCCCGGCGTAAACCCGGGCATCCTCGACGCCCTTGCCGATAGCTACGATGCTGTAATCCTTGAGACCTTTGGCATTGGCGGTATTCCCGAGTTTGGCGAGTCCGGCGATTCGTTCCAAGAGGCAATTTTCCGCTGGGTCGATTCGGGTCGCACCGTCGTTATGACCACGCAGGTCCCCGAAGAGGGCCTCGATCTGGGCGTTTATGAGGTCGGCCGTGCTTACGCCGATCATCCGGGTATTTTGCGCGGCGACGACATGACCACCGAGACGCTCGTGGCCAAGACCATGTGGGCGCTCGGCCAGTCACGCGATGCGGCAGAGATTCAGCGCCTGTTCTACAGCCAAGTCAACCACGACCGTATCCCGATGGCGTAATCTCTAAGGCAGCTCCACTTATCGCAACCTTAAACGACAGGTGGTCCCCCTCGGGCCGTGCAAAAATCGGAGTATTCTGCAATTTTTCCGCCGGAGGCATAGAATCGGCCGATTGTTAGACGAACTTTTAGGACGAAGGTTCCGGCTAGTAAATATTTATTCCTCATTTTTATTTAGTATGTGGATTAACTACTGCCAAAAAGGCAAAGCCAGCCGCTCGGGCTACCATCTACGGCCGAACTGGTGCTGAATACTCGCGATTTTGCACATCGCAACCAGGGGGACCCGCCCAAAGAGCGTCAAATACAGCGGGGGAACGCCCTATTCGATGCCCTCGAGAAGTTCTGACACCGTCATGCCGAGTGCGGGCGCGATCTTAAATAGAACCTTGAGCGTGAAATTTGCCGTCCCATCTTCGATTCGGTCGAGGTAGGGGCGGCTGATTCCTGTCGCCACACAAAAATCAACCTTGGAGATACCAAGGTCCCTGCGTGTCTCTTCGACCCGCCTGCCAAGAATCTGTTTCGCACGTTCGTCCATGCAGCCGAGTTTGAAATGGAGCCGAACATAAACGTAAACTATAGTTTACGTTTTCCCGAATACACAGGAGTTTTCTATGTCGGGTTCTTCGGTCCGCATGTACCGAGCCACGCTTCGCACAAACAGCGCACCGCCCAAGCTCGTCGTCGTTGAAGCTGAATGCCTTTCGCCCGATGAGCGCACAGCATTTACATTGCTATCAAGTCGCGTCGCCGCCGTTCTGGTCCCCTGCCCGACGCAAGGCGAACTTGCCATCCAATGCCAAGCGCACAGCTGCTCGCTCAATCAGACTGCCGCAATCGCAACCAGCCAGCGTGGCCTGCCCCTTCTCCTGGAAACCGGCATCGCACTCGCCCTTCGCGGCGCCGGATACGAAAACGAGACCGCCGCCGACATGGTCTTTAAACCACGATCGAGCGGCGGCCTCGCAGCAGCCATTGAATATGCGTGCAGGCTCGTTGCCTAAAAGGACAAGCTAGAAACCAAAGCCAAAGCCCGTTCCGGTTATCGCCGAGTACATAAAGTAAACGTTGATCACGTTGAGGAACACACCCGTGATGCAACCGTTGCGCAGGTAGCGCTCGCACACAATGCGCGCCATGGCGGCAGAGTCCTCATTGTTCTTGGCCTGGCGTCCCGCCGTAAAGTACGTTACCACGCTCAGCAGCAGGTTGAGCATCGGAAGCGCCAGCAGCTCGTAGCTCTTGCCCCAGCGCGTAACCTCGCCGGCTGCGTTAAACTTCGTTGCCACCTCGGGACCAATGTTGGGGATAACACACGCTGCAACCACCAGCGGAATCACCGCAAGCACCAGCAGCGCGATGCCCATGTAGCCAGCTTTTTTGCCATATTTAAACATGCGCGTCGTCCTTACACGTTAAAGCGGAAGTGCACGACGTCGCCATCGGCCATGACATAGTCCTTGCCCTCAATACGCAGCTTGCCGGCGGCCTTGGCACCCTGCTCGCCGCCGAGCTCGATGTAGTCGTCATAGCCAATGACCTCGGCCTTAATAAAGCCGCGCTCAAAGTCGGTGTGGATGACACCGGCGGCCTGCGGGGCGGTCGCGCCCTGACGCACCGTCCAGGCCTTGACCTCCATCTCACCAGCCGTAAAGAACGACTGCAGGCCGAGCAGCTTGTAGGCGGCCTGCGCGAGCACGTCCAGGCCGGGCTGCTCCAGGCCCAGGCTCTCCAGGTAGTCGGCAGCGTCCTCGGGATCGAGCTCGGAAAGCTCGGCCTCAATCTTGGCGCAGATGGGCAGCGGCTTGACACCGTCGATGGGCGCCAGGTCGTCGTTGAGCATATCCTCGTCCACGTTGGCCACATACAGGATGGGCTTCATGGTGAGCAGGAACAGGCCCTTGGCAGCGGCACGCTCCTCGTCGGTCATCTCCATGGACGCGGCGCGCTTGCCTTCGTTGAGCCAGGCAAGCAGGCGCTTGGCGACCTCAAACTTGGGCATGAGCTCCTTGTCGCGCTTGGCCTCCTTCTCGAGCTTAGGCAGCTGCTTCTCGAGCGTGCCCATATCGGCCAGGATGAGCTCGGTCATGATGGTGTCGGCATCGCCGGCAGGATCGACGAACTCGCCCGTGCGGCCCACCTCACGCATGACGTTGGGGTCCTTAAAGTAGCGCACGACCTCGCAGATGGCATCGGTCTCGCGAATGTTGGCCAAGAACTGGTTGCCCAGGCCCTCGCCCTCGTTAGCGCCCTTCACCAGACCTGCGATGTCGACGAACTCGACCGTCGCCGGCACAATGCGACCCGGGTTAACGATGTCAGCGAGCTTTTGCAAGCGGCTATCGGGCACATCGACGATACCCACGTTGGGGTCGATCGTGGCGAACGGGTAGTTGGCGGCAAGGCCGGTCTTTTTGGTAAGCGCGGTGAACAGCGTCGACTTGCCCACGTTGGGCAGGCCCACGATACCGATGGAAAGGGACACGACAGCTCCTTTTGGTACAGGTACTTCAAACCGTATAAGTATAGCGCCGCCGCAGCATCCGGGCGAATCCGGACACCGCGGCGGCGCAAATGAAGCAGAGATGCGTGAGAATTCGAGACAGTAGTCCTTACTTAAGCTCGGGCCAGAAATCCTTGTTGGCCTCGATGAGCTCGTCCAGGATCTGCTTAGCAACGCTCGCCGAAGGAATGGTCTTGGAGAGCGTGAGTGCCTGCCAGAGCTTCTGGTAGCTGCCCTCGACCCAAGCCTGGACAACGAGCTTCTCGACGGAAACCTGCTGCTCCATCAGGCCCTTCTGGAACTGCGGAATCGGGCCCTGGCAGATCTTCTCAAAGCCGTTGGAACCGACGATGCAAGGCACCTCGACCATGGCCGTCGGGTCGAAGTTGGGCACAGCGCCATCGTTGGGGACGATCAGCAGGAAGCGCTCGAGCGTATTCTCGGCCAGTGCGCAGGCAAGGTCGACGATGTAGTTGGCGTGTACGTCGGGCTCAAAGCCGCCGTCCTTGGCAGTACCCTTGGCGATGATGTCGCGGCAAGCGCCAAAGACCTTCTTCTCGCGGCCGTCCATAACCTCATTGGCGCGAGTGTAGTTGGGGTCAGACGTCTCGACAACATAGTCCGGGTACAGGTAGTACTTGAGGTAGGTGTTGGGAATCGTCTCGGGATCGACAGCATAGACATCCTTGGCCTTGCCGAAGGTGTGAATCCAGCTCTCCTCGACGTGCTGCTCCTTACCGGCCTCGTGCTCAATGCCGTCCAAGTAGCCGTTCTTTGCCATGTGCTCCTTGATCTGCGGCATGAGGTCGTTACCCTCCTTGTCGTAGATCTTGCTCCACCAACCAAAGTGGTTGAGGCCGTAGTAGCTGTACTGCAGCTCGCGACGATCCTTGATGCCGCACATACGGCTCATCTTATCCATGAGGTCGATCGGCATGTCGCAGATGTTGATGATGCGGCTGTTGGGGCGCAGCACGCGGCAGGCCTCGGCGACGATGGCCGCGGGGTTGGAGTAGTTGAGCATCCAGGCGTTGGGGCTGTACTTCTCCATGTAGTCCAGGATCTCGATGACACCGCCGATGGAGCGCATACCGTAGGCGATGCCGCCAGCGCCGCAGGTCTCCTGACCAACGCAGCCGTACTTGAGGGGGATCTTCTCGTCGAGCTCGCGCATAGCGTAGAGACCCACGCGGATGTGAGCAAGGACGAAGTCAGTACCGGTAAAAGCGGTTTCGGGGTCGGTGGTGTAGTTGAACTCAACCTCGGGAGCGTTCTCGTGGAAGTAGATCTCGCACGCCTTGGCAACGATCTCCTGGCGCTCGGCGTTGTTGTCGTAGAAGGTCACCTTGTTGACCGGGAAGCGGTCGCGCTCCTCAAGCAGCATTAGAGCGATGCCCGGGGTGAAGGTAGAGCCACCGCCGGCAATGGTCACGGCATAGTTTTTCTTGGACATGATGTCCTCCTCATTCTGGCCGCTTGCTCAATCCATCCCCGTACGCGGCCTGCACGGTTTGGAATTGTTACCTAGAAGTGGAGTTTTTTATCTCCAGAATCGGCCTTGCGGTGCATACCGGCTCGCAAGGCCGATTGTTTCGATGGACGATGGTTTACAGAAGACTCTCGAACTTCAGAAGACTCTCGAACTTCTCGCGAACCTGCGGGACGGTAAGGCCGATGATGACCTGGATCGACTGACCTTGGACCACCAAGCCATGCGTACCGATCGCCTTGAAGGAAGCCTCGGGTGCAACGACGCTCTTGTCCTTGACGTTAACGCGCAGACGGGTAGCGCAGTTAGTTACATCGATGATGTTATCCGTGCCACCGAGCAGATCGAGGATGTTCTCGGCAAGCACCAAGCGCTCATCATCTTTACTCTGGGCGACCGATTTGCCAGCAGCAGCACCGCCCTGCTTTTGCTTGTAGTCGGCCTTGGACTTGAGCTCGACCTCAACATCGTCATCCTCGCGACCGGGGGTCTTAAAGTCGAACTTGACGATCAGGAAACGGAAGACCACGACCCAAAGAGCGGTAAAGCACAGACCGACAAGGATGGAGATGGCGTACTGCAGACCGTGTGCGGCCCAAAGGGGCAGCCAGTCCCACGAGAGCATCGAGATGATGCCGCCGTCGAAGATGCCCACGACGCCAAGGAGGTTTTGAGCCATGCAGCCGAGCGCTCCGAGCACGCAGTGGACGACGAACAGGCCGGGCGCGATGAACAGGAAGGTGAAGTCAAGCGGCTCGGTGATACCGCAAAGCATAGCGGTAAGGGTGACGGGAATGAGCAGAGCCTTGACGCGCTGCTTGCGCTCGGGTTTGGCGGTCATATAAAACGCAATGGCGACGCCAAGCGAGCCGAAGACCTTAGTCCAACCAGGGCAGGTATAGGCAGCCCAGGGTGCGGCATCCTTAAGAGCAATGCTCGGATCGGCAGCCAGTTGGGGCAGGATGTTGGCCCAAGCAGCAAAGATGCCGCCGTTGACCGCCGCGTTGTCGTAATAGAACGGCGTATAGATAAAGTGGTGCAGGCCTGTAGGGATCAGCACGCGCTCGAAGAAAGCAAAGACGCCCACGCCAAACGTACCGGCGGAAAGGATGAATCCCTGGAAGGCGGAGATAGCAGCCTGAACATGCGGCCATACCAGGCAAGCGATAAGAGCGACCGGAACCATAACGAAGAAACCGATCATATAGATGAACACGGAGCCCGAGAACACGCCCAGCCACTCGGGAAGTTCGGTGTCGAAGTACTTGTTGTGAAGCATCGTGGCGATACCAGAAATGATAAGCGCGCCCATGATGCCCATATCAAGCGTTTTGATGCTTGCGATAGTGGCAAGACCAGTACCGCTGCCCGCCTCGACAGAGTAGTCGACCCCAAAGACAGGGCCCCACTGCCCCAAGATTGTGCTTACAAAGTAGTTGAAGGTAAGGTAGATGGCCAAAGCCTCCATGCAGCAGCGAGCGTTCTGCTTGTTCGCGAGCGAGATTGGCAACGCTACGCAAAACAGCAACGGCATCTGGTTAAAGAGCGTCCAACCACCCTGGAGCAGCACATTCCAGCAATCAAACCAAAGATGACCCGCTGTGGCCATCTCGCCAAAGATCGCCTCGGTGGTAAACAACGTACCCAGGCCGACGACGATTCCGGAAAATGCGAAAAGAATTGCAGGCGTGTACATTGCACCGCCGAAACGTTGTATCTTTTGCATCATGACGGGGAATCCCCCTCTCTTCATTCGGAGCGCTGCGGTTTTGGCTTCACTCGAGACCGCAGACGCGCCGTTTGCGTGTACCTCGTGCAATAGGACGGGTGGGCCCGTGTCCCTGACTTCTTGCACTTACGTTTTATCACATCACTTATCTAGACAAGTTAGCATAAAGACTACGGTCGGTAAACGGTATATGTCCAGTATTTCGCCTGCTAAATCTGACATAGCTGATGGCTGCATTTTAAATTTCTTTTCTACTTGTCTAGATGTGCTTGTCTATATCTATATACATGCCTATACTTCATTACAACATTCACCGCCACGTTAAGGAGTCACCATGAAAAGCGCGGTCTTCTATGGAAAGCACGACCTCAGAGTCGAGGAATCGGCAAAGCCGGCCGTGGGCAGGCGCGACGTTCTGATCAACGTCAAAGCTTGCGGCGTCTGCGGTACCGACGTTCATATCTATGAAGGCGACAAGGGTGCAGCCGACGTTACCCCGCCCACGATCCTTGGTCATGAGTTTGCGGGCGTTGTCGAGGCCGTGGGCAGCGACGTCGCTGGCTTTAAACCGGGCGATCGCGTGTGCATCGACCCAAACCATCCCTGCGGCTGCTGCGAACCCTGCCGCGACGGAATCAACCACTACTGCGAGCATATGACCGGTTACGGCACCACCGTTAACGGCGGCTTTGCCGAGTACTGCTCCGTCGATATGCAGCAAGTCTACAAGTTGGGCGATCACACCAGCTTCGAGCAGGGCGCTATGACCGAACCCGTCGCCTGCTGCCTGCACGGCATCGATATGTGCAACATCAAGCCCGGCAGCACAGTTGTCGTTATCGGCGGTGGCATGATCGGTCTGCTCATGATGCAGCTTGCTAAAAACGCCGGCGCCACCAAGGTTGTCTTGTTCGAGCCCGTCGAAGGCAAGCGCGAGGTTGCGCTCAAACTCGGCGCCGACCTGGCAATTGATTCCATCCACGAGGACGTCCCGGCCCGCCTGAAGCAGGAGGGCGTCGGCAACGTCGATGTCGTTATCGAGTGTGTTGGCAAGCCCGTCACCATCGAGCAGGCCATCCAGATCGCCGGCCACAAGGCTACGGTCATGATGTTCGGCCTCACCAAGCCCGATGAGACAATCACCGTCAAGCCCTTCGAGGTCTTCCAGAAGGAGCTTGTGCTTACCTCGTCCTACATTAACCCTTATACGCAGCGTCGTGCGCTCGAGCTCATCGACTCTGGCAGGCTCGACGTATCCTCGATGGTCGCAAAGGTAGCCTCCCTCGACGAACTCGGCGCCATCCTGTCAGACCCGGCCCTGCGTGCCATGGGCAAATATATAATCGACCCCGGCAAGTAAATCGATTGACACCTGCGCGGGCGGCCCTCATCCGTCGTTCACGCACCCAGCTCTAGGAGACCGTCATGGCGCGAGCCATCTTCCAAACTATTTATGACAACGTGAAGCAGTCGATTGACGACGGCACATACGCCTATCAGAGTTATCTGCCTTCGGAGACTGAGCTCACGCAGCTGTTTGACTGTTCGCGCATGACGGTCCGTCGCGCCATCTCGATGCTTGCGGCAGATGGTTACGTGCTCCCCCAGCAAGGCAAAGGCATGCGCGTCATTCGCAACATCAGTGACGAGAAGAGTCGTGGCGGCGGCGGACTCGAGACCTTTAAGGAAATCGCGACCAGCCGAGGCTTTGAGCTCAAGACTGTCACCACCGTCTTTGAGCTCCTCGTCTGTAGCAAGGCACTCTCCAGGATTACCGGGTTTCCCGAAGGCTGCGAGCTTACGCGCGCCAAACGCATCCGTTATGCAGACGGACATGCCGTGTGCTCCGACGACTCCTATTACCTAAGCTCACAGGTACCGGGACTGACACCCGAGATTGTCAACGATTCGATTTATCGTTACCTCGAAGAAGATCTTGGCATTAAGATTGCCACGGGCAAACGCGATGTAACGATTGAGCATCCCACGCCCGAAGATGCGCGCGTGCTCGATCTCGACGACTTTAACGCACTCGCCGTTATACGCGGGCAGACCTACAACGCCGACGGCATCCTTATGGAATACACCGAGACAAAGCAGGTTCCCAGCTTCTTTTTACTCCACGAAACGGTCAACCGCCGCAATAACGGCAGCGAGACCCATCAGAGCAGCATGGGCTAACCATCTATTAGTTGCGGTGGAATAGTTCCTAGAATGGCCAGCTTAAGGGCAAAACGGGAACTATTCCACCGCAACTTTTTTGGCCGGTGGGGCAGTACCTGTCCCACTGGCCATCATTTACGCTCTTTTAGCTAGTCCGCGAGCTTCTCCACCTGATCGAGCATCTTACCGAGCTTAGCCTTTGCCTCGGCCTTGACCTTCTCCGCTTCTTCGTGGGCCTTGGCCTTCTGAGCGGCCTTTTCCTCGGCCTCGGGGTCAACAACGACTAGATTGGACGCATCGTGCTCGACCAGCTTGAGCGCATGCTCGGGGCACACCTTGACGCAGGCTCCACAACCTAGGCAATACGTGGACTCCAACGCAAAGCGGCCGCTTCCCACCAAATCGCAGGCAAACGTGGGGCACACGTTGACGCACTCGCCGCACGACGTGCACTTGTCAAAATCGCATTCCGGCGTGCTCACCTGCATGTTCTGGGCAAGCTCGGGGTGGTTTTGCAGCGTCGAGAGCACCAGCTGCCGCCCGTGCGTGAGCGAACGGCGACGCTTGGTCGTCGTGGTGCCGCACATGGTGTTGAGCGTGCGCTCCAGCTGGGTAATCTGATGGCGATGGGCCTTGAGCTTTTGCGTCACCGAGGCCAGCGCCGCCGTCGCCGGATTGAGCTTGGTCACGGTTAGACCCGTGGTACGGGCAATCTTATCCATGTACTCCTTGCGCTCGTACTCGCGACGCTTATGGCATTTGAGGCTCTTGGGGTCGACCTCCAGGCCCATACCCGTGCCGGACCACTCCTCGGCCTTCGCAATCGCCTCGCCCAGAATATCCTCGCCACCGGTGTTGCGGCACTTATCGCACACGCCCAACGGCAGGTAGACGCTCACGTTGGGATAATCGGCCAGTACCGAGAACCAGGTCTCGGCCGTAATATCGCCCACGCAGGCAACGACGACCTCGTTTTCGCGCGGCATGCGCTTGAGGGCGCGCGTGCAGGTGACGTAAGCGGTCTCATGGCTCGTAGCAGCAGAGACAATGTCGTCATACAGGTTTTTGGGCGCCAGGCGCGGCGAGATGATCGCCTCGGTCGGACAGGCAGCGGCGCACAGGCCGCACTTGCGACAGGAGTCGAGGATCTCGATGGAGTCTTCCTCGACCTCGATAGCGTTGACCGGGCACACGTCCATGCACGCGGTGCAGCCGCTCTTTTCGTTTTTGCAGGTCAGGCACGGAATGGTGTTGCCGCGCGGACGCTCCTTGTAGTCGGCAGGGTTCCACTGCGGCGCCGACGGATCGAGTGCATCGGTCACGCCGCCAAGCGGGTTTTTAAGAAAGTCGAAACCCTTGCTGATCTCGATAATGTCATCAAACAGATCGTGTTCCTGCGCCATGCGCGGCCCCTCCCTGAGCAGTGCAAACAAGCAAGAGATAATGATACGCTATCGGCCCACGCCTCGGGCAAATTACACGCGGCGCACCTTTGAGGCAAATAGTCTATAGCCTATCGCCGCCTCGATTGCACAAGATCGATCAAACGCCAAGCTATGCCTCGCACATGAGCTGCACAAGCTTTTGTTTGGTCACCTTGGCCTGCTCGTTAGCCATATTGCGTTCGTTTCTAAAGGCCGCATCTGCAACGCTCATCAGGTCGGTAACGGAAATCTCGCCAAGTCCCAGCTCCGCGAGCGTCGTCGGTAGGCCGACGCGCTGGCAAAACTCGAGCACCTGATCAAGCTCGGGCGCACGCTCCAAACGAAGCTGGACCACTAGGCCAAATGCCACGGCCTCGCCGTGCATGGCCTTGCACTCGGGCAGGATCGTCAACCCGTTGGCGATGGCATGTGCCAACGCCAAGCCACCGCTCTCAAAGCCGACGCCCGAGAGCAGAATATTGCACTCGATCAGGCGCTCAACCGCCGGCGATATACGGCCCTTTTTGAGATCGCGCTTGGCAGCGACGCCGCACTCCATGAGTGTGTCATAGCAGGCACGAGCCGCAACCAAAGCCAAGTGCCCCGGCGCGCCACCGTGTTCGTTGACGCCGTGCGCCGCGGCGCACGAACGCGCCTCGAAGTACGTTGCCAGCGCATCGCCCATGCCAGCGACCGTCATACGCAGCGGGGCCGCCGCGACCACGTTGGTATCGACCACGACCAGGTCTGGATTCTTCTCGAGCATCAGGTAGCGGTCGAACGACCCATCCTCGTGATACAACACCGAAATCGCGCTGCACGGACCGTCCATCGAAGCCGCCGTGGGGCATACGCACAACGGCAACTCGGCATAAAACGCAACGGCCTTGGCGATATCGAGCATCTTGCCGCCGCCAATACCCACCACCATGTCGCAATACTCAGCCCGGGCTTCCTTAGCCATTTCAACAACGGCCTCTTCCGTACACGGACCGTTATAGATCTTAAAGAATGGCTCGCTTAGATCTTCGTCCAGAAATCCATCGACGATCTGCCTGCACAGCCGATCCTCGGTGCCCTGGTCAAACAGGACATAGGCAGCGCAACCCAACCATGACAAATACCTGCCCTGACGCGAGAGCTCACCCGGCCCCTGAACATACCGACCGGGACCGCCATAAACCATGGGAAGCGCCATACGAGAATCCGCCCTTTCATCAAACAACGATTGGTACAAAGTAACCTGCCCCCTGCACCAACTTGTGCATTGGAGACAGGCCACTTTGCACCATAGCAAAAAGGGGCAAAGCCATCTGCTTGCTTTGCCCCTTCCTTAGCTTGATTTACTCATCCATGAGATAGTAGTGGCCCAGCGCGTCGGCACCCAGGATGGCGTTTGCGACCATCTCGGGCGTCACCTCAAACGGCATGTTGCACATGGTGTCATCGGGCGCGCAGGCGGCCTCGGCAACAATCATGGCCTGCTCGCGCGTAAGCTCGGCAACGCCAAGTTCCTTCATCGTGACCGGCAGGCCCAGCTCAATGCAGAAGCCCAAGACTTCCTCGAGTTTCTCAGTCGGAGCATCCTCGAGTACCAGCTGGACGATGGTGCCGAAGGCGACCTTCTCGCCGTGATACATGCCGTGGCACTCGGGCAGCATCGTCAGGCCATTGTGGATGGCATGAGCAGCAGCAAGGCCCGAGCTCTCAAAGCCAATGCCCGAAAGCAGCGTATTGGCCTCAATGATGTGCTCAACGGCAGGCGTGAGCGCACCCTTCTCCAGCGCGACCTTGGCCTTGACGCCATCGGCCATAAGCGTCTCGTAGCAGAGCTTGGCGAGCGCCAGGCCGGCCATGCCGCCCTTGCCGCCGGCGCAAGTGCCGCCGTCGGCATCATGCGTCGCCTGGGCCTCAAAGTAGGTTGCGAGCGCATCGCCCATGCCGGAAACCGTCAGGCGCACCGGGCTCGCCGCGATAACCGTCGTATCCATCAGGACAATATTGGGGTTTGCCTTAAGGAAGAGATACTTGTCGAACTGGCCGTCGTCGGTGTAGAGCACCGAAAGTGCCGAGCACGGAGCATCGGTCGAAGCAATGGTGGGGCAAATGATGACCGGGGACTCCAGGTAGTAGGCAACGGCCTTCGCGGTGTCGAGGATCTTGCCGCCACCGACGCCGACGATGATGTCGCAACCGTTGTCGCGAGCGAGCGCAACCAGACGATCGACCTCGCCCTTGGAGCACTCGCCGTTAAAATCCTCAAACAGCAGCTCGGCCTTGGCCTCGGCAAAACCGCCCTCGATCTTGGCACCGACGCGCTTCTTGCCCGAAGGCGTCACGATGACGAGGGCTTTAGCACCGAGCGGCTCGACATAGGAGCCGAGCTTTACGAGCTCGTCCGGACCCTGGATGTACTTGCTGGGGCTATTGAAAATTGCAGCCATAACTATCCCATTCTCTAATAATAAAAAAGAAAGGGGCTCCGTACGGATACGTGCGGAGCCCCTCGTTACGATAACAAGAGTCGATTAGAAATCGATGTCGGTGTCGTAGTAGCAGGCCTTGAGAATCTTCTCGAAGTCGGCAGCCTTGGTCTCACGCGGGTTCTCGGGCGTGCAGGCGTCGGTCTCGGCGTTCGCGGCGATCTCGGGAAGCTTGGCGAGGAACTCCTCCTCGGAGACCATCTGCGGGTTCTCGGCGTCGACCTTCACGCCACCATTCGCGTAATCCTTGATGGACTGCGGAATGTTGAGCTGGTCGTTGAGGTCGCGAATCTTCTGGACGAGCGCAGCGATGAGCTCCTCGTTGGTCTCGCCGGGAAGGTGCAGGATCTCCTTGGCCACGTAAGCATAACGCTCGGCAGCACGGGGATCCTTGGAGTTCCACTGGATGACCTTGCCCAGGTACATGGCGTTAGCAGCACCGTGGATGATGTGGCCGTTCTCGAAGGCAGCACCGGTCTTGTGAGCCATGGAGTGAACGATGCCGAGCAGGCCCGAGGAGAAGGCGATACCGGCGATGCACTGAGCCTCGTGCATGTGCTGACGGGCCTCATGGTCGCCAGCATAGGACTTGGGCAGCCACTCGACGATCTCGCGGATGCCGTGCAGAGCGTTGGCGTCGGTGAACATGGAAGCGCAGGTGGAAACGTAGGCCTCCATGCAGTGGGTCAGAGCGTCCATGCCGGTGTGAGCGCACAGCTTGGCGGGCATGGTGTAGGTGAGCTCGGGGTCGACGATGGCGACATCAGGGGTGATGTTGAAGTCGGCCAGCGGGTACTTGATGCCCTTGGCATAGTCGGTAATGACGGAGAAGGCAGTGACCTCGGTAGCGGTACCGGAGGTAGAGGAGATGGCGCAGAAGTGAGCCTTCTGACGCAGCTCGGGGAAGCTGAACGGCTGGATGATGTTATCGAAGGACTCCTCGGGATACTCGTAGAAGACCCACATGGCCTTAGCGGCATCGATGGGCGAGCCGCCGCCGATGGCGATAATCCAGTCGGGCTCGAACTCGCGCATGGCCTCGGCGCCCTTCATGACCGTCTCGATGGACGGATCGGACTCGACGCCCTCGAACAGCTTGACCTCCATGCCGGCCTCTTTGAGGTCGGCCTCAACGTCCTGCAGGAACCCGCCGCGGCGCATAGAGCTGCCGCCAGAAACGATGATGGCCTTCTTGCCCTTGAGGTTCTTCACCTCGTGGCGAGCGCCCTCACCAAAGTACAGATCGCGAGGATTGGTAAAACGTCCCATACTGTGCCTCCTAAACAAGCCCCTCTTAGACTTGCGTATATAACGGAGCACCCAATTGGCTCCGTTAGGACCGTTTTGCGCGTTGCCGGCGATGACAATGCGCGATGTCTAAACGTCTCAACGCTCAGACAAACACTATTCTACCGTTCTGGTTGGTCAGTTATTCACCTAAAGCCGACAATGATGAAACGTTTTTTCTATCCCTGAAGACCCTTGTGGGGCATTCATACTCCCAAGCTGGGCAAACGTTTTATCAAGGTTGACCACATATCCCGGGCAGGACTGTGCCCCTCCAAAATGCGCCCCGTTCGCCGCCAAAAATCGACCGTTTGCGGCACCGTGATACCACTCAGTCGTCCAAGGTGCCGACATTTGTGCGACATCCGTCTTCGTGGTGCAAAGGTGCATGTCCAAGTGCGGCACCCCCGGTGTGCCACATGCGGGTAAACTAGAACTTTATATAGAGACATTTGAACCCTAACCGCAGCAAAGGAGGCCCCATGGCATTCGATCCCATTCAAGAGGATTGCCATCGCCTCGTTCTTGAGGCCTTGCGCCGCGACAATATCCCGCTCACCGACGGTGCCGCCGTAGAGCGTCTGATGGAACAATTCACCCGCAACCCCGCGCCGCTCATCGTGCACGACCGCGACCGCGCCGGGCACCTCATTGCCAAGGTGGTCGAGGCTGTCGACTACCGCATTCCCTTTATCCCTGACGATACCCAGGCAGAGCAAGAAGAGGCCGCTGCCGAGAACATGCTTCGCGAGGCAGCCGCGCTCGACCCTACCAACTGGGATGCCCAGCGCATGCTGACCGCCCTCACCGCCAACTCCAACGAGGAGTACGTACAGTACTTGGTATCCAAGCGCGATGAAGTCGAGCACGACCTGGCACTCAAGATCGCCTCGGCGCAGGACCCCTACGAGCGTGAGGCCGCGGGCGACCTTATGCGCCGCCCCTACCTGCGCTGGCTTGCCGCCCTTGCGTCGCGCGCCCTCATTAGCGGCCGCTATCGCATGTCGCTCGAAGCCGCAAACCGCAGCCTCGACTTTGCCCCCAACGATCCGGCCGGCGTCCGTCACACCGCGATGCTCGCCATGGCGAAGCTCGAATACCCCGCCGAGGAGCTCAAGCGCTTTCGCTCTGCCCACTCCGTCCCCTATCTCGCCAACACGCCGCTACGCCGTCGTCCCAAGGACGCGGAGCGCGACTTGGACCCGTGGACGCTCATCGCGCTGATGAGCGCTGCCTGGCGCGAGCTGGACTACGAGGGTGCCGAGCACTACTTGCGCATCCTTGCACGCTCGTGCCCACACGCAGCCGAGGCGCTCTATTTCCAAACCGAGTTTCCCGATGGCGTCTATGCCCGCGTCAACGTGGGCGTGGGCTCCACCGACGAGCTTGTCCTTGCGCTGTCCGAGGCGACGCCGGTACTGCAAGAGGGCTTGGGCGCCCCCGACAACGCCAGCTTTGCCGCCTGGGTCGCCACCAACGATATCGTGCGTTCCCAGATTGACGAGCGCATCCTGCGGGCGGCCGAGCAGGGCCTGCCGTTTAAGGGAGGAGACCTCTAATGGATCCGAGCGTCTACATCCCCGCCTACCTGGAGCGCGCCTACCTTGCGTCGCACCCCGAACTCACCGATGCAGCACGCGAGCTTGTCCATAGCGACGTGAGCGTCAACCCTCATAAGTATGCGCAGACCGAGCATGCCCAGGCACTGCTGTCCTATGCAGGCGTCCACCACCACCTGCTCGACGAGCTCCATCGTATCGAGGACATGGGCAGCGACGAGGAGTTTGAACAGACGCGCAACCGCCTGTTCGACGACATGCGCGACGAGCTGCTCAAGATTGTTCGTGTCGATGCGCTGGCCGTCGATGCCCAGCTGCTCGCCATCATTTTGGCGGACACGCCCGTCGACGCCTGTCTAGGCGACTTGATGAAGCTCGAGGCGACCACGGCCGATTACTTGCAGCAAAGCGTGCCCGGGTTCGACATGGAGGCCCCGCACTACTGGGCCAACAAGGTTTTGACGGACGGCGTGACGGCGGCCGATCTCACCGTAAGCGAGCCGGCTCTTATCGGGTGGCTCCACACGCTCGAGGCCATCTCGCAGCTGTGCATGGCGAGCGCTCGCTACCGTGCTGCCGCCAACTATTCTCGCCGCGTTCTTAAGGCGGAAGGCTATCCCACCCGAGCTGCAGGCACCGTGCTACTCGCCCTCGCTCGCCTGGAAGACGAGGACGGCTTTTTTGCCCTGGCCCACCAGCTCGAGGAGCAGATGGGGGCCGATGCCCTCGAGAGCTCCCCCTGGTACCTACTCGCCCGCACGATCCTGTTGTTCAAAACGAACAAGATGCGGCCGGCGACACGCGCGCTGCGCGAGTTTGCCAACCGCTGCGAGGGCGGCGCGTTCTTTTTGCTGAACCCCATGTATCAGACACCGTACCTTCCCTGCCGGCCCGAACCGCACGACCCCTGGGACCTTTCGCATCAGGCAGTTTGGGAGGCCGACGGCATTATCTCGGACACTCCCGACTTTGCCCCCTGGGCCAATGCCTGCGAAGACGTGTCGCAGCTTGCCCAGGAATTTGCGCGCCGTTACGGCTTTTAACGGCGCAAACGCCACGACCATGTCATTCACGTTAGGAACGGCTTCATGAATCTCCGCTCATCTCTTGCCTGCACCTCGAGCGATATCGCCCGCTGGGGGCTGCGCTCCGTCCTTAAGCGCCAGGGCGGCGTACTCCCCGGCCGCATCGCCATGAAGATCGACCCCGAGCTGCTGAGCGACCTCGCGGGCCTTGTCGACCGCAGCGTGGTGATCACCGGCACCAACGGTAAGACCACCACCTCCAACCTCATCGCCGACGCCGTTGCCGCCAGCGGCGCCACCGTGGTATGCAACCGTGCCGGCAACAATATGGAGCCTGGTGTGGTGGGTGCTCTGCTCGAGGCCCGCGGCGGCCTTAAGCACACCAGCAGCGGCAAGCGCGTGGGCGTTTTTGAGTGCGACGAGCTCTACACCGTACGCGTTCTGCCCAAGCTCAAGCCGACGTACTTTGTGCTGCTCAACCTGTTCCGCGACCAGCTAGACCGCTACGGCGAGATCGACCATACCCAAGACGTCATCGCCCATGCGTTGGAGCTCTCTCCGGCAACAACGCTCATCTACAACGCAGACGACCCGCTGTGTGCCGCAATCGCCGCGCGCGTTCCCAATGCAAGCATCGCCTTTGGCATCGACGGCGCCACCAACACCGAGTCCGACCGCATTAGCGACTCGCGTTTTTGCTCACAGTGCAACGCACCGTTGGAGTACGACTACGTGCAGTACGGACAGCTTGGCGCATACCATTGCCCTTCGTGCGGCTGGGCCCGCCCCGGGCTTGTCCGTCGCGTGACGAACGTGGAGCTCGGCTGCGACGGCTACGGCTTTGACCTGAACTTTGGACCCGATATCGACGCACCCGCAACGCACATCGCCACGCGCTACAACGGCCTGTATATGGTCTACAACGTAGCTGCAGCCTTCTTTGCCGCCCACGAGCTGGGCGTGGACGCAGCTCACCTACAGCCCACGCTCGATGCCTACGTCCCCGCCGGTGGACGCATGGGCCGCTGGGAAATCGCCGGCCGTACCGTCGAGGCCAATCTGGCCAAAAATCCCGTAGGCTTCGATCGGCAAATCCAGTCCATCAAGACGGCAGGCGGCAGACTCTGCGCTTTCTTCCTCAACGACAACGACGCCGACGGCCACGATGTCTCGTGGATCTACGACGTCGACTTCGAGCGCATCGCCGATACCCCAGGGCTTGTCGCCTTTGCCGGCGGCACGCGTGCACACGATATGCAGGTACGCCTGAAGTACGCCGGCATCGACGCCGCCATCATCTCGAATATCGAGCAAGCGATCGGCGCCGTGGCGGACGAGGAGGCTGGCGATACTTTCTACGCCGTCGCCAACTACACGGCCTTCCCGCCGCTGGTCAAGGAGCTCGACGAGCTTAAGAGCACCGATGCGAGCTCGGTCGCCTTCCACGCCGTAACGCGCGCCGATGGCAGCGCTGTCCCCACCGACATTGCGCCGGTCGAGCTTTCGCGCCCCCTGCGCATCGTCTACCTGTATCCCGATGCCCTCAACCTCTATGGCGACGGCGGCAACGTCATTGCCCTCGAGCGCCGCTGCGCCTGGCGTGGCATCCCCGTGCGCGTGGACGAGGTCCGTATGGGCGAGTCGCTCGATCTCACCGACGCCGACATCGTCATGATGGGCGGTGGCTCCGACCGCGATCAGCTGGCCGTGGCACACGAGCTGTTCGCTCAAAAAGACAAGGTCGCGGCCTATGTTGAGGATGGCGGCTCGCTGCTCGCTATCTGTGGCAGCTATCAGCTGCTCGGCCGTTCGTACTATATGGGCGAGAATCGCATCGAGGGCCTGGGCGTCATTGCCGCCGAAACCGTGCGCGGCTCCGACCGTCTGATCGGCAACGTCGCCGTCAAGACCGACCTGTCATCCGAGCCCTTTGTGGGATTCGAGAACCACGGCGGCCGCACCCTGCTCGATGCAGAGGCCACGCCGCTCGGAACGTCCGTCGTCACGGGCACCGGTAACAACGGCGACGATGGCTTTGAGGGCATCATCTACAAGGGCGTCATCGGCACGTACCTACACGGACCGGCACTGCCCAAGAACCCCGAGCTCGCCGACTGGCTCATCGCCCACGCTCTCGAGCGCCGTGGCGATGCACAGGCCACCGCTCTGCTGCCGCTCAAACCCCTCGACGACGCTTACGAGCACGCCGCCCACGACGCCGCGATGAAGCTCCTCCCCTAACGCCCCGCCACCACAAAGGGGACAGGCACCTTTGTGGTGGTTTTGATCTGCCACGTTTGTTTGTCTCGATCTGTAACATCTAGGCCGTTGAAAGTCGTCTTACTGTTACAGATTGAGATATTCGTCCCGACGCCCGCCGTTTGTCTCGATCTGTAACAGATAGAGCCGATTTGCCCGCCCAGATGTTACAGATTGAGATATTTGAATATCGGAATAGAAACCCACTCCTGTGTGGTGGTTTTTCAATCTGCCAACGATATGTGAACGGATAGAAAAGTCTGCTATACTCTTTCCCGCTGTCCCCATCGTCTAGCGGCCAAGGACGCCACCCTTTCAAGGTGGATATCGCGGGTTCGAATCCCGCTGGGGGCACCACAGGATCTGAGAAGCCCGTTGCCAATTCGGTAGCGGGCTTTTTGCTATCCATGTGCCGAGATTCGAACCCGACAGGGTGCGGAGCTGAGGAAACGCGCAAGCGTTTTCCAGCGCAGCGCGCAAGGAGCGAAGCGACGCAGCGGAAGCGGGCGGCGCCAGCCGCACGCGGACATCCCGCTGGGGGCACCAACTCAAAAATGTACGAACCCGTGCGAGTTACCATCGCACGGGTTCGTTCTTTCTTGACATTAGATGAAGAAGACTCAAAGCCCCTGCGCTAGATAAACAGCTCGCACTCCTTCCGTTCGGCGCAGACTTTGCTCAACATCTTGGTAGCCGCAGAGAGCATGACGGGATTTACCGCGCGAGCGCCCCACGGACACACGGCAACGCAACGCATGCAGGAAATGCAGGTCTTTTTGTCCACCCGCTTGGGATCGTCTTTATCGATAGCGCCAACAGGGCACGCTGCGGCACAAGCCCCGCAAGCGGTGCACTCTTTTGTGGCCTTGGGCACCATACCGGCGCCCCCGGCCTTCTTATAGGGACGATTGCCCGGAATAGCCGGCTCAGAAGCATCTCCTGCAGATATCTTTTGCTGAATCTGATTCGCAAACCCAGCGAGCTGCGCCGCGTCCTGTGGGTCTGGCCGACCGGCTGCAAACTGGCGAACAATAGAATGCTCGGCGATGGCAGAAACCGCCGCGATCACCCGAAAGCCCGCGCCCTTTGCCGCATCCTCAAGCTCGACCAGCGTGTCCTCATACGCGCGGTTTCCGTAAACACAAACCAGAACCGCCTGCGCACCGTTTCCCCGCATCATACCCAAGCGCTCCGCAGCCACAGCCGGGACTCGCCCGCCATACGAGGGCACCGCGATCACGGCTACATCCTCTTTTGTCATCGCAACCGTGCGAAAACCAAGCCCGCTATCGGTCAGATCTACAGCAACGGTTTCCCCTTCCAACGCATTGGCAATGTAGCCAGACGCCTTTTCCGTTCCGCCGGTCGGGCTAAACACGATATCGAATACCTTCATCGGATAATCCTCCCCTTTATGAACAAACGCCCGAAACGTCCGCATGCCCAAAATAGGTTACAACTTTCAAGATGCCCCGCGCGAAACGCCTGCTCGGCTGCAAGTTCAAAGCAGGTCCGAGCGACATAAAAGAAGGGGCCTCGCACAGGCGAGACCCCTTCGCACGCAAAATCAAACGTGCCTGTTACACGTAGAACAGAATGTCGTCGTAGGTCGGGACCGGCCAGTAGTCGGCGGCCACAATCTCCTCCATGGCATCCACGGCGGCGCGCAGCGTATCCATAGCGGGAACGACCTCGTGTGCATACACGTTGGCCTGCTCCTGGCCATCGAGGGCCTCGGCCTTCTGATGCACGGCGTCGAGCGCCTTGATGGAGTCGTTGATGGTGGTGATGCCGTTGCAGAGCTTGTTGAGCGTGTTCTGCTCGCACTGCATGGCGGCCTCGGCACCGGCGGCACGAATAGTCTCAAGGCCCTTAGCGACCTTGGTGGCATAAGCGGTAATGACCGGGCGATAGGTACGACGCGCCTCGCGAACCATCGTGGTGGCCTCGATGTTCATGAGCTTGTTGTACTTCTCGAGCTTGCAGTCGTAGCGGCACTGGGCCTCGGCCTTGGTCAGGACACCCGTCTCCTCAAAGAGCGCAATGGCCTTATCGGAAACAAAGGCGGGCAGGGCGTCGGCCGTGGTCTTGTTGTTGGCAAGGCCGCGCTTCTCGGCCTCGACGGGCCACTCATCGGAGTAGCCGTCACCGGAGAACAGGATGCGCTGGTGATCGGTCAGGACCTTCTTGCAGTACTCGAGCGCAGCATCCTGGAACTCATCCTCGGGCGTACCCTCAAGCGCGTCGGCGAAGGACTTGAGCGACTTGGCCACGGCGGCATCGAGCACCAGGTTGGAGTCGGAGACGTTCTGCTCGGAGCCGCAGGCACGGAACTCGAACTTGTTGCCGGTGAAGGCAAACGGGGAGGTGCGGTTGCGGTCGGTGTTGTCCTGCATCAGTTTGGGCAGGGTATCGGCGCCCAGGTCGAGCACGCCGCGCGTGGCATGGACGGAAGCCTTGCCATCGATGATCTTCTCGACGACCTCGGTAAGCTGGTCGCCCAGGAAGATGGACATAATCGCCGGAGGAGCCTCGTTGGCGCCCAGACGATGGTCGTTGCCGGCCGAGGCAACGGAGGCACGCAGGAGCTCCTGATAGTTATCGACGGCCTCGATCACCGCGGTGAGGAAGACGATGAACTGCAGGTTGTCGAGCGGGGTGTCGCCCGGGTCGAGCAGGTTCTCGGACTCGGTGCCAAGCGACCAGTTGTTGTGCTTGCCCGAACCGTTGATGCCCTCGAAGGGCTTCTCGTGCAGCAGGCAGACCAAGTCGTGACGGGAGGCGATGAGCTTCATCTTCTCCATCATGACCAGATTCTGGTCGATGGCCTCGTTGACCTCGCCATAGACCGGTGCAAGCTCATGCTGGCAGGGAGCAACCTCGTTGTGCTTGGTCTTGGCGGGAATGCCAAGCGCCCACAGTTCATCGTCCAGATCCTTCATATAGGCCGAGACGGTGGGGCGGATAGCGCCAAAGTAGTGCTCCTCAAGCTCCTGGCCCTTGCAGGGAGCGGCACCAAAGAGGGTGCGGCCGGTGATGACCAGGTCCTTGCGCTTGCGATAGGCGTCCTTCTTGATCAGGAAGTACTCCTGCTCGTCGCCCACGGATGGAACGACCTTCTTGGGGGTCTTGCCAAACAGCGCCAAAACGCGCTTAGACTCACGCGAGAGCGCGGTCATGGAACGCAGCAGCGGGGTCTTCTTGTCCAGGGCCTCGCCCGTGTAGGAGCAGAAAGCCGTGGGGATGCACAGGACATCGTCCTTGATAAAGGCGGGGCTAGTGGGATCCCAAGCGGTGTAGCCACGGGCCTCGAAGGTAGCGCGCAGGCCACCGTTGGGGAAGCTGGAGGCGTCCGGCTCGCCCTGGATGAGGTTCTTGCCCGTAAACTTGGTAATGGCGGTGCCGTCGTGATTGGGCTCCAGGAAGCTGTCGTGCTTCTCGGAAGTAATGCCCGAAAGCGGCTGGAACCAGTGCGCGTAGTGCGTCGCGCCCTTGGAGATGGCCCAGACCTTCATGGCGTGGGCAACGGCGTTGGCCACATCCAGGTCGAGCGGCTCACCGCCCTCGAGGGTTGCAGCAAGGCGCTTCCAAATGTCCTTGGGGAGGTAGTCCTTCATGACTTCCTCAGAGAACACCATGGTCCCGAAGCGGTCAGTAAGTTCGGCCATACGGAACTCCCTTCGTATCGGCACCGCGTGAGAAGCGGTGTTGATTACTAACGAACGAGTCATAGCTTAGACTCGCCGTGTTTCCGCGACATTACCGTTATGTTGCTGTCGCGAAACCAATCAATGAGGTTACCCTATCGAGGCGGCGTTGCCACCCTCAACAGCCAATCAACTGCATAAATTGCAGACCTCTCCCCATGGTTTAAGGGTAGTCAATGTAGAATGGGGCTCTATTAACTGGTATTTCGCATCAGATACCATTCAATATAGCCCCATCCTACATTGACCGCTCTGTTATAGGAAATGCCGATAGCAAGGCATCTTTGATTGGTATCCCCAAATAGCGAGTGAAACTCCACCGTGGCACAGTGGTGCAGTAGAATCCTTACAACACATCACACTATTACGTATCTAAAGGAGCACGATATGCGCGTCGACGAGGTTTTTAAGCAGGCAGCATCCCAGGGCACCGCACCCGTTTCGTTTGAGATGTTCCCGCCCAAGGGCGAGCTTACCCTCGACACGGCTCGCGAGGTGGCAGGCAATCTGTGCAAGCTTTCGCCGAGCTTTGTCTCGGTCACCTGCTCGGCCGGCGGCTCGGGCAACGGTGCCACCACCGCCCCCATCGCGCATATGATTACGAGCGAATTCGATACGCCCTCGGTGGCGCACCTCACCTGCGTTGGCCGCACGCATGCCGATATCGCTGCCAAGATTGATGAATACCGCTCCGCCGGCGTAGAAAATGTACTGGCCCTGCGCGGCGATCTTCCCGCCGGCGCGACCGAGGACGACAAGCCTGCCTCCGACTACGCCTATGCCCGCGACCTCATCCCCGAGCTCGTCGACGCCGGCTTTTGCGTGGGCGCCGCAGCCTACCCCGAGGGCCACATTGCCTGCGAGGATCTCAACCTTTCGGTCGAGCACCTCAAGCAAAAGCAAGACGCCGGCGCAAGCTTCTTTGTGACACAGCTCTTCTTTGATAACGAGTGCTTCTATCGCTTCCGCGAGCTTGCCGACAAGGCCGGCATCACCGTGCCCATTACCGCGGGCATCATGCCGTTTATGGGCAAGTCGCAGATCAGCCGCATGGTCTTTATGTGCGGCGCGTCGCTGCCCTCCCCCGTCATCAAGATCCTCGCCAAGTACGAGAACGACCCCGAGAGCCTGCAGGCAGCCGGTGTAGATTATGCTGCTCGTCAGCTTTGCGACCTTAAGGAGCACGGTGCCGACGGTCTGCACCTGTACACTATGAACCGTCCTGCAATCGCCGCGACCATTATGGAGCGCCTGGGGTAATGGAAAAACCGCACGTCGATACAACCGTTGTTGAAGTGCCGGCCGACCTTGCGTCGCCGGCGCTTTACCGTATCGACGCTGCCCACCACCCTCGTGTCGACCGTGCCGAGATGCTGCGGTATCTGGGCTACAGCGGCCAGCAGATTGAGCCCGAGCTGTCGCAGCGTATTGAGCTTGTCGTTGAACGTTTGGAACTGGACATTGAGCCCCGTGGCGTGCGACGCGTGTTTGCCGTCGATGCCACGGGCGTTGACGAGCAGGGCGAGCCTTGCATCCGTCTGGTCGGCACCAACGTTGAGCTGCGCGGTCGCGATATCTATCGCCATCTCAAAGACGCCCGCTTTGCCGCACTCATGGGATGCACCCTCGGCATGGACGCTGAGCGTCGCCTGCGCACCACGGGAGCCCAGCAACCCCTAGAGGGAGCCGTGCTCGACGCCGCATGCTCTGCCTATGTAGAAGCTGCTGTTGAGCAGATGGACCGACAGGTCAAGACAGACGCCGCTGCACACGGGCTCGCCGGCAACTGGCGCTTCAGTCCCGGCTATGGCGACTGCCCGCTCTCTGCCCAGCGCTCGATCGTGGATGCGCTCAACGCCACACGGCTCATCGGGCTTACCGTCACCCCCACCAGCCTGCTCATGCCCACCAAGAGCGTGACCGCGGTGATCGGTCTGTTCGACGGCGAGGTCCACGACGCCCAGAGCCGCCCCACCTGCAATATCTGCCGTATGCACGAGCACTGCCGCTTCCGCGCCGCCCACACTACCTGCTATTCCAGCCATTAGGAGCCATCGATGTTTACTCCGCTTATCACTCATGATCTGGACGGCGCCGCGCTGGCGGCGCCCGTTGATGCCGCACGCCGCAATGGCGCTGCATACAAGACACGCACGATCGATGACCTTCGCATTAAGGACGATCGCCTGCGCGCCGCTATCGAGGGCACGGGACACCTGCTGTTCGACGGCGGCATGGGCACCATGTTGCAGGCCGCCGGCATGAAGGCAGGCGCCCTGCCCGAGCTGCTCAACTTTGAGGAGCCCCAGGTCATTACCAATATTCAGCGTCAGTACGTCGAGGCCGGCTGTGACGTGATCACCGCCAACACCTTTGGCGCCAACGCCCACAAGCTCGACGGCGCCGCCACCGTGGCAGATGTCTTTGCCGCCGCCGTCGCCTGCGCCCGCGCGGCCGGCGCCCACTATGTCGCCGGCGATATCGGCCCCATCGGCGCACTGCTTCGCCCCTTGGGCACCCTGAGCTTCGACGAGGCCTATGACCTCTTTGCCGAGGAAGTGCGCGCCGGCGTCGACGCGGGCGTGGACCTCTTTATTATCGAGACCATGACCGACCTTGCCGAGATCAAGGCTGCCGTCCTCGCCTGCCGCGAGAACTCCGACCTGCCCGTCTTTGCCACCATGACCTTTGAGGAAGACGGTCGCACGTTCCTGGGTACGAGTCCCGAGGTGGCCGCCGTCACGCTCGACGCCATCGGCGCCGACGTTTTGGGCATCAACTGCAGCCAGGGACCGGCCGAGCTCAGAGGGCTCGCCGCACGCATGCTCACCGTTACGGACAAGCCCGTTATGGTTCAGGCCAATGCAGGACTCCCCCACGTGGACGATGACGGCAATACCGTCTTTGATATCCAGGCCCCCGAATACGCCGAGGCCGTCTCCGGCATGATCGCCGACGGCGTGAGCGTCGTGGGCGGCTGCTGCGGCACCACACCGGCGCACATGGCGGCCTTGCGCACGCTTATCGACAACCACACGCCCAGCCCGCGCCACCGCAAGCCCAGTATGTCGGTCACGAGCGCCCAGACGGTCGTGGACCTTCCCTGTGACGGCCACAAGATCGCCGTCATCGGCGAGCGCATCAATCCCACCGGCAAAAAGCGCCTGCAACAGGCCCTGCGCGACGGCGACCTGGACTACGTCGTGAGCCAGGGCATCAGCCAGCAGGAACAGGGCGCCGACATCCTGGACGTCAACGTAGGCCTGCCCGAGATCGACGAGGTCAAGATCATCCAGCAGGCGACCGAGCAGCTCCAGGGCTCCACGCTGCTGCCGCTGCAGATCGACTCCACCGACCCCGCAGCCGTCGAGGCAGCCGTGCGCCGCTACGCCGGCAAGCCCATCATCAACTCGGTCAATGGCAAACAGCAGATCATGGATGAGATCTTCCCGCTAGTCGCCCACTACGGCACCAACGTCGTCGGCCTCACACTCGACGAAGGCGGCATCCCCGATACTGCCGAGGCTCGCTTCGCCATCGCCGAGCGCATCGTGGCCGAGGCTGCCCGTTACGGCATCGGACCGGACCGCATCCTCATCGACTGCCTGGTCATGACCGCCTCGACCAACCAGCGCCAGGCCGAACAGATCCTGCGCGCCATGTCCCTGTGCAAGGAACGCCTGGGCGTCAAGTGCGCGCTCGGCGTGTCGAACATCAGCTTTGGCCTGCCTGCCCGCCCGCTGCTGGGCTCGGTCTTTTTGGCCGCCGCCTTTGGCGCGGGCCTCGATGCCCCCATCATGAACCCGGGCTCCAAGCGCTTTATGGATACCGTCTACAGCTATCGCGTCCTGAGCGTTGAGGACGAGGGCTCGACCGGATACATCGAACGCTACGCCGGCTGGACCGATCCGTACAAGATCGCCGCGAACCCGGCGGCGGCTCAGGTAGTATCGACCGACACCGCGCCCGCTGCTGGCACCGCCGGCACTGACAGCAACGACGACCCGATTCGTCGCATGGTCGTCTCGGGCCGCAAAGGCGAGATCGCGGCCGAGACCGAGCGCCTGCTGGCAGATCACGACGCCATGGACCTCATCAACAATCACTTTATCCCCGCCCTCGACGAGGTTGGCATCCTCTTTGACCAGGGCAAGTTCTTCTTGCCGCAGCTTATGGCCTCGGCCGAGGCCGCGCGCGTGGGTTTTGACACCATCAAGCGCCTGATGCCCGCCGGCGAGATTGCCGACAAGGGCAAGATCTGCGTGGCCACCGTCAAGGGCGACATCCACGACATTGGCAAGAATATCGTCAAGATGCTGCTCGATAACTACGGCTACACCGTCTTTGATCTGGGTCGCGACGTCGACCCGCAGGAGGTGCTCAAGACCGTCAAGGAACGCGACATTAAGCTCGTCGGCCTCTCGGCGCTTATGACTACCACGGTCGTCGCCATGGAGGAGACCATCAAGCTGCTTCATGCCGAGGTGCCAGGCGTCAAGATCATCGTAGGCGGTGCCGTGCTCACCCCCGAATACGCCAAGCAGATCGGCGCTGACTACTACGCCAAGGACGCCGCCGAAAGCGCGCGCATCGCCGAAGAGGTCTTTGGACAGTAACACAACGGAAACAACCGAGCACCAAAACGTGCCGCACGCGCCACGAGACGCGTGCGGCACGTTAGAATAGACAAGACTATGCTCGTTTTGGCAGATAGGAGTGCAAGGATGGCGATCACGCCCGCAGAAATCGCGGAAACCCGCGGCATGGTTGAGGAGCAGAACCTCGACATCAGGACCATCACCATGGGTGTTTCGCTCATGGGTTGCGGTGACGAGAACCTCGACCGCATGTGCACGAAGATCTACGACCACGTGACGCACACGGCTGAGCACCTGGTCGAGACCGCCGAGAACCTCGAGCGCGAGTACGGTATCCCCATCGTCAACAAGCGCGTTTCTGTCACCCCGGTGGCACAGATCGCCGCGTGCTGCAAGGATGAGGACCTCACCCCCATCGCGCATGCCCTCGACCGCGCGGCCGAGACGCTCGGCATCGATTACCTGGGCGGTTTCTCCGCACTCGTCCAGAAGGGCATCGGCGACGCCGACCGCCGCGTCATCCAGTCCATCCCCCAGGCGCTTGCCACCACCAGCCGCGTCTGCTCCAGCGTCAACGTCGCCAGCCTGCGTGCCGGCATCAACATGGACGCCGTGCTCATGGCGGCTCAGACCATCATCGATGCCGCCAAGCTTACGGCAGACGAGGATTCCGTTGGCGCCTCCAAGTTTGTCTGCTTTGCCAACATGGTCGAGGACTCCCCGTTTATGGCGGGCGCCGTCCACGGCGGTGGCGAGGCCGACGCCGTCATCAACGTAGGCGTCTCGGGCCCCGGCGTTATGGCGGCAGCCCTGGAGACGCTGCCCGATTCCGCATCGATGATGGAAGTCGCCGAGAAGATTAAGCAGACCGCCTTTAAGATCACCCGTGCCGGCGAGCTCATGAGCCGCGAGGCCGCCCGTCGCCTGGGTGTCGAGAAGGGCATTGTCGACCTGTCGCTGGCTCCCACGCCCGCCATCGGCGACTCCGTCGCGCGTATCCTCGAGATCATCGGCGTGGGCACCTGCGGTGGCCCCGGCACGACCTGCGCGCTCGCCATGCTCAACGATGCCGTCAAGAAGGGCGGCGTCATGGCCAGCTCCAGCGTGGGCGGTCTCTCGGGCGCCTTTATCCCCGTGTCCGAGGACGCCGGCATGATTGCTGCCGTCGAGGCCGGCGCACTTTCGCTCGAGAAGCTCGAGGCCATGACCTGCGTGTGCTCCGTTGGCCTGGACATGATCGCCATCCCCGGCGACACCCCAGTCGAGACCATCGCCGGCATTATCGCCGACGAGATGGCCATCGGCGTCATCAACAATAAGACCACGGCCGTCCGCGTGATTCCCGCCATCGGCAAGGGTGTGGGCGACTGCGTTGAGTACGGCGGTCTGTTCGGCCGTGCGCCCATCATGCCGGTGAACCCCAACGCCGGCACCGTGCTTGCCCACCGTGGTGGACGCTTCCCGGCACCGCTGAACTCGCTCAAGAACTAGCTGAGGGTTCGGGCGAGGAGCCCCGGGGAGGGCAAATATATAAGGTCGCCTGCTCGGACAGTCCTGACTCGCACGGAGAGCACATTAAGTGCTCTCCGGCTCGTGCGGAACTCGCGATCGACCTTATATATTTGCCCTCCCCGGGGCTCACGCACAACGGGACCTCGGTTGGGTTCTATCCCTTTGGCAGTCGCTTCGCTTCTGCCCTACTTTGCTGGTATGGCGGTTTGGCGTTGGATCGGTTCTTTCTGATATATGCTGGTTGCGGCTCTTCTTTTGGGAGGGGCCGCTTTTTTGTTGCTAGGAGGTTGGCCCGTGGTTGATGGGGATGCTCGCTCTGAGCTTCTTTCTGCTGATTGGAATGGCGAATGGATGCGTCTGCAGGCCGCTCGGCATCGGGCTGATGATTCTTTTGAGTGGGATAAGCGGGCTCGGCATTTTCGTCCACTGGAGACTGCCCCGTATGCTCGGGATTTTATAAAGCTGTTGGCGCTTGAGCCTGGTGAGTCGGTGCTCGATATGGGGTGTGGGGCTGGGTCGATTGCTATTCCGCTTGCTCAGGCTGGACATCCTGTGATTGCTGCTGACTTTTCTCCTGCTATGTTAGGCACGCTTGATGCTGGCATTGAGTACTATGGGCTCGAGGATTGCATTACACCGCTTGAGCTTGCTTGGGATGATGATTGGGATCTGGTTGGGCCGGTTGCCAAGGCTGTTGATGTTGCCTTTGCCAGTCGCTCTGTCACCACGACCAACCTAAAAGGCGCACTTGCCAAGCTTGATCGAACGGCTCGTCGGCGTTGTGCCGTTACGATGGTCGCCAACTCGAGCCCGCGTTATGACCTGCACTTGATGAATGCCATCGGCGCCTCGGTTACCTGCAGCAATGGTTTTGTGTACGCCTTTAACATCCTTATTCAGATGGGTGCACTGCCACAGGTCACGTATTTTGAATCACCCCGCCGCGACACCTTCGATAGTCTCGAGGCAGGCGTGGCAGACTTTTCTCGCATGCTCGAGCACGGCAACGAGGACAAGATCGACCGCCTGCGCAACTATATCGCCCACCACATGATCGAGAACCCGCATGCCGGTAAGCCGGGATCCAAGGGCGTACCGCAAGGACGCTACATGCTCGACCACATCCGCAAAGTCCGATGGGCGTTTATCGCCTGGGAGCCGGTCTCCGTACCCCGCCCGTAGCCCATCTAAAGCTTGCATCGTCTTCCCGCCCGGCATCCGCATTCTTTTTGAACTGGGCAAACGCGCTCCACACCGCGCCGTTCCTGCGCTATCGTGGGACAGCTCACGTAGATTAAGGCCCCATTGCGGGGCGCCCCATACATAGAAAGCGAGAACCCATGGCACTGACAGGAGCCCAGGTCAAGCAGCTTCGCAGCATGGCCCATCACCTCAACCCCGCCATCATCATCGGTAAGTCCGATGTCAACGAGGGCACCGTCGAGCAGACGGTTGCCTACCTGGAGAAGCACGAGCTCGTTAAGTGCTCCGTACTGGACGGCTCCAGCCTTTCTGCCCGCGAGGCCGCCGAGGAGCTCGCCGAGCGCTGCCACGCCGACGTCGTTCAGGTTATCGGCCGCAAGTTCTCGCTGTATCGCGAGTCCTCGCGCAAGGATATCGAGAAGATCAAGCTCGTCTAAATACCGGCTGGTCATACCGAGCAAGTCTGCGGGCGTCCGATTGATTCGGACGCCCGTTTTTTATCGCTCGACAAGCACGCGCTTGAGTCTGCCTTCGACCAGGCGCTCATACAGACGCCTTGTCTCGGGCTCGGGCACGCCTTGAACCTGCTCTCTTAGGTGGTGCATATGGCCGCTGTACAGCTCAACAACATCGCGGCGTCGTCCCGCTGCGCCGTAAACGCGCATGGCGCAGCGAACCATGTCCTCGCGCGCCGTCTCCTGGCGAAGCCCCGATTCCACGAGCCAAATTGCCGATTGCAGGTCATTTTCCTCGAGAGCGGTATTCGCTCCCCTAATCATGCAGTCGATGTACTTGGATTGCATAATGTGGCGCATGCGCGTAAAGAACGTGGGGTTGCAACCGGTGGGAACATATAGCGGGCCCGCGTAGAGTTGCTCAACCTTAAGACAGAGCTCAACCAGATGAGGCCCTCTCGCACCCATGCGGTTTCCCAGGATCTCGCGACTCAGCTGGTCAAAGAGCCTTACATCGGTCTTAACGTAGTCGCTGTTGAGCCCAATGCACTCGTTTTGGATGAGCACGCACGACTTGCCATCCGGCGTTGGACCCAAAGCCGAGCGCAAGCGCGATACCGTCGAATACAGATTGTTGCGCGCGGCGTTAAACTCGGCATGGGGCCACAACTCCATGGCGATTGTCTCGCGGTCGACCATGGCGTCCATACCCAACGCAAGGCGTTCGGCAAGCGTTGCCGCCTTTTTGCGACGCCACATCTTATCCGTGATGGGAAAACCGTCGCGCTCGGCGCGAAACGCGCCAAACATGCGCATCTCAATATGGCCGATCGTATCGACAGCTTCAACCTCGCCCGCCTGGAATAGGTGCTCGCTTTCGCCCTCAAAGTCATCGCGTAGTGAATACCGCGACAGCTCGCGCACCGGAAGCTTCTTGCGAATCCTAACGGCAGGCTCGCCCAGGCAATGCATCGCAAGACGCGCAAAAAGCCGATACGATGGGTCTAAAATCCCCGAGCGATTCATAGACATCCAAGCGGCAAGATCGCTATCGCGGCCCGCAGCGGCCAGATGCAGCGCCACGATCCAGGCTTCTGAGCCACCGACCTGCGTCTTGCTAATATCGAGCAGCTCTGCCTCTTCGCGAACCGATACCAGCGACGTATTGCGCAGATACGCCACGCGCTCCAGCAGCAATGCGTTTTCGCGCATGTACGTAATCGATTCGTCGGCGAGCTTGAGCACCTGGACCGCACGGAACTTTGCATTGACCGGCCGCCCCTCCGCCAGCGATTGCCAGCCCTCCAGCAATAGTCCAAACAGCTGAATTTGATTGTCGCGAACACGCACCGCAAAGCGGTCGAGCTCGCCAAACGCTACGTCGTCGGTCACGGGCAAGCCCGCGAGCAGGCGCCGCGCCGCCAGCACCATACGCAGCCAAATGGATGGCGCCTTAAGCCCGCGGATATCGAGCGCCTCGAGTAACTGCGCCATCTTGTCATCGCGCTCGTCGGGTTTAGCAAACGAGCCGTCGAACAGCTCCACCAGCATATGGTCGGCCTGTATGAGAATCCCCGCGATGTCGAGCTCGCAATCATAGGCTTTGCATGCCTTGAGCTTCGCGAGAACATTGCCATCTTCCGCTCGCTCGGTTAGGTGGCGCTTGACCTCAATATGCGCGGACAGTATGTCGAGCACTTCGCAGGATGTCTGTTCTTGCACAACAGGGTTGGCGGGAAGCCCCAGGTCATTGTCGCCGTAAAAGGCGATGGTAAGCGCCTGGGCTATTTTCCAGGTAGCGGGGTCGACCTCGCGGGCCGCCTGGTCACCCGCACGTTCGATAACGGACGCCATATACCTTGCGAGCTTTGTATTGCACACGCTGACAGCCGCCAGATACACGCCGAGTGCCTCGGCGGCTGTCGGCTCTTGCTCCTGCTTTTCCGCATTGATCATCGCCGATGCTGCACGGCAAATGTCCCCTCCATGCCCGGTCAGGGCAAGATCGGCCCCATACTGCCCGGCAAGCTCCAACACCACACGGCGGTCCAAGAACGCATCGGCCAGGTCCATGGCCAAATCGCATCGGGCCGCCTTTATCAAAATGCGAGCAGCCCGCGATACTAGTTCGGGACGGATCTCGGCAACAAGCTTTCGCAGCCTCAGGCGCGCGTTGTCCTTAGCGCCCAAACACCTAAAGGTGCGATCAGACTGATCCACGCCAAAAATCGGATAATCGCGCACAAAGATAGACTGGTCGACCATCGAAAGCCTCACACCGCACGCCTCTAGCTCCGCAATGCGGCCCTCGCCCATCAATACCATCAAGCAGGCAACGGTAAACAACAGGTTGTTCTCGAGCGATGCGAGATCGGCCAGCGCCGCACCGTACACGTTGACGATTTCGTTCTCGAGCAACCCGGCAACATCGCCCTGTCCATACATCCCCGTCTGCAAGGCAGATACCAGCTCTGGCACACCTTGCGTGAGCCGATAAAAATCGAGCGATGTGCTGATAGAGAACGCCGTGGCCCATGACGAATACTCATAGGCGTGCACCTTGAGCATCTGCGCATTGACTTTTACAGAATCGCCCAGCCCGTGGATAAGCAATCGGTTGGAGGGGCGGCAGGCAATAAAGACCCCCGTCCCCGTAGCACGTAAGCTGCGGATTCGATCGATGAGGTCCTCGGTTTCGTGCTGCTCGAGATTGGGCACGTTGTCGATCGCAACGAGCGAATGAGGTTTGTCCTTAAGCTCATCGGCGACAACCTCGAGCTGCATAAAGAGCTCGCGTCCAATCGCGCGGTCGGCCTCGATAATCCGAACCGGCCCTCGCGTGGGGTCCGATTTAACCTCCTGCACGTATTGCAGCAACACCGACGTCTTACCAAACCCATCGGGCGCGTAGAGCAAAACAATTCCCGCCTTGCGCCCTTTAACGATGAGCTCGTTCATCAAGCGATCGCGCCGCACCATATAGCCGCCGCCCGTCGGCATCAACTCGAGGTCGTCCGTATTGCCCAGATCGTTTACCATGCTTGCTCCTCAACTCGACCATATGGACACCGTAGCTGCAGGACCATATGAGCCGCCCCGTGAATAGCGCGACTTAGAGTTTTTAATTGTCTGCCGGTACGTGTTTGGCAAGTTTTTGTACAGCGAGGCCCGATGGTAACTTATCCCCCGACCAATAGGTCTTTGCGCAGGTCAATGCGCTTGCCAGCATGTCCCATCCCATTTGCAGTGTAGCGCAGTCGGCTATTTTTATTTGAGTTGCGCAACTCGCCTACTCCTCGCTACCGCCTGCGACTCTATGGTGGCAAATGTGCATAGAATCTGCTATAGAATGAATCACAAAAATTTAAAACCCTCCAGTCAAGCACGCGGCAAGGTTTCCGTCATGTATACGCCACGACGTATGTCCACTAAAAAGGCCCCCGCAAAGCGAGGGCCTTTTTAGAAACTATGTAAGATCGCTTGATCGCGTTACTCGCAGAGCGAAAGAGCGGCCTCGTCAGCAACGACAACGCAGTTGGTGTGCAGCTGCAGGATCGAAGCCGGGCATTTGGGCGTAACCGGACCATAGCACATATCGTGCACGGCCTGAGCCTTGGCCTCGCCGTTGGCGACAACCAGGATCATGCGGGCATACATGATGGTCTGGGTGCCCATGGTGTAAGCCTGACGGGGCACGTCATCGATGCTGTCGAACAGGCGGCTGTTGGCCTGAATGGTGCTCTCGGTGAGGTCGACGCAGTGCGTACCCTTGGAGAAGTGGTCATCGGGCTCGTTAAAGCCGATGTGACCGTTGTTGCCAATGCCGAGCAGCTGCAGATCCGGGTAACCGGCGGCAGCGACGATCTTGTCGTACTCGGAGCAGGCAGCGGCGGCATCGGGGTTGGAGCCATCGGGCACGTGCGTGTTGTTCAGATCGATATTGATGTGATCGAAGAAGTTCTCGCGCATAAAGTAGTGATAGCTCTGGGGATCGTCGTGCGAAAGACCACGATACTCGTCCAGGTTATAAGTGCTGACCTCGGCGAAGTCGACGTCGCCCTTCTCGTACCAAGCGGCGAGCTGCTTGTAGGCGCCAATCGGGGTGGAGCCGGTGGCAAGACCCAGCACGCAATCGGGCTTGAGGATAACCTGGGCCGAGATGATATTAGCGGCCTTGCGGCTCATATCCTCGTAGTCTTTAGCTTTAATGATTTTCATTACGCGTCCTTTCTCGTACAAGAGAGGCAAGGCTCCCCTTACAAGCACTTGCCCGCGGCCCGCGTCGGCCGCAACCAACGTGTGCGGCCACCAGGGCGAGGTCGCGTAATATATGTGTCTCGTGTCTAACCGCGTCGAGGCCCCTGCCCGTCCACGGTGACCCAAAGCTGTTTAGCTTCGGACAATCCCCATCTTGCCACGGAGGGCGCCCTCTTTCAAGGGCGCCCTCCGTAAACGTGATTGAATTGTAGGCTAAAGGCCAAGCGGAGCGACTAGCGCTCGCGAGCAACGATGAGCTGGTCCATCTCCTCGACATGCTCGCCAACGGAGCCCTTGATGCTCGAGAACTCAACAGAGTTGCACACCAAGATGGGAACCGTCACATCGTAACCCTCGGCAGCAATTGCCTCGCGATCGAACTCGATGAGCACGTCGCCCTTATGGACGACATCACCCACCTGTGCATGCACGCTAAAATGCTTGCCCTCAAGCTGGACAGTGTCCAAACCAACATGGATGAGCACGTCTAGACCATCGACCGTGTTGAGCGCAACGGCGTGACCCGTGGGAAAAATGGCCTCGACCTTGGCGTCTGCCGGCGCAATCACACGCGTGCCGGTAGGCTGAATCGCCACGCCCTGGCCCAAAAGGCCGGTAGCAAACGTCTGGTCTTTGACCTCGGACAACGGAATGACGTCGCCCGAGATGGGAGCATCCAGCGTAAGGACTCGACCACGCATACCAAAAGACCTCAGGACTTTAGTGAACATGCTCCCCCTCGGACATACCAATCAATCAAAATAACTTTAACAGTTTACCACTTGGCACCCGTTTTTGACCATTAGGGAAGTTCGCGCTTGACAACCTCGACGATGTCGTCAACCACACGCTGGGTCAACTCGTGCGTCTCGGCCTCGGCCATCACACGGACCAGCGGCTCGGTGCCACTCGGACGTACCAGAATGCGGCCGCGACCGTTGAGCTCCTTCTCGGCGGCAGCGACGGCGTCCCAAATGGGCTGACAATCGTCCAGGCCGGCCTTATTGTCGGAATGTACGTTGACAAGTACCTGCGGGTACTTCTTCATGATGCCGGCAAGGTCGGTGAGGGTGCGGCCGGTGCGCTTGAGCACGGCCAGAAGCTGCAGGGCCGTCACCAAGCCGTCGCCGGTGGTGTTGTGCTCCAGGAAGATGATGTGGCCGGACTGCTCGCCGCCGATGACGGCACCGTCCTCGAGCATACGCTCAAGAACATAGCGGTCGCCCACGGCGGTCTGGACCATCTCGAAGCCCTGCTCCTTCATGGCGATGGAGAAGCCTAGGTTGCACATAACGGTCGAGACGATCTCGGAGTTGGCGAGCTTGCCGCGAGCGGCCAAGTCGGAGCCGCAGATGGCCAGGATGTAGTCGCCATCGATTTCGTTGCCCTCGCTGTCCACGAACAGCACGCGATCGGCGTCGCCATCGTGAGCCAGACCGATGTCGGCGTGGGTGCGCAGCACGAGCTCACGCAGGGGCTCAAGATGAGTGGAGCCGCACTCGACGTTAATGTCGGTGCCGCAGTAGTCGGTGTTGATGGCATGGACCGTGGCGCCCAGGCGCTGCAGTGCGGCGGGCGTGGTCTGGCAAGAAGCGCCGTGGCCGCAGTCGACGGCAACAACCAGGCCGTCGAGCTTAAGGCCGTCGAGCGTGTTGATGGCATGATCGACATATGCCTTGCGGGCGTCCTTCATCTTGATGATGTGACCCACACCGGCGCCGGTCGGCAGCGTGTCGGCAGCCATGGCCTCCTCGGACATGACCCAGGCGCTGATCTCTTCCTCGACAGCATCGGGAAGCTTCATGCCCTTGCGGCTAAAGAACTTGATGCCGTTGAACTCCGGCGGATTGTGCGAAGCAGAGATGACGATGCCGCCGTCGAGCTCGTTTTGGACGGTGAGCAGCGCCACGGCCGGCGTAGGGATAACGCCGCAGCAGTGCGGTCGGCCGCCCTCGGCCATAATGCCGGCGGTCAGAGCACTCTCGAGCATGGTGCCCGAAAGACGCGTGTCACGGCCGATGCAAATGTCCGGACCAAGGAACTTGGTCGCCGCACGGCCAAGACGAAACGCGAGGTCGCACGAGAGGTCGGCGTTGGCGACGCCGCGGACGCCATCGGTACCGAAGATGTTCTGGGGCATAGGATCGCTCCTTCCCAAGTGGGCAAAACGCAGTCGCCCACCCTAGTCGAAAAAGAAAAGCGGGACCCGCCGAGCAATCGGCAGGCCCCGCTTGTACATTGTATCTCGTAAGGAGATAAAACCTTAGCGCTTGGAGAACTGGGGAGCGCGGCGAGCCTTCTTGAGGCCGTACTTCTTGCGCTCGACCACGCGAGCATCGCGCGTAAGGAAACCGGCCTTCTTGAGGTCAGCACGGTAGTCGCCAGCGTTCAGAAGAGCGCGAGCGATGCCCAGGCGCAGAGCGCCGGACTGACCGGAGATGCCGCCGCCATCGCACAGAGCGATAACGTCGAACTGACCGGCGGTGTCGGTCACCTTGAAGGGAGCAAGGGCGTTCTCAACGAGCTGATGACGGCCGAAATACTGCTCGGCGTCACGCTTGTTGATGGTCACCTTGCCGGTGCCGGGGACGAGACGGACGCGGGCGACGGCGTTCTTACGACGGCCGGTACCCTGGTAGACAACGGTGTTCTCAGCCATCTTTAAGCCTCCAGCTCAATCTTCGTGGGGTTCTGGGCAGCGTGCGGATGCTCGGCACCAGCGTAGACCTTAAGCTTGGTCATCTGGGCACGGCCGAGGGTGGTCTTGGGCAGCATGCCGCGAACGGCGCGCTCGATGACCTTCTCCGGGTGCTTCTCCATAGCCTGGCGGAAGCTCTCAGCCTTGAGGCCGCCGTTGTAGCCGCTGTGGCGATAATAGGTCTTCGTGTCGGCCTTGTTACCGGTAAGCTGGACCTTATCGGCGTTGATGACGACAACGAAGTCGCCGCAGTCGCTGTTGGGCGTGAACTGGGGCTTGTTCTTACCGCGCAGAATCATTGCGATCTGGGTGGCAAGACGGCCCAGGACAGCACCATCGGCGTCGACGAGAACCCAGTTGCGCTGGACCTCGCCCTGCTTGGCGTAGTGAGTCGATTTCGAAATCACTTAGACTCCTCCATGTACAGTACGTGTTGTTACAGAGATTCACGGGGCTCTGCAAGTAACCCGTCCATATTACCCCGCTCGCCGCCCGAGTCAACAGGTATTTTGGTTCTGACCAGACTTTCTGCACATGTCGTCCATGGGTCATGACGTCGCGACACTAGCGCTCGACAAATGCCTCGATATCTCCCAGCAAGCGCTTTGCCTCCTGGCGGCCCTGAATATACAGGTCGAGGAGCTTTGCTGGATCGTGCTCAACGTGGCCGACCTCGACCGGCTTTTGCGGAGCAACGACCAGTGCGCGGCCCTCGCGCTCATACTTCCACAGATGCATGCGCTGGATGTTATAGCGGTCGTGGCGCGTCTCGATAGCCTCGAGCAGGTAGGGGTAGTCGGCATAGCGGGCGCGCGCGGCGGGCATAAACTCGTAGGGCTTTTTCTCGTACGAGCGGTCCTGCGTGACAATGACAACCGCGCGATCGAAGCCCGCCTCCTCCAGCACGTGCTCGATGGGAACCGAATCGGCTACGCCACCGTCGACGTATTTGTGTCCGTCAATCTCGACCGGCGGCGTCACCAGCGGCAGCGACGTCGAGGCGCGCACGGCATCGAGGTCGAGCACGGCGCTTTTGACCGGCAGGTACGCGGCAGTTCCAAAGAGCATGTCCGTCGCGACGGCGTACATCTCGATGGGGCTCGCATCAAACGTCACGTTGTCAAAGGGATCCAGGCGGTCCTGGACATCGTTGAAGATAAAGTCGTAGCCCACAATAGAACCCGTGGACGCAAACGATGCGGCACCCATGAAGCGGTTGTCGTTGCAGAAAGCCAGGTTGATGCGGTTGGCACGGCCGATCTGGTGCGACTTGTAGTTCACGCCGTTGAGGGCACCGGCCGATACGCCATATACCGCCGGAATCTCGACGCCAGCCTCCATGAGGACGTCGAGCACGCCTGCGGTAAACTGCCCGCGAAAACTACCGCCCTCCAGGACGAGCGCGACCTTGCCGGCGTTCTTTGCTTTATCTTCTGCAGTCATGTTGACCTCCTGCTGTTTCGTTTTGGCTTTCTTCTACCCAGTTTTGGGATAGAGAGCGCACAGGTTTTGGAGTTGAGGGGGTGGGACGGTCGGCGGGAAAGCGCGTCCCACTCTGCGTTGCTGCGGCGCATGGCAGGCTGAGATTCGATATCATCGCATCTATATAGGGTTGAGGCTTTGCGCGGAGAATCCGCGTATTTGCTTCGCAAATCCGCACCGGCTTCGGCCGCCTGCCGGCGTCCTCGCCCGCGGGCTAAAAACG
>JAXKGN010000002.1:0-100594 GCA_036550355.1 Collinsella sp.
CTCGCAGTATCCGGTTCTCAAGGTGCACGCCTGCGCCGGTTCCCGGTTCAACCGGGCCGCGCGGCAAGGAGATATATTGCCAGACCGGAGGGGCCCCGGGGGCGGGAATCTGGCACTCCATATTTTGTTCACAAATGAATCGATCCTTCAGTTGTTCCACTGAAGTCATATCTGAAGCATCGGCTTCTGGTATTGGCGATGACCAGCTGGTTTATAGGTGTTGAGGCATCGGTCATCTCTGGTGGGCTACTTTACTCTAAAGGCATCAGGTTTTTGTTTCCTGTCGGTAAAAGGCTGGTTTTGGCCGCCAGGCGTCCTTATATATAGAGAAGATCTGGTTCGAACCCGTGCCGCGGCAACAAAAAAAGCGGCCGGCATCCACCAGTCGCTTCTCTATTCTATGGTGGGTCGTCAGGGGTTCAGCCTGCTCCGCAGGCGGTCGCTGCGGCGCTTTCGCGCCTTGCGCGCTGCGCTGGCAAACGCTCGCGCGTTTCCTCGGCTCCGTGCCCTTTCGGGCTCGACCCCATGAAGGGGCGACAAAAAAAGACGGCCAACCGAAGTTGACCGCCTCAACAATCTATGGGTGGGCCGTCAGGGGTTCGAACCCTGGACCTTGGGATTAAAAGTCCCCTGCTCTGCCAGCTGAGCTAACGGCCCGCGGGTGGCATTGTACCACGGTCTGGGACTATTCCCAACTCCATTGGCCGTTCTGGAAAATCACAACTTCGCGTCCATCGGGCGTAATGCCCACAATATCGATGTCGTCCGTGCCAATCATAAAGTCGACGTGCGTGCTCGAAACGTTGACGCCATGCTCCAGGAGCTCCTCCTTGGACATGTCATACCCGCCCTCGATGCATTCGGGGAAACCGACACCTAGCGCGAGATGGCAGCTAGCGTTCTCGTCATAGAGCGTGTCGTAGAACAGAACGCCACTTTCGCGGATCGGCGTGTTCTTGGAGATGAGCGCGACCTCGCCCAGATGAGCGGCACCTTCGTCGGTGTCAATGATGCTCGCAAGCGTTGCCTTGCCCACGCGGGCGTCGTAGTCCACCACGCGGCCTCCCTCGAACTTAATCCAAAAATCGTCGACCTTATTGCCGTGGTGGATGAGTGGCATGGCCGAGTACACGATACCGTCGGCGCGCATGCGATCGGGCGAAGTGAAGACTTCCTCGGTGGGAATGTTGGGGAAGAAGGGGTGCCCATCGGGCGTCTTGCCCTTGCCGCCGGCCCACTCGTGACCCTTCGTCATGCCAATCGTCAGATCGGTCCCATTTGCCGCGGTGTAATGCAGGCGGTCGAAGCGATTGTCGTTCAGGAAACGCAGGTTCTTTTCGAATGCGGCGTCATGGAGTTCCCAGCCGCTCTCTGGGTCCTGGCCATCGGCGCGAGCGGTGTGCAGAATCGCATTCCACAGCTTATAGATTGCAACCTCATCGGCGTCTCCCGGGAACACCTCGCGCGCCCAAGCCACGACCGGAGCGCCGGCGATGCACCACGGATTGATGTTGTAATCCAGTCCACGGCGGAAAACTTTGCACTGCGTATTCCTCGCCTTGGATGCCGCGGCCGGCTTGGCTGGATCGATGCCCTTGAGGGCTGCAGGATCCGCACCCTCAATAAAGATAAAGCAGGCACCGTCCTGGGCCAGGGAATCCAGCTGCAGGCGCTTCCACTCGGGCGTCTGCTCAAAATAGCTTTTATCGACATGCTCGTACGTGAGCCTCGTCACGGCATCATCAGCCCAAATGACCGTCACGTGACCAGCGCCGGCGGCATAAGCCTCCGCGACCACCACGCGGGCAAAAGGCGCGCACTCGACTGGAGACTGAACGACGACCTCCTGGCCGGGCTTGACGTTTACGCCCTTGCGAACGACCAGACGCGCGTAGTTTTTAATCTTGGGCTCCAGGGCCTTCATGCCCTCCAAAGCCTCTTCGACCGTCAGGGCAGCTCGAATCATGTGCCACTCCATCTATCTATAGAACAGTAAAAAGGCGCGCCGCAAAAACGACGCGCCTTATATCTTAGCGATATGTATGGATACAAACGCTACTTCTTCTTGGAGTCCTTCTTGTCCTCCTCGGCAGCCGAGCGCTCGATAAGAGCGTTGAGCTTGTTCTCGGACATGCCCTCGGCCTGCGCGCGGTACATGTTGCGCAAGGGACGAATACGAACGAAGTCGTAGATAAAGTCACCCAGGATGATGACATAGGACAAAACGATGCCAACCATCTGAACAGGACTGGACACCGTGCCGCCGGGAGCGAAGTAGAGCGAAGCCCAAATTGCCACGACGAGTACCATGCCGATGGCGAGCACGGCCCACCAGATACGACGGCGCTTGGTGTAGTCCTCATCCTGCTTGAGAAGAATATTCGACACCGTATAGATACGATCCTCGCGAGCACGCTGCTTGGCCTTGCGGGCGCGCTTCTCCTCCTTGGAAAGGCCTTCCAGGTTTTCACCCTTCTCGAGCTCTTTGCGGCGAGCTTTAGACGAAGCCGGCACGACGCGAACGGAGCTCGCTGCTTGGCGGGCGGGTTTAGCAGATGCGGCGGACTTGCGCGCAACCCCGGTAACTTCGTGGGATTGCGTGCGCTTGTTCGTGGCGCTACGGGTACTCACTTATGCGTTCTCCTTCATGCTTGTGAACTGGGAGCCCGTGATGATCTGGAAGGCCTCGCGATAGCGCTCGGACGTGCCATCGATGACCTCGGCGGGCAGGTGCGGGGTCTCCCCCGTCATATCCCAGTTGGCCTTGAGCCAATTGCGGACGAATTGCTTGTCGTAGCTAGGCTGGATCTTGCCCTCCTCGTAGCTGGCGGCGGGCCAGAAACGGCTGGAGTCGGGCGTGAGGCACTCGTCGATCAGCGTGACCTTGCCATCGATAACACCAAACTCAAACTTGGTGTCGGCGATGATGATGCCTCGAGTCGCGGCATACTCGGCAGCGGCCTTGTAAATCTTGAGGGACAGGTCGCGGATCTGCGTGGCGATGTCCTCACCCACGATTTCGCAGCAACGCTCGAACGAAATGTTCTCGTCGTGGTCGCCGATCTCGGCCTTCGTGGACGGCGTGAACAGCGGCTCGGGAAGCTTGGAGGCCTCGGTCAGACCCTCGGGCAGCTGGATGCCGCAGACGGTGCCGTTCTCGTCGTAGGTCTTCTTGCCCGAACCGGTCAGATAGCCGCGGACGATGCATTCGATGGGAATCGTCTGGGCCTTCTTAACCAGCATGGCGCGGCCTGCGAGATAGTCACGATACTCGGCAAACTCCTCGGGGAAATCCGCCGGATCGATGGAGACGAGGTGGTTGGGGACGATATCGGCAAACTTATCGAACCAGAATGCCGAGATGCGGTTGAGCACCTCTCCCTTAAACGGAATCTCGTCGGGGAGAATAAAGTCGAACGCAGAAATGCGATCGGTGGCGACCATCAAAAGGTTTTCGCCGGCATCGTAGATATCACGAACCTTGCCACGGGAATCCGGACGACGCTCCATCGTTGTCACGTGAGTCACTCCTTACCTAAATACGACAGAAATGCGGGTTCTTTCCCGCATGTTTTCGCAAACTCGGAGCGGCAGGAACGCGGCCCCTCCTTCACCGAATAGCGAAAAGCTAGTGCTCCATTGTAGTAGATGCCGCGTCCGCCGTGTGCTCGCGAGGCAGATGAATCGTAAAAGTCGTACCCTTTCCAAGCTCCGACTCCACGGATATGTAGCCATGGTGACGCTCGACGATTTGCTTGGTCACGGCGAGGCCAACGCCCAGGCCGCCGGCTTCGCGGGCGCGGCTGGCATCTGCGCGCCAAAATCGCCCGAAGATGCGCGACAGGTCGTCCTTGGCAATACCGATACCGGTATCCGAAACGGCAATACTGACATGCTTGCGGTCACTGAGCACCGACACCACGACCCAACCGCCCTCGGGGGTGTAGCGCATGGCGTTGCTCATGAGGTTGATGACGCACTGCGTGATCATGTCGGGATCGGCCTCGACAACGTCATCGTGGCCCTGCGTCTCATCTGCAAAGCGCAAACGCAGGTCACGGTCAGCAAACAGGCGCTCCTGGCCATTCACAATCGAACGCACAAACGGCACCATATCCACCGGCTCCAGGTTGAGCGGCGCCGTGCTGTTTTCCATACGTGATAGGTCGAGCATCTGCTGCACCAAACGAGCCAGGCGGCGCGTCTCGGAAGCGACCGTCTCCAGATGCTCATCGTCGGTGGGATACACGCCGTCCTGCATGGCCTCGACCGTTGCAAGCATGGCCATGAGCGGCGTGCGAAGCTCGTGTGCGACATCCGAGGTCAGGCGCTTTTCGTGCTTCATATCTTTCTCGAGCGAGGTGGCCATCTCGTCAAAGGTCTCACCCAACTGATCGATTTCATCGTCGCCGCGCAAACCGGTACGAGCGGACAAATCGCCGTCGCGAATTTGCTTGGCTGTGCTGGTTATACGATGAATCGGTCTGGTAAGCATGCGCGACACGAACGATCCGATAACAACTGAGATGCAGACCGCAACAACCGCGGCAAGGGCCATGGCGTTAAAAGTCTTTTCCCTAAACGCAGAATCCGCCTTGGTGAGCAGGGCATCGGAGCCGATAGCCCATAGCTTCACCTGTCCGACATGCTCGCCAGAAGACGTTATGATTTCGACGTTGGCAACGCTATCGGAGTCGGTGGGCGCCGACGAGACCGGGCTATGCGAGGCCTTTTTACCGCTCGAGCTGCTCGACGCCGATTCGCTCTCGCGCACATCGGCGGTCGCACTTGCCGAAGGCCATGAGTCGTCATAGACGACAACGCCCTTTTTGTTGACAACCTGCATACTCAGGTCGTCGGACACCAAGCTCGATGTCGCGACCGTGCGTAGCTCGCCCGCAGTCCAGTTGCCGTTTTCCTCGTACGACGTCGCAAGCTTTTCGGCGGCAGAATTGGCAATCTCGACGATATTGGAGCGCGTGTAATCCGAAAAGACGGTACCCCACACAACGGAGACAACGCCCACCAGCACCAATACCGTCATGAGCGACGTCAGGGCAAAAGCCAAGGCCATGCGCGAGGGATAGCTCATCGCTGGCCGTGAATCGGAACGAGGCGTGTTCCAACTTGCCTTGGAACCCGCCTCGTTCTCCTGCTTATGCTTTTGCCCAATTTCAAAGCGCGCAGGTGTCATATGTGATTTCCCTATTTCTCGTCCGACTTATCGGTCTTGGCCGGAGCCTCGAAGCGATAACCGACGCCGTGAACGGTGTAGAGCCACTTAGGCTTCTTGGGGTCGTCGCCCAGCTTGGCGCGAAGGTTCTTGACGTGACTGTCGATGGTGCGCTCGTAGCCCTCAAAGTCATAGCCGAGCACCTTCTCGACCAGCTCCATACGGTTATAGACGCGACCGGGATGGCGAGCAAGCGTGGTGAGCAGCTTAAACTCGGAAGCAGTCAGGTCTACTTCCTTGTCCTCGACCAAGATCTTGTGGCCCGAGATATCGATGACCAGATCGCCAAAGTCGAGCACCTCAACGGCGGGCTCGTCTGCCTGGTGAGCACGACGGAACAGGGCGCGGACGCGGGCGACGAGCTCACGCGGCGAGAACGGCTTAATCAGGTAGTCGTCGGCACCAAGCTCAAGGCCGATGATGCGATCCTCGATCTCGCCCTTGGCCGTCAGCATAATGATGGGAACATCCGAGGTGTCGCGAATGGTGCGGCAAACGCGCTCGCCGGGAATCTTGGGGAGCATAAGGTCGAGCACAACCAGGTCGAACTGGTGCTTCTCGAACTCCTCGATCGCAGACTGGCCGTCGCCGACGCCAACAACCCAGTAGCCCTCGCGCTCGAGATAGGCAGCGACAGCGTCACGGATTGCCTTCTCGTCCTCGACCAGCAGAATCTTTTTTGCATCTGAAGCCATAACACGGCCCCCCTGTCTCAATTAGCTAAGAACAAGCCCATTTTAACGCACCTATGCCCACCGAGCACCGCTACAGTGCGGCGGCTCGGCGGGCGGCACTCACAATTACAACGCGTTTATTCCCCCGTTGGCGCCCTTTTAACCCCTCGGCGCTAAAGAGAGAACAGGCGGGCGGTAACCGTCTCGGGAATTCCTTGGCTATTACGCACCGTGGCATAGGTTAAAAACGTATTCGATTTACCCGCCGTAGCTGGATAATCGCCATATTCGAGAGCGCGGTCGGGCGACAGCAGCGAACCATAGGTTTTGGCGGAGGTATCGATCAGAAAATGCGATGCCTGAACCTTAACCAGATATTTGCCTTTTCTGCCGGCAGCACACGCAAGCGGCTCGCGCGACAGGAATAGGAACGTCCCATTCTCGTTACCGATATAGGTGCCCATGTTGCCTAGGCTCCCCACGCCGCTATAGGTGGCCTCGATGGAGAACACAAACGTGTCGCCCATATATACGGCCTCGAAGGGAGACACCGATGAGGGAAGGACCAGCTGAGCCCTCTTGGTATTATTGCCGTCCGTCAGGTCGATCGCCGTCATGCCGTAGTAGACGCCCTCGTCGTTGCGCACACGCGGGGAAATGGTCAAGATGCCGTCACTCACACGCGGGGCGGATGCAAAGCGGCCCGTTGACTTCCAAATGGCCTCGGCCTTTGCCTCGTCGAGCGAGCGGCGGTAGCAATACGAGTCGTGACTCGTCTTATTGCCGCCTGCAGCAGGCATCTTGTACCAAATGACGGACGATTCGAACGCCGTAAACAGCGGCGGGTCGTAGTCCTTGCCGCCTCGGTCGAGCTCGACCACATCGCCGACAAGCGACGCACCTGCCGTATTTTGCGCATAGAGCTTCCACGATGCGTTCGCAAAGTTCATCTCGATCCAAGCAAATACGCCATCGCCGGCGCGGACATCGTAAAACGAATACCCCGCACCTTCGACGGGGTCCTCGATGAGTGTCGTGAGCGAACCGTCGCCCAGGTTGAGCACACCGAGCGTGTTGGCATGCCGCGCCGATGCGGGTGCCATCATCGCCGCGGCGTAATCGCCGTCGCAGTAGTACAGCAGCGTACCCAGAGGCAATGTCCATGAAGCTGCAGGCTCGAGGTCGATTTCGACAGCCTCGTACTCATCCGTAATCGAGACAATCTTTGAATCGTCCTTGATAACCTGCGGCTCGGATGCGGCATCATCACTCGTGCCCGTTTTTTTCGAGCAACCGGCCAGTACGGCAGCAGTACCGGTAGCGGCGCCACCCAGCACAAAACCTCGACGCGTTATTCCATTCTTAAAGCGGTCGGCGATACCCATTAGGCGATCTCGGCGCGAGCGGCCTCGATAGCGCGCGTAAGCTGATCGGCGCAGGAGGTCTTTTTCATACCGCAGGTATTACCAGCGAGAACCTCGATTACGCGATCGGCAGGAGCACCCTCGACCAGCTTGGAGATAGCCTTGAGATTGCCGTCGCAGCCGCCGGTAAACTCGACGCCCAGCACTTTGCTGCCGTCATCGGAAAGATTGAGGTGGATATTGCGAGAGCATACACCCTGAGGCTTGTAGTCAAAACTAATCATTGAGATCCCCTCTCAGAAAGAAATTTCAGACGTCTATTATCCCCGCCTGGCCCGACTTATTATCGTAAGCACCGATTCAACATCCTACGATGCATAGATTAGTGGGGGCAAGATTAGCAGCCCGTACCCCGTGCGTGGACCATGCGCTTCTCCCGATACATATTGTGGTCGGCGACACGATATACATCGGCCAGCGTATTTCCAGCCGTCTCGACGGTCGCCACGCCAATCGATGCGCTGACCGTCAGTGCCTCATCGCTTACCGCGGCAAGACCGAGACGAAGATCCTGTTCCAGCCCGAGCGCAGACTCGTTGTCAGTATGGGGGCAAACCAGCAAAAACTCGTCGCCGCCAACGCGCATCGGCAGGTAATCCGCACCAGCCACCCGCCGCAGCACGGACGCCGTCCGTCGCAGCAGTTCATCCCCCATCTCGTGACCGTAGATATCGTTGGTCCGCTTGAGATAATTGCAGTCCAACATAATCACGCTCACGGGCAAGCCCTCGTTTACCAGGCTATCTCCGCGCGATTCAAGGTAGTTGCGGTTGCGAAGCCCCGTCAGTTTATCTTGGTATGTCAGCTCCTCGGCATGTTTGACCATCGATATGTTGTGCGTCGCCACGACGACCGACTCCAGCCGGCCTTGCTCATCGCGATGCTGGGGGACAACCTGTAGCGAGTACCAAGCGCCTCGACAATCTCGCACCTCGGCAGCCAAGTACGGTACGCCCTCCATACGTTCGCGAAGCGTACTTATATCTACGAGTCCCACAACCGCTTCGCGGCTTTCGGGGCTCACGATATCCCGGCAGACCGTGTCCATAAAGTCATATGCCTCGCTGTGCTCGGCAAATATCTTCGCTATCGTCGGCGACATATTGATTCCCTCGATCTCGAGGGTGTCGAGATGCAAAAGGAAAGTCGAATCGTAGATGGCGCTTATGGCATTGATAATGCCGAGCTGTTTATCCTTTTCGACCAAATTGCGGCGATCAACGATATTTCGAGCCAACAGTACCACGACCCAAAACGCAAGGCACACCAAGACGCCAGCGGCGACAAATGTGATCCTGCCAGACATGACCTCAAATTTGGGATACAGCGCAAACAGGCGGTAGTCCTTGTATGCCGCACGCACCGCGTACCATTTGTCTCCTCGATATTCGATGCGCGTTAGGCCATCGTCTTTCCACTCAACCCCTGCGCTGGTGAGGAATCGGGCGAGCGACACGTCAGCATCGGCGCTGTTGGATGAGACAATCTCCGCATCCTCCATAACAAGCACCGTGGGGCCCTGGTGGAAGGTGCTGTTCGAAAGCACGTCGGCTATGGCATATGAATAGTCGTCCGCTGGATCGGAAACAAATGAGCGGTATGCCAAGGCAACGCCGTCGCCATACGGGATAGCACAGACGGCAAAAACGACACCACGGCGCTCGACGACAGTTGAGTAGGTCACTTTGGAACCTTGATACATCGATGCGACCGGCGCACAGGCCAGCTCCTCTCGCCACAACATGAGCGGATCGCGACCATCGATGTCGTAGTGGGCAGCCATATGGCCATCGGAGTCCATGACCATCAGCCCCGAAAGGTTCTCGGCATGGACAAATTGCTCGATAAGATCGTCGTTAACCTCAACGCGATCAGAGGACAGGAACGTCGCAAACGATTCGACCGCGGCGAGCAAATCGTGCGTCTCTTCGGTTTTTCTCCCCTGTTCGTAGCGGTCATATTTTTCGCAAGCGTTTTCCAAAAACGCCATGGTTTCTTGGCCAAACCCAAGCGTTTTTTCGAGGCAGCGATGGGTTCCAACCGTATACAACAGGCCTAACAAGACAGCGCTGACAATAACGCCGACAGCTATGACGGTCAGAGTCTTTCGACGCAAGCGGTGCTCATCATTTGTCATGGATTTGCTCCTTGCCCGCCCGTCGTCGCTCCTGTCTTGTAATTGCCCACAATACGGTCAATCGTGCCATCTCGGTCCATGGCAAACAATGCGGTATTGAGATCCTTTACGATCGGTCCTTCATAGCTGTCATCAAACGCGACGCCCAGATCAACCGTCATAACGTTGTCAGCGAACACGCGGTAAAGGCCGGGATACCGGGCGACAAGTCGGTCAAGCGGCTGAACGTCCGCCATCCAACAGTCGACATACCCTTTGGCGAGGGCGGCTTTGCAGAGTTCGGCAGAACCATACGATTTGATTTGCACGTTCGGCGAGATTTCCAGATCCCCTACGAGCAATCGGCGTTCACTCACCGAGCCCGCAATTACCGCGATGGTCTTGCTTCCATCGAGATGCGCCAAGGACTTGATGCCACTCGTTTTCTTGGCGGCAACCGAGACCGTCACGGTTAGATACGGCTCGGTCCAGTAATACTTATCCTCGCGATAACAGGGAGAATAATCACACCATAGGCAATCGATATCGCCGTTTTCGAGCAGCCGGTCGCGATCGTTCCAGTCAATATCGACAAACTGTGGCTTGAGCCCCGCACGCTCACACGCCTCGCGGGCGATGTCGATATCGATACCGGCGTAATCGCCCGTGGTATCGACATACACATAGGGGTCGTTATCCGTAACGCCGATTTTGAGTACCGGGAGATCTTTGTCGGCTTCATTCGAGGAGAAAGAGCTGCTTCGAACGGTATACGTCAAGGCGGCCACACAGGCGGCAACAAGGAGCATGAGCGCAAACGAGACGATGGCGGCTCGCTTGATACGTCCGGGCACAAGCCTCCCTTCATCGAAACAGCAGTCGGATTTCATTGTATACCCGGGGCTGATGCGGCGATAAAAAAGCGCCTCACCCAAGATGGGCAAGGCGCCAAAGGTTGAAATGCATCCGCAAACGGTCGAATTAGGTTAACCCTACTCGAAGTTCAGCTGCTCCAGGCGGTCGAAGACCGTATCGATGCGGGTGAGGAAGTCCCACGGGTCAAAGATCTCGTCGAGCTTCTCCTGGCTGACGGTGCAGCGCGGATCGGCCTCGAGACGCTCCTTAAAGGTGGGGCCAGAGACACAATCCTGCACCTCGTGCCAGGTGGCCATGGCGTTTTCCTGCACGATAGCGTAGGCGTCCTCGCGGGTGATGCCAGTGTCGACGAGGGCCAACAGCACCTTGGAGGAGAAGATAAGGCCGCGGGTCTTGTTGAGGTTGGCCATCATGCGAGCCGGATACAGCTGCAAGCCGTCGATAACGCGGATGAGGCACTGGAACATGTGGTCAAGCGCGATGAAACTATCGGCCTGGGCGACACGCTCGGCAGAGGAGTGCGAAATATCGCGCTCGTGCCACAGGGCGACGTTGTCGAAGGCGACCTGGGCGTTGGACTTCACGATGCGCGACAGGCCACAGACCTTCTCCATGGTGATCGGGTTGCGCTTGTGCGGCATGGCGGAGCTGCCCTTTTGACCCTTGCGGAACGGCTCCTCGGCCTCGAGCGTATCGGTCTTCTGCAGGTTGCGGACCTCGGTCGCGATGCGCTCGCAGGTGGCCGCTGTAGTGGCAAGCACGCCGGCAAGGTAGGCGTGGTGATCGCGGCTGATGACCTGCGTGGACAGCGGGTCGTGAACCAGGCCCAGGTGCTCACAGACATACTCCTCGACAAACGGCTCGATGGAGCTGTACGTGCCGACAGCACCCGAGATGGCACCGAAGGCAACATTCTTACGGGCATCCTCAAGACGGTCCAGATCGCGCTTGAGCTCCCAGGCCCAAGAGCCAAACTTCATGCCGAAGGTCATCGGCTCGGCGTGGATGCCATGAGTACGGCCGGCACAGAGCGTGTTGCGCTCCTCGAAGGCACGACGCTTGCAGATCTCGCCGAGCTTCTTGACGTCCTCGATAATCAGGTCACAGGCCTGGGTGAGCTGGTAGCACAGAGCCGTATCGCCCAGGTCGGAGCTGGTCATGCCGTAGTGAACCCAGCGGCTGGGCTTGGGGTCACCCTCGGGAACATCGGCGTCGATGTACTCCTTCATGTTGGTCAGGAAGGCGATGACATCGTGGCGCGTGACCTCCTCGATCTCGTCAACCTTCGCCTTCTCAAAGTTGGCATGGTCGCGAATCCACTGGGCCTCTTCTTTGGAAATACCGATCTTGCCGAGCTCCGCCTGAGCCTCGCAGGCCAGGACCTCAATCTCCTGCCAAATGGCGTACTTGTTCTCGAGGGAGAAGATGTGTCCCATCTCCGGGCGGGTATAGCGATCGATCATAGCGGCTCCTTTTTGGTTATTGGCACGTTGGTCGTAACTCAACCATTGTACCGTGCGCAGGTGCAAGAATGGGCAGTAGGCATTAACCTAACATTTTGCCGCAAGAGCGGTCATGGGGACGTCTGCGCATTTGCTTCGCAAATCCGCACCAGCCGCGGTCGCCGGACCCGGTCCGCGCGCATGCACGGGCAAAGCGGGTTGGACCCGACGTTCCCAAGGTCCCCCGTGCCCGGTGGAGCGGGCAACGGGACGTCCGCGTATTTGCTTCGCAAATCCGCACCGGCTTCAGGCACCTGTCGGCGCCTTCGCCTGCTCGCTACAAACGCTTCGCGTTTGCTTTACGCTCGCACCCTGGCGGGTTCGAGTCCCGGCACTTTATTAAAAAAAGCACGGCACCGTGATGGTGCCGTGCTCATGCTTTTAACTGGAGCGGGCAACGGGACTCGAACCCGCGAGTGTCAGCTTGGGAAGCTGATGCCTTACCACTTGGCGATGCCCGCATATGTGGGGGATAGTATAACGCGGTTGTCTTGTTCTATACAAGGGTGACGATGCTTGTTTTAGCTGTGGAGAATCGTCCTAAAAATAGACCAATTGTGGAGACAGGGACCTGTACGTTCTTCTATTTACCGTTGTCTACCTGCAGATTTATTCCATTGTCTTTCGCAGGCGCCATTTGTCAGATATCGGGCAAGCGTTTGGTCAGGTTCCGGTACTTACCCGCATGAACCTTGGGGGTAGCCTCATCCTACGCGCCGCGGCCTCCCCATGCGGCGCACGAGGGATAAGGAGCAGCCATGTCCAACACACCCACGCACTCTGTCCACAGCGCAATCACAGCAGGATCGCTGCTCCTGCTCCTCTTTTTTCTGATCGGCTGTCTGGCCCCAGGGGCCGCACTCGCCGTCGACGGGAACGACGCCCTTAATTTCCGCACTATCAGCGACGGCTGCGGCCCCTTCGGTGTCGGTAAATATGAGGCACAGGACACTTCGATTTCGTACTGCATGAATCAAGACTGCCCCGGCCCCAGCAAGCCGGGAGGTCCATGGCGTACATATAACCAGGGCTGGACATGGCTCGATGACGAATTTGCCGCCATCGTCTGTCACGGATACCCCTCCAGTACATCCTTTGGCGGCCACAACCTGTCGCCCGATCTCGCCCGTGCCGCCACCCAGATTGCCGTTTGGATGCTCAACGGAACCACGCGCCCCGACGGCACTTATTCGTATACAAACAGCAAGGGAGTTGCCAGGAGCGGTAGGTTTTACGAAAACGCCGAGGCCGTAGCGGCTGCACGTTGGCTCTACGACAGCGCCAAGTCCGGATCCATTAAGGCAGCCCCACATCGAGCCAGGCGTTATCACGGCCCGGTCTCGGGCGAGGGTCGACACCAGGACATGCTCTATGTTCTGCCCGCCGTCTCCGTATCTTTCCAAAAACAATCGTCCCAGGCTGACATCACCGCCGGCAACGACACCTACAGACTCGGTGGCGCAACCTTCGATATCTTTGAAAGTGCAGGCGATGCACGTGTCGGCGCTATCCAGATGGACGAAAACGGGCGTGCACAAGCAACACTTTTGCCCAATACGGCATATTACCTGGTCGAAACCAAAGCCCCGGCAGGCTATATCCCTCGAAGCGACCGAATAACCTTCACCACACAAAACAGCGGCGAACATGTCACTATCAACGAGCAGCCCGGCACCATCACCTTGCGTATTGCAAAAATCGATGCCGCCACGGATGCTGGCGCCCAAGTTGGGGCGTCGCTTGCGGGCGCTGAATTTACCTGCGTCTCGCAATCAACTCCCGGCTGGACTCGCACCCTTACGACCGACGAAAACGGACGGGCGATCCTCAATGACATTCCTCTGGGCACCTTTACCATCTACGAATCGAAAGCGCCCGAGGGCTACCTGATTTCAAACGACTGTTGGAGCTACACCGTCGGTGCCGAGCAACTCGGAGATACGGGCATCGTTGAGCTCGAAAGCCGTATTCCCAACATCCCCATCGCCTTTGACCTTGAAATCTCGAAGTTTAAGGACCATGGCGATAACGATGAGTCCGGCCTTGAGCAGCCGGCGGGAGGCGTCGTCTTTGAAGTTGTCAGCAATAGCTCACAACAAGTCGTCGGCACGTTGACCACAAACGTTTACGGCTTTGCCTCCACAAAAGACCAGCCCGAAGCATGGTTTGGCGCAGGCAAGCGACCCGCCGGCGCTCACGGTGCCATTCCCTACGACCGCGCGGGCTACACCATTCGCGAGGTTGCAGAAACGGTCCCTGAAGGATTTAAGCAGGCAGGTGAATGGACCATCACAGCAGAGCAGTCCACAGACGGCGCCGAGCTTCAGTACATCATTGACAACCATGCCCTATCGACACACCTTCAAATCGTAAAGCGCGATGCTCAAACCGGCGGCACTGTACCACTTGCCGGTTTTACGTTCCAGCTGCTCGATAGCCACCACGAGCCCGTCTCGCAAACATGTTGGTATCCGGCCCACAATGTAATGAATACCTTCACAACCGATACAGCCGGAGCCGTCACGCTGCCCGAATCACTTAATCCCGGAACATACTACGTGCACGAGGCATCGGCCAAGGAACCGTATCTGCGCGGAGAAGACCTGGAAATAACGATTCCCGCCGACAGAAATCTGACGCCGGTCGCCGTCGCCTCGTTCTATGACAACGCTGCAACCGGAAGCATCGAAATCATTAAGACGGATGCTGTAGATGGGCGCGCCCTCGCTGGAGCCACGTTTGACATCCGCGCTGTCGGCGACATCGTGCGAACCGACGGCAGCATCGTCGCCCTGGATGGCGAAACCGTCGCCACCGTTACAACCGACGAACGGGGGCATGCGCGAGTCGACCATCTTTCGTTGGGATGCGGTACCGCCACCTACGAGGTCGTCGAAACACAAGCGCCCGAAGGTTATCTGCTCAACCCGACCCCACACACTGTGAAGTTGTCGTACGCTGACCAGCAAACGCCCGTGATCGAAGTGCACCTTGACGTTTCCAACGACTACACCAAGATCGATATCTCCAAAGTCGACGCGTGCGGAGGTCAGGAAGTGACAGGCGCTGAGCTTGTCCTCTGCGACTCCAATGGCAACGAAATTGATTCATGGACTTCATCCGGCAAACCACGCCGCATTGAGCACCTTTCACCCGGCACCTACACCCTGCGCGAAACGATGTCTCCGCGAACCTACGACCTCTCCGAAGAGATAACGTTTGAAGTAAAGGCCACGGGAGAAGTTCAAACCATGGCCATGAAGGATACCCCCATCGAGATCAGGGGAAGCGTCGATAAACGCCAAGAGATTGCACAGCCAGTCACAAGCAAACTCGTTGCCAACGGCGACGGAAAAAACCGAGCCAAAGCACAGGCCAATACGCAAGGGGCCTTCTCCTATACCATCGACGCCAAAAATGAGTCGAGCACCTGGGTCGACGAGTTGACCATCACCGACGACCTTGAGTGCGCCAAAGATGGCGCAGCGAAACTTGTTGCCGTTGAAACCCCTATTGCGATCGGTGATCTAAACGGGCTGTGCAACGTGTGGTATCGAACGTCTCCAGTGGGAGGTATCGATACGGGCGAACAAGCCAATGCAACGCTCAGCGACGGGCATGACAACCCCTGGCTCGAAACCGACGAGGTCAAAAAGCTCTTAGGCGACGATGTGCGTCTCGTCGATTACGACGGGTGGCACCTATGGAAAGCAGATATCTCGACGGCAGAGTCCATCACGCTCGATACGAAAGAGATTGATCTTACAGACGACGCCGTCATCACGGGCATCCGTTTTGAATACGGTGCGGTAGCCGCCGACTTTACAACCAGAAGTGAGGCGGGCTCTTGGACCCGAGATGACCTTAAAGACGAACATGATGATCTTGACGATGCCAAGGCGGCCCTTAGCTCGGATGCCCGAGGCGCAGTCGTGCATATGCAGACAACATCGTCCTATACGCCCCAAACCGCACTTGCCAACAGCGCACGCGTCGATCTTTGCCGCAACGGCGGTGGCGATAAACTCGAGGCGCATGATGAGGACCGCGTCATCCAACGATGCGCCCTGCCTCAGAACCTGCCGGCAACGGGATCTGTTGCCGCCGCCGCATGCATCACCGCACTCCTGACCTCGGGCACTGCAGCCATATGGTTCGCTCGCCTTAGGTCAGCCACAAAGAAGCGCTAGCAAAATGAAAAGGCGGGCGAGCCTGTCTCCCGGCTCGCCCGCCTTGGGCATAAACGATGAATCGGCTATTCAGCAGATGACGAACCACCATCGATGGCTGCCTGATCGGACTCGGAAATACCGTCGGCACCCAAGCTTTGCTCTTGCTCTACCTCTTCGCTCATTGTCGTCTCGGGTGTCGAACCCTTAACGCCGACGACATATGCGGCCCCAAAACCCAATGCGATTGCGATCAGGGTCAAAATCAGATAGATGGGCCAATGGCGCTTGATGTACGAAAACACGCTGACTCCTTAGCGGGTCTGTCTACGAACGACGAATGACCTCGGCCACAACCTCGGACACCGTAGCGATATTTGTCGGATTAACGTTGTACGGCAGATCGTCCTCGGTGTAAGCACACGCCAAACGTGGGCCATCAACGCCGGCAATCGTAAGGGCGCGACGGCTCGCCTCGAGCGCAGCATAAGCATCGGTCTTGGCATAGGGCATCTCAAATGCACCGCAATCAACATGGAACGACTTGCACACTTTATTGACCAGGTTCATGATGCGTCGGTCACCCTTGAGCAACTGCTGCTCGCCCTCGACCGTTACCACCGAAAGCCTGCCGGCACCGATAGACTCGAGGTTGATGAAGAACACACCGCGGAGCTTGTCACGATGCGAGGCCAAAAACGCCCTCATGCCGGCGCCGTCGCAGTCGGACGCGCCCGTTGCGACGAACCAGATATCGTGGCCGAGCAGCTCATCGTCACCCATGGAGGCAACGGCCGAGAGCATATCCTCGGCAGAAGCACCATCGGAGGAGGTGGCGCCGCCCTTCCAACCGTCATCGTCATCCTCGAAGTTATCCCACGAGCCGATACCGCGACCAGACTTCTTGGCGTCGTAATCATCCTCGACGCCAAGCCAATCGCTCATGCTGTCCTGCTCGTTTTTCTTTTTTCGACCGAACAAGCCACCCAGGCCACGTTTCTGCGGCTTGGCACCCGTCGAAGCAGGAGCCGAGATGGTCTCGAGCGGCTGTGCGCCCGAGGAGATGGGCATGGGGGCCGCGACCGGTGCCGATGTGGGCTCGGGGCCCTGCGCCGTCGCAAAGGGGTCATTTGTCTGTGCCGAAGGATCGGGAAGATCGAACAGCGACGTGCGGGATGCGACGTTGGCCTGTTGCATCGAAGGCAGCGACGGATCGGGGACCGAGGCCAGCGGCGACGAAGAGGGCGCAGACGCGGAGGCCGGATCGGGGATATTCATTTGCTGGCGCGGAGGCACCTGAGACGAAATCTGCGCCATGAGGGAGTCAACTGTCTCGTCCTGCGTGGGAGCGACGTTGGCCACCGTAGCACCGGGGTCGCTCGGCGCGGGCATGGTAAAGATCTGCGTAGAATAAGGCCTGGACTCATCCGTCTTGGGAGCCCCGTCAACCGCAGGGGACTCCTGCTCCATAGCAGGAGCCCCGACTTGCTCGGGCGCGCTGGCCTCAACGGAATCGGCCTCGTCGACAACCGAATCATCGGCGGCGTCCTGGGCATCATCGGGGATGGGAAGGGGCTCGGCAATTGCGGTGCCCTGCTTCTCAAACGTCATCGTGGCATCAAATGACATGGTGCCATCGACCGGCTGTTGCGCCTCAAAGGACGTCGTAGCCTCGGCAACGTCGGCGGATGTCGGCTGTGGAGCCTCGAAGGACGTCGTGGCGTCGGCGACATCGACAGGCTCCGGCTGCTCGGCCTCGCTCTGCTCGAACTCCTGTGCCGCACGCTCGCGCTCGACCTCGGCGGCCTGCTGCTGGGCGATGGCCTCCCGCTCAGCGGCCTCGCGGGCAGCGGCGCGCTTTTCCTCAAAGTCGTCGACGAACTTCTTGCCCTTCGCAAGGGCGCCCTTAAAGAAGCTAGAAGCGCTGGCACCAATCGAGGAGAACGCGGAAGCGATATCGGCATGGGGCGTTGTCGAGGGAAGCTCGGCCGAGAAATCGGTGTCGCTCTCATAGGACACGCGCTGCGGATACTCGTCGTAGTCTTCGTCGGCGATCTCGTCTTCAACCTGTGCCGGAGCGGCAGGCGCCAGGATATCCACACCGGTTGCAGAATCGAGCGCGGGCTTTGCGTCAGACTCCGCGGCAGCAACAGAGGCAGCGACCGGCTCGGCGGGAGCAACAGCTGTATTGGCCGCGGGCACAGGCTCCTGTGCAACGGGAGCAGGCTCCGGCTCAAACGTCGGTTCCTCGCCCTCTTCGTAATCGAGCGTGCAGGACTCGGGAAGCATGCCCAGGGCACGGATGGCATCCGAGCCAAATCGGATGTTGCCGGCGGCATTGCGATAAAGCTTGGGCTCGGGCTCGGCCTGCTCGGCCGCGGCAGGCTCCTCTGCCGACTCGGCAGCGGACTCGTCTGCAACGGGCTCCTCGGCCGGAATATCTTGGACCTGGGACTCGGGTGCAATGACGCCAATCAGGGTCTCGTCGGCAGAAGCACCTTCGAATCCATCGATTTGCTCATCAAAAGCCTCGCCCTGCTCACCCTCGGGAGCGACCGACTGGCCATACTCATCCTCGGTATAGGCAGGCTCTTCGTACTCGATGGTATTGCCGTAATCGTTTTGCTGCTGGGCCGCGGCGTACTCGGCTGCCGCGCGCGCCATCTCCTCGGCACGACGCTTCTGCTCGCCAAAATACGTGTCAAACGGAATATCGTCAGGGAACTCGTTCTCGCCCTGATAGGGGGCGACGTTATCCATGACACCCAGCATGGCGGCAACAGACGACTTGTTGCAAACCGAGCCGGACGTATAGGGAAGGATAAAACGATTGGAAATGATATTGGCGGCATTGGCGAGAGCCACAAGAGAGGCAAGGATCGCAACAATCCACAGCAGGACCTTCAACGCACCGGGAAGCGGCAAGATGCGCAGGATGGCAATAGCCGCGGGAGCAATCGTGGCAATCGGGAGCAACCTGGCGATCAGTGCTCGATACGGCGCATAGGGCTCACGAGCGAGCAGTTCGGCGCGCGGGGAGTCATAGTGCGCGACGACGACAACCGGGCGATTGCGCGGAGAGGCAAGCGGGCCCGACGCCTTGTGGTAGGCAATGACGTTTTGGCTCACACCCGTCTTACCCAGGCGCGAGATCACGGGACGACCGGTTCGCTCGAGCACATAGAGCACGGCTCCGACAACGGCCAACAGGGTGCCGACTAAACCGATACCGCCGCCAATGCCCATAAGTAGGGCACCAGCAAATGTCAGAATGCCCGTAACGGCAAACGCCATCCTGCTCGGCGCGGGAGCATTAAACTCCTGCACCTCGGGATCAAAGCCGTGGTTGCGGAAAATTTGAGCGATATCTTCGGCAGCCAAGCGCTCTTCTTCGCTGCACGCCGGCGTGATGCCGGTGTTCTGCAGCAGGTGGTTAATATAGTTCTGGGTGTTCGCCATGTGCGCTCCACATCCATAATCCGACAAATAGGCCCAATGTATGCACATTAGAACCGTATATAGTCGAAAGTATACCCCGAGCGGGCGCAAACGGCCGAATTCTGGGCATCTTAACGCCCCAAGCGGACAAGGATATAGCCTAATCTCCATATCGGACTAAAATCATGGCATCAAACACCTTCCCATGCGAGGATTCTATGACGGCAAGCGATACAAACGTAACGAATAAAAAAGGGGCGCCGGGGCCCGGTTTCGACAAGACCGCCCAGCGCATCCTCAATCTGTTCTTTGTCCTTAACAGCTCTCCCGAGCCATTGACCACAGAGCAAATTGTCCTGGATTCCGATCTTGGCTATGGGTCGGACAATATCGACTCGGATAAGCGCAAGTTTCGCCGCGATCGCGAAAAACTCCTCGAACGCGGAATCACGATCAAGGAAGTCCGCGCAGCAGGCGCCCAAGAAACCGAAGAAAGCGCATGGACTATCGATCGCGAGCACACGTTTGCGGCCGGCGGCCTCATCACTGCAGACGACGCGGATATCTTGCTCGACGCTATCGACCAGACCCTTGCGACCGGTTCGGCCGCGTTTGCCACGCCGCTTGCAGACATACGCTCCAAGATCGCCTACCTCACCGGTGCATCGACGGCAGAAGAGCCTCCCGCCCGTCGCTCGCCCGCCGTCGATGCGGTGTGGAGCGCTTTTGCCGAACGCTGCGCGCTGCGCTTTTTGTATCAAAACGGGCGCGGGGAGCAAAAAGAGCGCACCGTCTGCGTATACGGCATGTTCGAGCACGAGGGCGTGGCGTATTTTTGCGGACTCGACAACGCCACCGACGAAATCAGGACGTTTCGCTGCGACCGTATCGTTCGCGCATGGCGTCCCTCGAAGGCCTACTCCATCCCCGCCGACTTCAACCTGAACGATCGCCTGTTCTTTGAGTTTGATTTTGCCGATTGCAAGCCCGTTATGGCGACCTTTTCGTTTGCCCTGCAAGCCCAGGCCGACATGGTCAGCGGCCTTACGCGCGGTCGCGGGGAGCTCACACGCACCGAAGAGGGTTGGACTTGGACCGTCGGCGTGCGCGACCTTAACGCCGCTGCCACGTTTTGCATGGAGCACGCCATGGATGGCATGAGACCCGTTGCCCCCGATGCACTCAAACTGGCGTGGAACCACCTCATCGAAAGGACGGTGCACGAGCATGCCCGCGCGTAAACTCACCAGCGAGCAAAGGCTCTCGCGTGCGATTGACATCATGGAGGCCCTCTACGCTGCCGGCGAGACAGGTATGACACGAGGGGATATCTGCAGCCGTTTTGATATCACGGGTGCGGCGCTCGATGAAATTATCGATATCGTCTCGACCCTCGCTGACCGTGAGTCGGGCGCACGCATCATCTGCGAACGCCACGGCGAGCGCATCGTCCTGACAGGCGATGCGGGGCGCGTGCTACCTTTGCGCCTGAGTGTCGCCGAAGGCGCCGTACTCAACCACGAACTCGAATCGATGGGAATCGACTCTCGGGCAGCAGAGCGTATCCGGCATGCCCTCCTACCCGAGGAGCTCGGCTACAACCAGCGCGTCGTCGATACCGTTGCCCGAGGATCGCACTGGCAACAGCTGAACTGCGCGATTCAAGACGGCGTTCGATGCCGCATCACCTACCGCTCGATGGACGACGCGCGGCCGCGCGAGCGTCTCATCGACCCCCTGCGCATCGCGACGCATGGCGACCAAACATATCTGATTGCCTGGGATGTCGAAGTTGATGAGCAGCGCTCCTACCGCATGGACAAAATCGAAGGCCTTGCCCTTACCGACGATTCCGTGGAGCGCCACATGCCCGCGTCCGCGTCCCTCCACGAATCCCTTTCCCGAGCGGAGCAGAGCGCAAAGCTCCTCATGCCGCTCGACATGGCAGAACGCCTAGACTGGGCCGGCATCATGTCGATAGAGCCAAACGGGGCAGACATGGCAACGGTGACCGTGCGTTATGGGTCAGAGCACTGGCTGTTCTGCCAGGTAATCGCAGCGGGCGGAGCCATCCGCATACTGGATGACCCCGCCTCGGCAAAGCGTCTATGCGATATGGCGAAGAGTTTGATCTGTCCGCTTTAACGGCGTCGTTCGTGGCGTGCGCGCCACAGCTGTAAATAATGACCGATCTGTGCCGACTCGATACGCTGGTAGGAAGTCGTGGGCAGCGACGTCAAGAACTTCTTGCCGTAGCCCTTCGTCACCAGACGTGGATCGGCCAAAATGAGCACGCCGCAATCGGTCGACGAGCGGATGAGACGACCGGCGGCCTGCTTGACTTCGAGTACCGCCTCGGGCAGTGAGTAGCGCGCCCAGGCGCGGTCCTCACGCAGGTTGCGCTCACACGAAAGAGGATCCGTGGGGCTCGAGAACGGCAGCTTGGGGATAATGACGCAGCGCAGTGTCTCGCCGCTGGCGTCAAAGCCCTCCCAAAAGGCCTTGAGTGCGAACAGCGATGAAGTCGGCTCGTTGATAAACCGATCGCGCAGGCGACGCGGGGACGAGTTGCGCTGTTGGCAATTGAGCTCCAGGCCCGCTCGCGCCAATTTGGGCTCGACACGGGCATACAGGTCCTCCATATCGCGCCTGTTGGTGAACAGCGTGAGTACCGATCCGCCCATGGCAAGATGGGCGTCGACCAGGACACGCTCGAGCGCCGACAGGTAGCCCTCGCGATCGCGCGGGTCGGGGATATCGCCAGCAACGACCACGGCCATATTTGAGTCAAAGTCATAACTCGAATCCAGGTGCAGCGATGAGGACGTCGAAGCGCCGATACGATCGAGCCCGACCGCGTGGTTAAAGTGTTCAAAGCTTTTGGACACCGTCATGGTCGCCGAGGCAAAGATAGCCGTGTGAACCTCGGGCAGCCACTCGGTTGCCAAGGCCTCGCCAATGTCGATGCGCTCTGCGGTCATTGACTCTCCGCCGGCACGCAACCTGCGATTGACCTGCAGCGAATACACGTAGTGTTCATCGGTGCCGTCGATGATGAGTTTGAGGTTCTCGGCCAGCTCGTGCAGGCGGCGCGAGATATCGCCCAGGTCGACAACAACCTCGGGCTTGTCGGCGGCGACGGCCTGCACCAGCGCGTCGACGCTCTTGTCAGCTTGTTCCAATGCATCGATGGCAGCGTAGGCCGACTGTAAGAAATCATGCCAGTCGTCAGATTCGCGCAGCTCGGGGCCAATCCATAGATTGGCATTGTCATAACCCCCACGGGCACGGCGGCCGAGCTCGCGAACGCCATCGAACACGTCGGCGATTGCCATGCTCGCGCGCGCAACCGTCGACGTCGCCTTGGCAGTAAGGCCCAGATAGAGCGTAGAGCCCTCGGAGGTTGCCAAATCACGGGAGACCTGGCTTAGCGCACCGGTGCTCGAGCCACCCAGGCGCTCAAACAGAACGCGTGATTCGTCCGCCGACACCACGCGCGCCCACTGACGGCGCGCCTCGCGCTCGATAGAATGAGCCTCGTCGATTACCCAATGACGAATCGGAGGCAAAATCCTGCCCTCGGCCGCAACATTGCGGAACAGCAGGGAATGGTTGGTGACCACCACATCGGCATGCGCCGCACGACGGCGAGCGCCGTGGACCAAACATTTATCAGGGAAAAACGGGCAGAGGCGACGAGCACACTCGCGCGAGGCCGTCGTAAAGTCGGGGCGGTTGACGCTGCGCCACCGAATGCCAAGTGAGTCGAGGTCGCCATCGGCTGATTGGCAGACGTACGCCATAATGACCGCGACCGCCGTGAGCGTGTCCGCCGGATCGCGCTTGGTGGTAATCTCGACCTGGCTTCGGCTCATGCGCTCAAGCTTGCGCAGGCACGGATAGTGGTCATAGCCCTTGAGTGCACAAAATGACAGGCCGCCGTCCAGCTGTTCGGCGAGTTTTGGCAGCTCGTGGTACATAAGTTGGTCGGCAAGATTATTCGATTTGGTCGCAATGCCAACGGTAATGTTGTTTCGGCGAGCGGCCTCGGCAAAGGGAACGAGATAGGCCATCGACTTACCGACGCCCGTGCCCGCCTCGATCACGCGATGGGTACCCGTGACCAGCGCATCGCGGACCTCGAGCGCCATCGCGATCTGCTCATCACGCGGCTCGTAGGTGGGGTACATGCGATTGACCAGGCCACCTGGCGCATAGTCTGCCTCAATCTCCTCACGACTCGGCATCTTGAGGACCGGCAGTTCGTCGGCGTCCACCCGATCGTCGGCGCGATCGGCCTTGAGAACGTCAGCACGAGCGGCGCTGAGAGAGAAGATAGAACCAGGGTTCTGCCCTGCCAAGAATGAGAAGATTGGACGATAGGACCAAGGCACGTCCGGATGCATGTCGGCTAGGCGCGCCATGAGGCCCTGGGGCAAGTCGGTGAGTGCCACGAGCAACACGCGCCATACGCCACACAGGGCGTCGACGTCGGCATTGGCACGGTGTGATACCGAGTCACAGCCAAACAGATCGGCCATAAAAGACAGCTTGTGCGAGGCCAGGCGCGGAAGCGCGATGCGCGACAGCGCCAGCGAATCGATCCAAATATCGCTCACGCTGACGCCGCCTTTGACCGACTCGATAAACGAGCGGTCGAACGTGGCGTTATGTGCGATTACCGGGCAACCACCGACAAAATCGGCGAGAGCGGCTACGGCCTCAACGGCCGACGGGGCATCTGCCACATCGGCATTTGTAATGCTCGTGAGCTCGGTAATCTCGGCGGGAATCAGCTGCTTGGGATGCACGAAGGTATCGAAGCGGTCGACGACCTCGCGGCCCGAAAGACGGGCCGCCGAGATCTCGATCAGCTCATTGTCCTGCACCGAAAGACCTGTGGTCTCGGTATCGAGGACAATCACATCTTCCTCGATAAGGCCGAAGGACTGCGTTTTGGCGCGTTCGGCAAGCGTGGCATAGGAGTCGATGACAAACTGCGGCGTTCCCGACGAAACCGCGTCCTCGATTAGCATGCAATGCCCGCTCGACGAAGGCCCATACGAATCAGGCTGTCACAGACCTGCGGGAACGTCATGTCGTCGGTGTGGCGGATCTCGTCCGGATACAGCGACGTATCGGTCATGCCGGGAATGGTATTGGTCTCGAGGATAACGGGGCCGTCCTCACTCACGATAAAGTCGCTGCGCGAGATACCCAGGCAACCGAGGGCCTTGTGAGCAGCACAGGCAAGCTCCTGAGCGCGAGCGTAATTCTCGGGTGAAATCTGCGCCGGAATGCGATGGATGTCCGTAGGGTCGACATATTTCACGTCCAGATCGTAGAACTCGCAGTCCTCGGGTTTGCGAATCTCGACAATCGGCAGAGCGCGCACGTCGTCCTCGCCGTACACACCAACGGTGATCTCGGTACCCTCGATGCACTTCTCGACCAGCACTTTGTCGCCGTACGCAAACGCCTTGGCGATTGCCGCGGGCAGCTCGGAGGGCTCATGGACCAGGGAAATGCCATAGCTGGAACCGTTGACGGCCGGCTTCACAAAGCAGCGCTCGCCACAAACCTCGACGATATGATCGATATCGACTTCATCGCCCACCTCGAGCGCGAGGCCGGGGGCAATGGGAATGCCCGCCTTGGCGTACAGGAGCTTAGAGACCTCCTTGTCGGCACCGCAGGCGCTGGCAAGCACGCCCGAGGCCGTGTAGGGGATACCCAGGGTCTCCATGGCGCCCTGCATGGCGCCATCCTCGCCGCCGGCACCGTGCATGGCGATAAACGCCACGTCAAAGCCGCCGGTCGCCATGGTTACCATAAAATCATCGGCAGCCGTGTCGAGCAGCTCCACCGAAGTGTAGCCGGCCTCCTTCAAGGCAACCACGACGTTCTTTCCCGAATTGAGCGAGATCTCGCGCTCAGCGGAATGACCGCCCGCCAAGACCGCTACGTGCATGTTCTCTAGGCTTTTACCCGGCATGGGCAGACTCCTCCTCTATAATTTCTGCAGCTGATACCATATTGTAGCGATACCCTCTACGTTTCCCCAAAATCGAAAGGCTTCCATGAATCCCAGGACTAAATCTCAGGACATTCGCGACTTGAGCCAAAACGACATTCGCGACCTTGTGGCCGAACTTGGCCAGCCCGCGTTTCGCGCGAAGCAGCTCATCGAATGGGTCTTCGAGAAGAACGTTTGTTCGTTTGACGATATGACCAACCTTCCCAAGGCTTTCCGCGAGCAGCTTAAAGAGGCTTTTGCCTTTGACACGCCAACTGAACTCACCAAGCAGGTTTCCAAAGATGGCTCTCGCAAGTATCTGCTCGAGTACCACGACGGCATTTCCGTCGAAACTGTCGGCATGCCACGTCGTAACAAGCTTTCCGTCTGCGTTTCCACCCAGGCAGGCTGCGGCATGGGCTGCGCCTTTTGTGCTACCGGTCTCAACGGCCTCAAGCGCTCGCTGACCGCTCAAGAGATCGTCGACCAGGTGCTTCATGTATCTAACGACTTTGGCGAGCGTGCCACGAGCGTTGTCTTCATGGGCCAGGGCGAGCCGTTTGCCAACTACGATGAGGTTCTCAAGGCGCTGCGAATCCTCAACGACCCCGATGGCATTGGTATCGGTGCTCGTCACCTCACCGTCTCCACCAGCGGCGTTATTCCCGGTATTCGCAAATTTGCCGATATCCCCGAGCAGTTCACGCTTGCCGTTTCCCTGCATTCCGCCATTCAGTCGACGCGCAATAAGCTCATGCCCGGTGTTAAGAAGTACACGCTGCTTCGCCTTCACGAGGCGCTTCAACTCTACACCGAGAAGACTGGCCGCCGCCCGACCTATGAGTATGCCATGATCGAAGGCGTTAACGATACGAATCCCGAGATGCAGGCGCTCTGCGACTTCTGCGAGGGAACGTTGTGCCACGTTAACCTGATTCAGCTTAACGACATCGAGGGTAGCCCGCTCAAGCCGTCGCCGATTCATAAGGTTGAGGATCTTCAGCGTCGTCTTGAGTCCCGTGGCATCGAGACCACGATTCGTAACTCCCGTGGTAACGATATTGACGCCGCTTGCGGACAGCTGAAGCAGCGCTTCAAAGTTCAGAAGAACGCATAGGGGAGTCGCATCCCAAAACGTTTCATGTGAAACATCGAACGACCCCGGTTACAGAATATGCAACCGGGGTCGTTTCATTTATTGACCTTAATTTTGAATCAGCTGCTACCTGTCCCATTTTTTACGGCCAAAATAAGGGGTCCTTGTCTCATGAATCAGACAAGGACCCCTCAAAATATGCTGAGTAATTGTTAGGTACCTAATAGCCTACATTTTCCCATTGGTTGCTGACCCAACCTTGATTAATCTTGGGATTCTTCGTTACCTGAGCAGTACGCATGGCAACATCTTCCGTCATAACATCCATTTTCTTTTTGGAAGTATCGACGATATCTTGCGCGCCACGAAGCAAACGACCTCGAAGTTCATCGTCTGTCGCGATCTTATAGCCAGCAAAGGCACCAGCCGCGACAGTCGTCACCAATGCAATCGCTGTTAAAATCTTATTCCTCATCTTGGCCTCCTTGATCAAACTGAATCATTTCGCCAAGAATACGAGAAAGTTCTTCCTCGTCTTTAAACTCAATCTCAATCTTATTCTTTCCACGCGAGCTCTTCACACGCACGTTGGTATTAAATACCTGACGAAGCACACGGGCAGCCTTTTTAAAGGACTGAGGCGTTGCAGGCCTTGGCGTCTTAGGTGTCTCTCCGGCAGAAAACAACGGAGCAAGATTTTCTGTCGCTCTTACGGAAAGGCCCTCTGTAACAACTTTCTCTGCAAGTCGAATACGCGCGTCCTCATAGGGAACCGCAAGAATCGCACGTGCATGACCAGCAGTAAGTTTGCCCTCAAAAATCATCTGCTGAACTACTTCGGGGAGATCGAGAAGACGCAGCGAGTTTGTAATTGCAGAGCGTGACTTGCTTACTGCCTTCGACAATGCCTCCTGGGTCATCCCGCTGGCATCAATGAGTTGGCGATAGCCCTTAGCCTCTTCGACGGGATTCAGATCAGAACGCTGAAGGTTTTCGATAAGAGCAAGAGCCAGCATCTCTTCATCATTTACCTCTTTAATGATGACTGGCAATTCTTCAAGGCCAGCAAGCTTTGACGCCTGGTAACGACGCTCACCAGCGATGATCTCATAGCCGTTTCCATGCTTGCGAACCAAAAGCGGCTGCAAAACGCCATGTTCTTGGATTGACTCGCTCAACTCGCGAAGTTCAGTTTCGTTAAAGTGAATTCGCGGCTGATTAGGGTTGGGAACGATATCCTCAATAGGTAGTTTTGTTTCAGATGCGGCATTTGAAGCCGATGCAGCCGAACCGCCGGTCTCATACTCGGCCTCTGAGACCAAAGCATTGAGTCCACGTCCCAATCCGCCACGTTTCTTTACACTAGGCACGCTTGATCACCTCTTTTGCAAGGTTCATATATGCTTTTGCACCCTTATTTTGAGGTGCATAGGTAATTACCGGTTCTCCAAAAGACGGAGCTTCGGAGATTTTAACCGTACGGGGGATTAGCGTCTTAAACGCCTTATCACCAAAGTACGATTGAACCTCCTCAACAACCTGATTCGATAGTGAAGTACGCGAGTCATACATGGTCATAAGCACACCATAGGTGTCTAAGCCCTTGTTCAGCCGTGATTTGACCATCTTCATTGACTCAAGCAGCTTCGTAACGCCCTCGAGTGCGTAATATTCGCACTGGATCGGAATCAAAACGCTGTCTGCTGCGGTCAAAGCGTTGATAGTAAGCAGGCCGAGCGAAGGAGGACAGTCAATGAAAATAAAGTCAAACTCGTCCTGAATCGGCTCAAGCAAATCTTTGAGGCGGGTTTCACGAGCAATTGCGCTTACGAGCTCAATTTCCGCGCCTGCAAGTTGAATTGTAGCCGGAATAACGAATACCTTTTTACAATTTGTATCAAGAACAAGCGATTCTGCCGGCACATCATTCAACAATGCATCATAGATGCAGTGATCAAGGTCTTCTTTTTCAATTCCGAATCCACTGGTGCTGTTTCCCTGCGGATCAAAATCGACAATCAGTGTCTTACGACCCTGCTCACCCAGTGCTGCTGCAAGGTTTACAGCCGTCGTTGACTTACCGACGCCGCCTTTTTGATTGATGATTGCAATGATACGCGTGTCTTTTGCGCTCTTAGAACGCTTAACGTCGCGAAATCCCACGGTCCCTCCTGGTGTGTATTAAAGCTGTCAAACGGAGGATGTTTCACGTGAAACATTCCGATTCGATATCACCTGCAGTGTTTCACGTGAAACATAGCAAGTTATTACTAACCATTATGTTTCACGTGAAACATCTAGGCAAGCGGATTCTTTTTTGCCATGCCATTAGCACGCGGAAGGGAAACAGATGCCTGACGAGTCTTTTTAAGGATAATAAATTCACGGTGACCCAGACCATTCGGCAAATCAAGGTCGTCCGTCATAAGCGTGGTAAAGCCGCATATCTTTGCAGCAGCAATACCAGATTGAAACTCTTCATCAGATGGATTCCCCTTCGTAATAACAAAGAGACCACCATCTTTTAGAAAAGGAGAAGCATATTCAACGAGAACCGGTAATGGTGCGAGCGCACGGGCGGTCACAACTGCAAATTGCTTCTTATGGGATCGAGCATATTCCTCAAGACGATCGTGAACGGCATAAGCATGCTTGAGTCTAAGCGCACTAACAAAGGAGTTAACAGCATCTACTTTCTTGCCAACGGAATCGATATAGGTAGCCTTTCGCCCACTTGCAATAGTCAACGGAATACCTGGAAATCCAGCACCGGTACCCATATCAAGCAAAGCACCTTCAGGAGCTTTATCAATATAGGGCAGTAAAACAAGTGAGTCCAGAATATGAAGGACGGCTGCATCATCAACATTCAGGATGCGCGTTAGATTAGTAGTCTTATTGGCCTCCAGAACAAGATCAAGATGCTTGATACAGACACGAAGGCTCTCGTCGGAGACCTTCAAAGAATAGTCTTTGCGATACGAAATAAGACGGCCCAGCATTTGGCTTGCCTGCTCATCAGTTAAAACAAACAAGACGACTCCTTTCTGACAAAAATCAGTGTATCGAGAACTTTTGACAAAAAAAGGGGACGTGGAAACCACGTCCCCTTAGCATAGACTCGAGAAGATTATCGAGCAACAATCACAACATGGCGATCGGGGTCAGAGCCCTCAGAATGCGTGTCGACAGCATCGTTACCACGAAGGGCAATATGAACCAGTCGACGTTCGTAGGCATTCATAGGCGGCAAGGAAACACTTTTATGAGTGCGAATAGCGCGCTCGGCAGCGGACTGGGCCATAGAAGCAACCTTGTCCTGTCGACGGCTCTTATAACCTTCGACGTCGACGACGACCGGATACCTAAAGCCAAGCTTGCGACTCACCAACAGGGAGAACATAACTTGAAGAGCATCGAGGGTACGTCCATGACGGCCAATGAGAACAGCAAGATCAGGAGCAGTTACGTCCAGGATCAACTCGCCCTCGTCACCCTCATACTCATCGATGGGTGAGTTCGCCGCATCGAAGTGCGAAAGGATGGAACGCAGAATGGAAATAGCCACATCGGCAATGGTGTCGAGCTCCTCATCGGTCAGCTCGTCACCAGCCTTGTAACGCTGTGCAATCTCGGGATAATCGCCCGCGACCCGCGGGGCAACCTCCTCAAGCATATCCTCGACGATCTCTTCAGACATAACGAACTCCAAAAGTTAGGTACCTAAATAAGAATACTATCCCACTACTTCTTCTTGTGCGGGCGCGGCTTCTTCTCGCGACGAGTAACCTCGACCTGCAGCGGAGCGTTCTTAAGACGCTCTTCCTCATCGGCCTTGGCCTTATCGATAACCTTCTGCGTCACGAAGATCTGCTGGACAACCTGCCAGGCGGAAGACACGTCGTAGTACAGCAGAACGCCGACGGGCAGGCTCCAACCCATCCAAAGCATCATGACGGTCATGACAACGGCCATCATGCGCATGCTCTGGGCCTGCTGACCAGTCTGATTGCGTGACATATACAGCTGCGGAATCAGGGTCAAGACAGCGAACAGAATCAGGCAAACCAGCGCAGGCAGCGCAACCATAAAGCCATCGGCAAAGGAAGCGCTCGGCGTGGTGGTAAGGTCAGGCAGGATATTGAAGAACGAGAACGTGCCGTCGCTAAAGTAGTTCGGCAGGTTACGCAGCAGCGTAAACAGGGCGAACAGGACAGGCATCTGGATTAACAGCGGCAGACAACCAGCCATGGGGTTGAACTTGTTCTCGCTGTAGAACTTCTGCATCTCCTCGGCCTGACGCTGGGGGTCGTCGGCGTAGCGCTCCTGGATCTCGAGCATCTTGGGCTGCAGCACCTGCATGCGAGCCGTCGACTTGGTCGACTTGAGCATGAGCGGCGTCAGCAGCAGACGGATGATGACCACCAGGATGATGATGGACAGGCCCCAGTCGACCGCAAAGGTCTGGATGAGCTTGAGCAGCTCGAAAAGGATGTTAACGATCCAATCCCACATGTAAGTTTTCCTCCGATAGCGAGTGCCCGCTAAGGCACAGGGTCATAACCGCCGACGTGCAGGGGATTGCAGCGAGCGATGCGCCTCACGGCAAGCCAGCAGCCTCTCAAAACACCGTACTTCTCAATCGCCTGAACGGCGTATTGCGAGCACGTTGGGTAATAAATGCAGGCGTCAGGTAATAAGGGCGAAACAACCTGTTGATATATGCGAATAGGAGCGATGGCAACACGTCGCAAAACGTGATTGCTCATCGCTCCTCCCCGGCAACGCCGGCGCGTTTCATAAGCGAACGCAACGCCTTGTCCATCTCCTCCGGCGAGGAAACCCTCGTCTTGGGAGTCGCGAACAAGATGATGTCATAACCCGCAACGGGAAATCCACAGCTGCGGGCGGCCTCGCGCATCACACGCTTAGATCGGTTGCGCACGACAGCACAACCGAGTCGTTTAGCACCAACGAAGGCGACCCTTCCGGAGTCGCCTTCGCCAACCGATTCACATATGGTCATTCGAATCAGAGGGTGATTGAAACGACGCCCCTGACTGAACACATGCTCGAAATCTTGCCGAGACTTAATAGTCTTCATGCGAGATGCGTGTATCGCTGCTAGACAGTGAGACGCTTGCGGCCCTTGGCGCGACGACGGGCGAGCACGGCACGACCACCCTTAGTGGCCATACGGGCACGGAAGCCATGGGTCTTGGCACGCTTACGCTTATTAGGCTGATACGTACGCTTCATCTTAAGTTCCTCCTGCTGCATTTCGAGTGTCCGCGGGGACGCGGACGCAGATATAGACACGTGAGCTTGAAGATTGTAGGGAAATCAATGTTCAAATGTCAAGAAATCAAAGGTAAAAGGTTGCAAAGAGTACACGGTTCCCCCATAAGCAGAATCGGCATTTGAGGCAACAGACAACTTTTCACGAAATTTCATCGAGTTTTCAACAGGTCATGTTGGAAATGTTGAGAACTTTTCGTCCGTTTTCCAAAGTTTTCAACAGGTTTTGAAAACTTGTCGAAAGATGAGAAACATTGCGCGGTGAGCTACTATTTGTTCAAAACCTTTTGAAAGATTGCGAGCGGCATGTCTGACGACTTCTACACCATGGTCGATTCCGGTGATCCGGCACCCGACAACGAGCACATCACCGGCGTGCGCGGAATGCGTGGCGAGGAAGAGCAGGCCGCTGCGAAAACGCAGGCTGCCATGTATGCCGCACGCATCGCGGTCTATGACGATATGCTGTCGACGCCGCGCGTCATCGTCATCGAACCTAAGGACGTGCGCACCTATCTGGAAGAGACAACCAACACCGTCTACCAGTGCATGAAAGAACAGGGCGGGCACATCTCGCTCATGGTTATCCGCGAGATTGTCGAAAACTTTATCCACGCCCACTTTGCAGAGCCCATCATCTCGATCCTAGACGGCGGCGACACCATCCGATTCGCAGACCAGGGACCGGGGATCGACGACAAGGAGCGCGCGTTCGACTTTGGCGTTACCAGCGCAAACAGCAACATGAAACGATACATCCGCGGAACCGGAGCCGGGTTTCCCATGGTGCAGGAGTACCTGGAAAACGCCGACGGCGCTGTATCCATCGAGGACAACATGGGCAACGGCACCGTGGTCACGGTAAGCCTGAATCCCAAGCGCGTACAGGAAATCGAGCGCGCCGGAGGGCGAGGGGCCGCCGTGCGCCCCGAGACGGAGCAGCCGGCGTATCCCCTATCCAGCACGTTTGCACAGCAGCCCGTGGCGCAGCAGATGCAGCAGCCTGGAAGTTTTCCCATGCAAGACCCCCAGACACCGCTGGGCAACCCAGTGCAAAACATGCCGGAGGGGATAGGCTCGGCAGATCCGGACACAGGTGCCGTGCAGCAGACGGCGGCCATGCCAAACGTCGCGCAAATGGGCTACCAACCGTACCCACAAGGGTATCCTCCCCAATATATGCCGCAGCAGGGATATGCCCAGCCGTATCCACAGCAGTATCCTCAGCCGTACCAGCAGCCGTATCAGCAGATGCCGCAGGGAAACCTCAACCCCTGGACTCAGCAGATGCCGCCGCAGCCTTACCAACAGTGGCCGCAAAGTTTTCAACAGCAGGTGCCGCCCATGCAGAGTTCTCAACAACCAGCAGCTCAAATGATGTATCCTAATGCGGCGAATCAATACGCACAACCGCAGTCGGACGTGTTTATAAGCGAACGCGGCAACGCTGCATTAGGGTATCTGGCCCAACATCAAGAGTGCGGCGCGACGGACTTGGCGCGGGCGTTTGGAAACTCCGCACCCACCTGGTCGCGCACGCTCAACGATTTGGCGCAGACGGGCTTGATAGTCAAACATGGGCAGAAATACCATCTGACCGAAATCGGAAGCGCTCGCGTGCGGGCCCAAGCTTAAGGAACGGGAGAGACAGTGGACGAGGAAGCAAGCATCATCCTGGGGGATGCCATCGCCTTTTGTCAGCGCGACGGCCAAGATGCGCGCCTCATCAACATGCTGGGGCAATCGCGTGCTGTGAGCCTGACCGAGGACACCTTGACGATTGAGGCCCCCTCACGATTTGCCATCGCTCAGCTCAAAAAGCATCAGCCGACCATCGAGGCGTACCTGGAAGAGATCGCCTTTGCACCGATTGCGCTCAACATCGTGGCACCACAGGGCTCCGCGGCAGATAACGCCGCACCCGCGGCACCCGTCGTTCCCCCGGCGGCGCCAGCTACCACCACAGTGTCGGCTCCCGAGCATCAAATCGGCGATGTTTCCCGTGAAACCATGCCCGCCGCACCAACGGCAGCAATTCCTATGCCCGCTGCCACACACATGCCTATCGCGCACGACGCAACACTGGGCGAGGATTCGGGCATCGCAATCAAAAACACGCTTTCGGCCGACGATTTCCGCCGCATGATGAACCAGATGAAGGGCGGGGCGCCTGCAAAGAGTGCAAAACCAGCCTCCACATCGCCCACGAGCGTCCCCGCAGCTGCGGCACCGATCGAGCAGAACACCGATGGCGCGCCGCTCGCGGCCAACTCGAAATTCACCTTCGAAAACTTTGTCTACGGCCCAGAAAACAGCCATGCCTATCGCTCGGCCCTCAAGTTTGCCGCGCTCGCGGACGAACGCGGCACATGCACATCCCTGTTCATCTATGGCAAATCGGGGCTGGGCAAGACCCATCTGCTGCTCGCCATCAAAAACGAGCTCGCCGAAAAGTCGCCCGAGATCAAGGTGAAGTACGCCAACTCGCAAGCGTACCTCGATGACCTGATGACGGAGTTCGACCGCCAAAAGAAGAGCAACGCCCCCATCATGCAGGCATACCACGACGTGGACGTGCTCATCATCGACGACATTCAAAACATCATCGGCAAGCGCGCGAGCGTGGACTACTTCTTCCAGCTCATGGACGAGTTTATCCGCAACAACAAAAAAGTCGTCATCGCAGCCGACCGTGCGCCCAAAGACCTGAGCATGGACGAGCGCCTTACCAGCCGTTTTAATGCCGGTATGCTCTGTTTGGTGGCGGAGCCCAGCTACGAGATGAAATACAAGATCTTGCAGCGCTACTACGAGAACACAATAGCCGCCGCACCCGAGGCGGGTGACGACTCGCTGCTGGCGGCCTATGGCGGCGATGGCGGGCATCTGACCGACGAGCACTTTAAGCACATGGCAGAAGTCTCGGGAACCAACATCCGCGAACTCGAGAGCTTCTGCGAACGCTGCGCCGGCGAGGCAGGAGACCGCGAACGCGAGGGCAGCGAGCTCAGTTTCGACGACATCGACGCCATCGCAAGTCAGTACTTCGATACGTCGGCCAAAAAGATCAACGTGCAGACGGTCCAGTCTGTCATTGAAGAGCAGTACGGCGTGACGCACGAGGAGCTCATCGGCCCGCGCCGCAACGCCAACATAGCCAAAGCCCGCCATATCGCCATATATCTGGCCATCGAGATGTGCGAGATGACGACTACGGCGGTGGGCGCGGAGTTTGGCAACCGCAACCACTCGACCGTCAGCACGAGCTATAAAAAGGTTCAGAAGATGATTCAGGAAGACCGGACTGTTACCGAAGACCTCAAGTCACTGCGCGATAAAATTACACTGCGCTCGTAGGTAAATGGACACACCTGTTGAAAACTTGTCGAAACGGCGGTTATAAGGTGTCAAAAACTCGAGCCGCGGTGATGAAAAGTTTTGCGCAGGTTTTGAACGTGGAAAACACACCAAGTTGCACACAGGTTCCTGTCGATTCTCTTTTTAGGGCTGACCTGCACTTTTAGGAGTAATCAACAGTTTCGTCAGTACTATTACTATTATTAAGATATTTATATCTATAGAAAGGTATTAAAAGATGAAGTTCACCGTCAGCCAGAGCTCGCTTACGCAAGCCATCGGCGTCGTTATGAAAGGCGTCGCTTCGGCATCCACCCTTCCCATTCTGTCGGGCGTGCTCGTTAAGGCACAAGACGGCATCTTGGAATTCCAGACCTCCAACTACACCATCTCGATTCGTCACCGCATTGCGGCTCATGTCGAAGAGGAGGGCGAGATGGTGATTCCCTGCAAGATGCTCTCCAACATCACCAAGACCCTTCCTGATGCCCCGGTCACCTTTGAGCTGTCCGAGCGTCAGGTTTTGATTGGCTGCGAGAAGAGCTCTTTCCGCCTCAACACGCTCGATGCCAACGACTTTCCCGAGTTCCCGGCATACGCCATCGAGAGCGCCGTCGAGCTGCCGACCGATATCCTGTCCGAAATGGTGAGCCGCGTATGGCGCGTCACCTCGACTGACAAGGCCCGCCCCATCCTGGGTGGCGTGCACATGAAGGTCGAGAACAACACCGTGCGCCTGGTGGCGACCGACTCCTTCCGCCTTGCCGTATGCGACACCCAGGTCGAGACCTCGACGCTCGAGGGATCCTTTGAGCTCAACGTTCCGGCCGACGCCTTCAACGACGCCCTGAGCATCATGGCCAGCCAGGCGACCATCATGATCGGCGCCACCGACACCCAAGTTGTCTTTGAGGCCGGCAACACCACCTACGTGTCGCGTCGTATCGAGGGCGTGTACCCCAACTACAAGCAACTCATCCCCGATTCGTGCGTGACGAGCGTCAAGATCGACGTGGCGGCTTTTAATGCCGCCCTCAAGCGCGTGGCGGTCATCGCGAGCGCGAACCCCGCCGTCAAGTTCGAGATTGATGTCGAGAACGGTCAGATGGGCCTGTCCTCCATCTCCAATGACCAGGATCTGGCGCAGGAGACGATCGATGTCGAGGCCGAGGGCGAGTCGGGCACCATCGCCTTTAACTACCACTACATCTTTGGCTGCCTCAATGCCTTGTCCAAGGAGAAGGAGATCACGCTGGAGCTCAAGAGCTACTCGCAGGCGGGTATCTTTAAGTCCTACGACAAGATCAACTACCTGTACCTGGTCATGCCGGTTCGCATCTAGCGCTGTGTCATGACCATGTTTGCCCGCAACCTTTCCGTCGCGCGCTACCGCAGTTTCGATAGCTACCGTCTTGACCTGGACGAGGGCGTGACGGTGCTTGCGGGGCCCAACGCGGCGGGAAAGACCAACCTTATAGAGGCGCTGCAGCTTTTGACGAGCGGCGCCTCGTTTAGGCATCCCAACGCTGGCGAGCTCGTGCACGACGGCACGGGCTCGTGCAGGCTCGAGTTGAGACTCGAGGGCGATGGCCGCGTGCTCGATATGGGGCTGGGCGTTGAGGACGGCAAGCGCTCGTTTAGCCGTAACGGCAAGAGATGCTCGGCCGCCGGCGTGCGCGGGGTTTTGCCGAGCGTGCTGTTTTGCCCCGATCATCTGGATATGGTCAAGCGCGGCGCCAGTGTGCGCCGCGCCGCCCTCGACGACTTTGGCGTTCAGCTGAGCGCCCGTTACGCCGACCTGGTGAGCACCTACGGGCGTTGCGTGGCGCAGCGCAACGCCCTGCTCAAGGAGTCCTGGTGCTGCCGCGAGATGCTTGGCGCATGGAATGACTCCATCGCCCGCGCCGGGTCCGCCCTGCTCGTGCATCGTTTGGCCCTGCTCGACCGGCTGGCGGGCCATGTGCGCGCCGCGTACGGGCAGGTGGCGTCCGGTGAGGACGCAGACGTGTCCTATGTGTCCACGCTGGGGGATTTGCCTCAAGCCGAAGGGCGCGAGGAACTGAAAGGTTGGGCGTACGAGCATATGCTCGCGGCCCTCGATGAGCGTGCCGATGAGGAGATGCGCCGCGGCGTGACGCTTGTGGGTCCGCATCGCGACGAGATTGAGTTTTCCGTCGCGGGCCGATCGGCCCGTTCATTTGCCAGCCAGGGCCAGCAGCGAACGCTGGTGCTTGCCTGGAAGGTGGCAGAAGTGGCCGTGGCGCGCGATATCCTGGGCACCGCGCCACTGCTGCTTTTGGACGACGTGATGAGCGAGCTCGATGCCGGGCGGCGAGGCGCTTTTCTGCAGCTGATCGGTGATGATATCCAGACGGTCATAACCACCACCAATCTGGGGTATTTTACCGATGACCTGCTTGATCGAGCCAAGGTGGTGAGCATGGGTGAGACGTGCTAATTACGAGCGCGAGAACGGAACGGTTGCCTTTGGCGGCTTTTTGGATGCCGAGCGTCAGCGCATCCTGGCGGCCGCAACACCTGAGCGCCGCGCGCAAATGGAGGCTGCAGAGGAATCTCGTGCGGTCTATCGCGCCTGGAATGCGGTGTGCTCGGGCACGCGCGAGGGACGCCACGTGACGGGCCTGCGCTACCTGCCCGAGTCCAATGAGCTGCTGGTGTATCTCGATTCGCCCTCGTGGACGCAGGAGATGACGCTGCTGCGCGAGATCATCCGGGCACGCATGGAGCGGGCCGGGGCGCATGTGGACGGCCTGGTGTTCAAAACGACCGCGCCCGGTCACACGCCGACGGCTGCCAAGGAGCGCCTGCGCCCAGCCGTGACCGAGCGCCCGCCGGCTCCGCACGCCGATCTCAGTGAGGCCGAACGCGGCGAGATTGAGCGCCAAGTGGCGCCCATCGAAGATCAAAAACTGCGCGAGGCCCTCGAGAATGCCATGAGAGCTAGTGCCGAGTGGGCCAAGGGCGTGCAAAGCAAAAAAGAGCCTTAAATCGCATCTGGTGGCCTTGTAGAGCCAAATACCCTCGTTCCCGAGGGTATTTTTTTACGATAAACTAGTAAGGCTGTACACATTTTCTTAGCTGAAGGAGGACGTGTGGCAAACGAAAACGATTACGATGGCGGCGAGATTAAGATTCTCGAAGGTCTCGAGGCCGTTCGTAAGCGCCCGGGCATGTACATCGGCTCGACGAGCGCCAGCGGCCTGCATCACCTGGTGTGGGAGATCGTTGACAACTCCGTTGACGAGGCCATGGCCGGTTTCTGCACCGAGATTCAGGTGACGGTCCACGCCGACAACTCCATCACGGTCGTCGACAACGGGCGAGGCATCCCCGTCGACGAGCATCCCATCAAGAAGATCCCGACGCTCGAGGTCGTTATGACGATCTTGCACGCCGGCGGTAAGTTCGATAACTCGGCCTACAAGGTCTCGGGCGGCCTACATGGCGTGGGCATCTCCGTCGTCAACGCGCTGTCCAAGCGCGTGGTCGTGCAGGTGCGCCGTGATGGCAACGTCTACGAGATGGAGTTCTCGCGCGGCAAGACCGTCAAGAAGATGGAGGTCGTGGGCACCTCGGATTCGACGGGTACCACCGTCAACTTCTGGCCCGACGACGAGATCTTCGAGACCTGTGTCTACGATTTCGATACGCTGCACAACCGTCTGCAGGAGACGGCGTTCCTCAATAAGAATCTAAAGATTGTGCTGACCGACGAGCGCGAGGCGACTCCCCACGTGGAGGAGTTCTGCTACGAGGGCGGCATCATCGACTTCGTTAAGTTCCTCAACGACGGCAAAGACGTCCCCGAGGCCTTTAAGGAGCCCATCTATATCGAGGGTAAATCGGATCCGGATGCGCCCGTGACCAAGATGGGCGAGGTCGAGGTGTCCCTGCAGTGGAATGCCGGCTATGGCGAGAACGTCATGTCGTTTGCCAACGACATCTACACCCCCGAGGGCGGCATGCATCTCGAGGGCTTCCGCACCGCCCTCACCCGCGTGATTAACGATTACGCCCGCAAGCAGAACCTGCTCAAGGAGAAGGACGCCAACCTGAGCGGTGACGACGTGCGCGAGGGCCTTTCGGCCGTCATTTCGGTTAAGCTGCCCGATCCGCAGTTTGAGGGCCAGACCAAGGCCAAGCTCGGCAGCTCCTACATGCGCGCGCTCACGCTCAAGATCGTGACCGATGGACTGACCGATTATCTGGAGGAGCACCCCAAGCCCGCCCGCGAGATCGTCAAGAAGGCCCAGCAGGCCTGCAAGGCCCGCAACGCCGCCCGCAAGGCGCGCGAGGCGACCCGTCGCAAAAGTCTGCTCGAGACGGCGTCGCTGCCCGGCAAGCTCGCCGACTGCTCGGTGCGCGATGCCGAGCTGACCGAGCTCTTTATCGTAGAGGGCGACTCGGCAGGCGGTTCGGCCAAGGACGGCCGTCGCCGAGACATCCAGGCGATTCTGCCCCTGCGCGGCAAGATTTTGAACGTCGAGCGCGTGGGTGACCACCGCGCGTTCTCGAGCGACACCATCCAATCCCTGATCACCGCGATCGGCTGCGGCGTCACGACGAGCGCCGGCGACGGTGGCGACTTCGATATCAGCAAGGCGCGCTACCACAAGATCATCATCATGACCGATGCAGACGTTGATGGTGCGCATATCCGCATCCTGCTGCTGACGTTCTTCTACAAGTACATGCGCCCGCTGATCGATGCCGGCTATGTCTATGTTGCCTGCCCGCCCATCTTTGGCATTAAGGTACGCAACAAGATCCATTACGTGTATCCCAACGGCCGCCAGCCCGAAGACGAGATTCTGCGAGATACCATTCAGAGCCTGGGCCTGAACCCCGACGACAACGACGAGGACGGCAAGGCCAAGGACGGCAAGATCACCAAGAAGCGCAAGGGCTATACCGTTCAGCGCTACAAGGGCCTGGGCGAGATGGACCCCAAGCAGCTTGCCTCGACGACGATGGACCCCAAGACCCGTATCCTGCAGCGCGTGTCGATCGAGGACGCCGTGGTGGCGGACCGCGCCGTGCGCGAGCTCATGGGTTCCGAGGTCGGCTATCGCCGCGAGTACATCGAGAAGCACGCACATGATGCGCGCTTCTTAGACGCCTAATCCCCGCGGCTTTCCCAGCCACCGCACCTTCGCCCTCAATCGTCGGTCGCGTACCCAAGTACGCTTCCCTCCTCTTTCGGGCGAATCTGCGGCACCTGGAAAAGCCGTCTCCGTGGTAGGGAACTAATGGACCACGCAAACCATGAGGAGGTAACGTGGCAGACGATATCAACAACAACGAGGGTATGGACGAGGCCGGCGACGCCGGCATGCCCGATGATCTGAAGCGCCTACTCGCCCGCGCCGAGCAGGGCGAGGACGGCGATCCGGATTCCTATAACCCCGACGCCGAGGATGAAGAGGATGAGGATGACGACGCCGAGCTCGAGGAGAGCTTCGGTGCGGTCGACCGCGGCGCCTCGGCCGGCGAGGACATCAACGGCGGTCAGCTCCAGATTTCAGAGTTCGGCCGCGAGATGAAGCAGTCGTTCATCGAGTACTCGATGTCGGTCATCACGGCGCGCGCCCTGCCGGACGTGCGCGACGGACTAAAGCCGGTGCACCGCCGCATCCTGTACGCCATGAACGAGAGTGGCATCTACCCCAACCGCCCGCATAAGAAGTCGGCCTGGACGGTCGGAGAAGTTATCGGCAAGTACCATCCGCACGGTGACTTCGCGGTTTACGAGGCCATGGTTCGTCTGGCGCAGTGGTTCTCCATGCGCACACCGCTCATCGATGGCCACGGCAACTTCGGCAACATCGATGGTGACGGCGCGGCGGCTATGCGTTATACCGAGAGCCGCCTGGCAAAGCCCGCCATGGAGCTGCTGCGCGACCTGCAAAAGGATACCGTCGACTGGCAGCCCAACTACGACGAGTCGCTCGCCGAGCCCGTGGCGCTGCCCGCGCGCTTTCCCAACCTGCTGGTCAACGGCAGCCAGGGCATCGCCGTCGGCATGGCCACCAATATCGCCCCGCATAACCTCACCGAGGCGATCGAGGCCACCTGCTACCTGATCGACAATCCCGATGCCACCGTCGACGAGCTTATGCAGATCATGCCCGGTCCGGACTTCCCCACCGGCGCCATCATCATGGGCAGCGCCGGCATTAGGCAGAGCTACGAGACCGGTCGCGGCTCCATTACCGTGCGTGCCAAGGCCCACGTGGAATCCACCAAGACCGGCCGCAACCGCCTGGTCTTTACCGAGATTCCCTACATGGTCAACAAGGGCACCTTGCAGGAGAAGATCGCCCAGCTCGTAAACGACAAGCGCATCGAGGGCATCTCGGACATGCGCGACGAGTCCAACCAGAAGGGCATCCGTCTGGTCATCGAGCTCAAGAAGGGCGTCATTCCGCAGGTCGTGCTCAACAACCTGTATAAGTACACATCGCTGCAGACGACCTTTGGCGCCAACAACCTGGCACTCGTCAACGGCGTTCCCAAATGCCTGAGCTTGCGCGAGATGCTGCAGCACTACATCGACCACCAGGTCGACGTCGTCACCCGCCGCACTCGCTTTGACCTTAAGAAGGCCCAGGCGCGTGCCCATATCCTCGAGGGCTACTTGATGGCTCTCGACCATATCGACGAGGTCATCAGCATTATCCGTTCCTCGCAGACCGACTCCGAGGCAAGCGGCCGCCTGATCGAGCGCTTTGGCTTTACGCCCGAGCAGACCACGGCCATCCTCGAGATGAAGCTGCGCCGCCTGACTGGCCTGGAGCGCGACAAGATCCAGGAAGAGCTGGACGGTCTGCGCCGCGCCATCGCCTACTATGAGGACTTGCTGGCACATGAGGAGAAGATCCTGGGCGTCATCAAGGAGGAGATGCGCGAGATCTCGAAGAAGTTCGGCGACAAACGCCGCACCGAGATCAGCCATGTCGAAAAGGACCTGGATGTCGAGGACCTCATCGCCGACGAGGACATGGTCGTGACCATTACCCACACCGGCTACGTGAAGCGCATCCCGGTGGCTGCCTACCGCGCCCAGAAGCGCGGCGGCAAGGGCGTGTCGGGCGTCAACCTTAAAGAGGACGACGTCATCGACGAGATGTTTATCGCATCCACGCACGAGTACGTGCTGTTCTTCTCGAGCAAGGGCAAGGTCTACCGCCTGAAGGTGCACGAGCTGCCGGTGGGTACGCGCCAGGCGCGCGGCACCGCGATCGTCAACCTGCTGCCCTTTGAGGAAGGCGAGAAGATCGCGAGTGTCATCAGCTGCCGCGAGTTCCCCGCCGACGAGTACCTGATGTTTGCCACCAAGAGCGGCATGGTCAAGAAGACCGTGATGAGCGCTTACGACCGCAGCCGCCGTGATGGCCTGATCGCCATCAATCTGAGAGACGACGACGCGCTGCTCGCCGTGCGCCGTGTGCGCGAGGGCGACAAGATCATCCTGGCCACCACTGCGGGCAAGGCGATCATGTTCCCCGAGGACCAGGTTCGCGCCACGGGACGCGACACCAGCGGCGTTCGCGGTATTAGCATGAAGGACGGCGTGAGCGTTTTGGGTATGGAAGTTACCAACGGCAACGGCGACCTGTTTGTCATCACCGAGCGCGGCTACGGCAAGCGCACGCCGGTCGCGGACTATCCGGAGCAGAACCGCGGCGGTCAGGGCGTCTACACCATCCAGATGACCGAGCGTAAGGGAAACCTCGCGGCCATGAAGACGGTGGGTCCGCAGCACGAGCTGTTCATCGTGACGGAAGGCGCGACGGTCATTCGCGTCAAGACCGATGAGATTAGCCAGACCGGCCGAGCCACCCAGGGCGTCAAGATGATGACCGTCGACGACAACGACCGTGTGTGCGCTGTCGCCCGCATGACGGCAGCTAAGGAAAAGCCCGAAGGCGCCGAGGCCGAGGCAACGGTCGATGCCGAAAATACCCCAGTCGACCTAGGCGACGGCAACGACATGCCAGAGGATCTCCTAGACGAGTAAGATGCCCTTACTGGTAGAAAATATCAGACCCCATATATCGGCGGTCGGCGCACTGCGCGCCGACCGCTTTTTTGACAATCCTGGACCCCGTGCCCGCCGAGTGGGCGAGATGGGTTAGGTTTGTCGCGAGTTCCGCACGCAAAGAAGGCCACTTAATGTGGCCTTCGTCTTGCGCAGGACTGCCCGAGCAGCAAACCTAACCCATCTCGCCCACTCGGCGGGCACACTCCAAAGATTTTCAAAAAAGTTGTTGACGCGCGCGTAACGACTCGTCTAATATATCCCTTGCGCGATGGACCTGTAGCTCAGTTGGTTAGAGCGTCCGGCTGATAACCGGGAGGTCACAAGTTCGAATCTTGTCAGGTCCACCACTTTCTTTCGCAATAAACACCCCAGCGAGAGCCGAGTCGCCGCTGGGGTGTTTATTACTGTCTCCGTGGGGGTTTAGCTCAGCTGGGAGAGCGCGGGCTTTGCAAGCCTGAGGTCAGGGGTTCGATCCCCCTAACCTCCACCATGATGGACCTGTAGCTCAGTTGGTTAGAGCGTCCGGCTGATAACCGGGAGGTCACAAGTTCGAATCTTGTCAGGTCCACCATCAAAACTGTGAAGAGCCTCGAGGCATGGCCTCGGGGCTTTTTTCTTGTGTGTGATAAAACTCATTTTGGTTTTGTGTGCTGTGCGAAAGATTGGGTAGTATAGCTATTCAATGCGGCGAAGGCGCCGCGTGTTAACCGCTACGTACCGGAGGTGTTCCATGGTTCGTGTCGACATAGAGACCATCGTCATGGCCGCCGGTCCCGTGCCATCGCTTATCGTACTTCGCGAGCGCTGCAGCAAATCGGACTCCCCCGCGCCGTTGCGCTCCCTTTCTATCCAAACTGGTTCGTTTGAGGCTGCGGCTATTAGCCGCGGTATCGACAGCGGTCGTGCCGAGCGCCCGATCGCCCATGACCTGCTGCTCGACACGCTTGATGCCCTGGATGCAAAACTCGAGCGCATCGAGATTGTCCGTGCCGAGCCTCCCGTGTTCTATGCGACGGTCGTTGTTTTGGCCGACAGCAACGAGCATAGGATCGATGCGCGTCCGAGCGATGCCATCGCCCTCGCCGTGCGCAGCAATGCTCCCATGTTTGTTGAGGACGACATCATGAACCGCCTGGGGACCGTCTCTCCGGTTGCCGAGGAAGTCGATGATGAGCAGGAATTTGAGAAGTTCGACGAGTTCGTCCATACGCTCTCGCCCGATGATTTTTAAATGACGAGTAGCCATGAGACGGAGTATGCACTGATGGGTCGCGGCGTTTCAGCCGAAGCCGCCGCCATTGCCCGCGAGGCCCAGATGCGCTCGGAGGCATCCGAGGCCGCACGCATCGCCTATGTGAAGCAGGCCCGTACGCTTCGCGAGCGCCGTGCCTCCTTTATCAAGATGGTTGCCGTCTCCGCACTTGTCGCGGCAATCTCCTCGCGCCTTCGTGGTACAGTTGGTGCGCTTGGGTTTTCGATTTCGATGGGCTTGGTCATCTGGGGCGTGGTCGATGCCGTGATGCTGACCAACCAGATCAAGGTACTCGATAAGCGCGCCGCCGATATGATGCGCGCCCGCGACGCCGCCGCCGAGATCGCTGCCGAGGCACAAGAGATGTAACGACGCCGGACTCGATGGGAAGGTCTAAAAATGGCACAGGATATGCAGGACGCCGGAAACGTCTCCGCCGAGCTCGACGCCATGGTGTGCGACCTCATCGGGGCATTTTTAGACGACCTGGCCGCTGGTGAGAACCCCGGTGTTGTCGTTGCGATCGAAGACGCCGCGTCCAACCGCTATCTGGCGGCACTCGACGAGGACGGCGAGGAGGCATGCCTCGAGGCTGCCACCAACTTTATCTCCGAGCACAAGATGGGCCTTAAGGACGAGGGCCTGGGTCGCATCGCCCGTTACGCCATCGGCTACACTGGTTGTGTCGAAATCGATGGCGGCTACCATGACGCCCTGCTTGTGAGTTTCTTTGAGACGACGCTCGAGAGCGGCTTTTCGGCATACGTACTGTACGAGGGTGTGGGCGCCGGCGATGGTTTTATGTGGAGCGACCCTGAACCTGCAGGCGAGGAAACCCCTCTTATCTAAAATCGCTAAAATAAACGAGTTTTCGGTAAAGGGCTCAAAATTCCCGCCGAGCGTTGTGTTGCTGGGCGGGTCGCATACGCGTGCCGGTTGTATATAGATAGAAGATAGGGGAACTACATGCGCGTAGACAATCTGAGGAACATCGCCATCATCGCTCACGTCGACCACGGCAAGACGACGATGGTCGACAAGCTCCTGCGTGCCACGGACGCCTTCCGTGCCAACCAGCAGGTCGAGGACCGCGTCCTGGATTCTAACGACCAGGAGCGCGAGCGCGGCATTACGATTCTCGCCAAGAACATCTCTATCGAGTACAAGGACGTTAAGATCAACGTCATCGACACCCCGGGCCACGCTGACTTTGGCGGCGAGGTCGAGCGCGTGCTGCGTATGGCCGACGGCGCCCTGCTGCTGGTCGATGCCTTTGAGGGCCCCATGCCCCAGACCCGCTTCGTGCTGCGTCACGCCATCGACACCGGCCTCAAGATCATGATCGTCATCAACAAGATCGACCGTCCGGGCGCCAACCCCGAGAAGGCCTACAACGACTGCCTGGACCTTATGGCCGACCTGGGCGCCACCGACGACCAGCTTGAGTTCGCCATGGAACACGTGGTCTACGCCAGCGCCATGAATGGCTTTGCCCGCCTTGACCCCAACGACGGCAACATGGACATGTATCCGCTGCTCGATATGATCATTGACGACATGCCCGCGCCCGAGGTTGACGAGAACGCCCCGCTGGCCATGCAATGTGTGACCATCGACCACTCCAACTTCGTCGGTCGCATCGGTATCGGTCGCGTGTACTCCGGCACCATTCACCAGGGCGATCAGATCCTGGTCGTCAAGAACGACGGTTCCAGCGCTACCGCTACCGTCAAGCAGCTCTTTACTTTCGACTACCTGGGTCGCACCGAGTGCCAGGAAGTCGGCGCCGGTGACATCGCCGCCGTCGTGGGCATCGACCGCACCGATATCGGCGATGTCTACACCGATCCCGAGAACCCCGTTGAGCTCGAACCCATCGAGATCGACCCGCCGACCCTGTCCATCGTCTTTGAGGCTTCGACCTCCCCGCTCGTCGGCCGCGACGGCGACATCGTGGGTGCCCGTCAGCTCAAGGAGCGCCTGTTCAACGAGGCCGAGAACAACGTGACCATGAAGATCGAGGAGCTCGAGGACAAGAGCGGCGTCGAGGTCTCGGGCCGCGGCATTCTGCACCTGTCCGTCCTGATGGAGTCTATGCGCCGCGAGGGCTTTGAGTTCCAGGTCGGTCGTCCCCGCGTTCTGTTTAAGAAGGACGAGAACGGCAACAAGATGGAGCCCGTCGAGCAGGCCGTCGTCGAGTGCCCGGACGAGTACTCGGGCAAGGTCGTTGAGGTCTTCGGCACCTCCGGCGGTATCATGACGAGCATGGATACCTCGGGCATCGTGACGCACCTTGAGTTTAAGATCCCGACCCGCGGCATCATGGGTCTTAAGAACCGCATCATGAACGTCACTCATGGCGAGGGCGTGTTCTACCACACCTTCCTGGAGTACGGCCCCTATGCCGGCGAGATCGGCAACCGCCAGAACGGCGCCATGATCTCCATGACCACCGAGAAAGCCGTTGCCTACGCTCTGGGCACGCTGCAGGAGCGCGGCCAGCTGTTTGTTGAGCCGGGTACCGAGTGCTACGAGGGCATGATCGTGGGCGAGCGCAGCAAGGCCGGCGACATGGTCGTCAACATCGCCCGTACCAAGAACCTGGGCAACCAGCGTTCCTCGACCTCCGATATCTCCGTCCAGCTGGTGCCGCCCCGCACCTTCTCGCTGGAGGAGGCGCTGGAGTACATCGCCGACGACGAGCTGGTGGAGATCACTCCCAAGAACATCCGCCTGCGCAAGCGTCTGCTCAATGCTACCGACCGCAAGAAGGCCGCAGTCCGCGCCGGTCAGGTCAACAAATAAGCGCCGAGCTTTATAGCGACTAACAAGAAAGGGCGCCGACCATCGCGGTCGGTGCCCTTTTTGGTGCACAGGGATTGAGTTGGTCTGCACCACCGCAAAGGTGTCTGTCCCCTTTGTGGTGGTTGACGGCTAGGCGGAAGGAAGGCCCGGAGTATTGGCGGCCTGCTGCGGCTTGAGGCGGGCGTTGCGCCAGATGATCTGGATGACGTAGCCGAGCGTAAAGACGAAGGCTACGCCGCTGACAAAGCTGCCCATAAGGGGAAGTGCCGTGAGTGCGCCCGCGGCGATACCGCCCACGGCGGCCATGGCGTAGCGGTTCTGGCTGTGTCCGATCATGCGTGCGATCGCGGTGCCCGTAAACGCCGCCGAGACCAGAGCGATACCGATCACGGCGCACATGAGAGCTCCGGCGAGTGACAGACCTGCAATCGAGATGATGAGTAACAGGACGGCGGGAACGGCGGCCACCGTGCCCAAAAGACCGCTCACCCACAGAGGGGTAGGTCGTTGACGAAGCATGCCGGCGGCGCTGGCGGTCGCGCGCGGAAAGACGAGCTCGAGGAGGATCGCGACAAAGCAGGTGGAAAGCGCCGCGGCGACGATGCCGCCGATGGTGTCGTTAATCGTTGAGGTGTTCTCGTTCTCGGTACGGTCGATCTTGAGGGCTCCGACCTGAGCGCCCTCGGCCCGCTCGGGGTCCTCGGAAACATGCGCGCTCACGGTGCCGGTGATGCGGGCGTTTTTGCCCAAGACGAGCTTATCGGCCCAAACCTCGACATCGCCCTCGACGGTGCCGTCGATGGTCACCGTATCGCCTGCAAGTGCTGCCGACTTGGTGGAGCCTCGCAGGGCAACAGTATCGCCCATCGCGTAAAAACAGTTGGCGGTGCTACCGGTGTTGAGCACGACGTGCTGACCGGCTACCGTCACGCTGCCATCGATTGCGGTTTTGGAGATATCGATGGTGCGCGCCGCCAGGCGAATGGCGCCGCCTACGGTGCAGTCGCGAATCGATAGGTTGTCGCATGCCGCGATAATATCGCGGCCGATGGAGGCATCGTCCAGGTTAAGGCTTTGGCCAGCCCAGTACAGGTCGCCCGCGACGCCAGACGGATTTGAGTCAGCTTCGGTTGCGAGTACGTTGCCCGCGGTGTCTGTGCCGGCGAACGACGCCGTGGGAAGTACGGTCAGCGCAAGCGCAATCAGTACGAATAGGAGGGCGATGCGGGCCTGCGCTTTGTGGCGCTTGGTCGACGGTTCTAGGTTGCAAGGCATAGTGAATCCTTCGTTAGATACTCGGCGTATATCTAACAGGGTACCCAACGTGCGAGCGCTCTAAAAGAACCTCTCGGTTGCATTTCGAAAGGTCGTGCCGTGCTATCTACTTTTTGCGATGTAAAAAGTGCGCGATGTCTTCTTCGGTGGGGCTTTTGATGTCAAAGCGCAGCGAGAGCCAGCGCAGACCCATGGTCACGATAACGCATACGACCAGCGCGGCGACATTGCTGACCAAGCCACTCATGACGAGGCTTACATAGCTTGCCGATCCGGCGATGGCCGCGATGGCATAAAAGTTGGTGCGTTGGAAAATGCCCGGAACCACGCCCATAAAGCCGTCGCGCAGCATGCCGCCGCCCACCGCGGTAAAAAAGCCCATCATGATGCACACCGCCGGCGCAAAGCCGTAGACCAGCGCCTTGTCTGCTCCAGTGGCGGCGTAGATGCCGACCGAGATGATGTCGAGCAGGGGAATGAGTTTCTCGGGTTTGTCGACGATTGCCGGGAAAATATAGATGATGGCTGCCGTGGCAATGGAAAGCGGGAGTGCCATCGGCTGGTTGAGGATGTAGACGTTGCCCACCTGCAGCGTCATGTCGCGTAAAAGACCGCCGCCCAGGCCGCAAACCACGGCGAGTGCGACCGCGCCCACCAGGTCGAGCTTGTGTTCGCGCGCAACCAGCACACCCGAGATCGATGCAGCGACAACGGCGAACATCTCGAGCCAAAATGGGATAGCGACCATGGCATCCGAGGCATGTGAGGTAACGGTTATGGCGGCGACGACGGGCAAGATGGGGTCCTTTGAGTTACGGGATTGGACAATGCCCGTACATAGTACATGTTCGGCGACGATCGCGACCCTATTGCTCGGCAAACGGTCGGGACTGGGTGCGGTCATAGGTTTCAAGTATGTACATCAGCCTCCAAAGATGTCGAAAAATATCGTTTTTGGAGGGTGATGTACATGTTTGGGGATCTGGGTTGATGCTGAACGCGATGGGGGCGTGGCTGAATAGGAGGGATGTCTAAATTTTGAGCAGAGCTCAAAATTTATCCGGTCGGCTTACGCTGACCGCGCTGCGCTAAAAACGCGCCAGCGGCGCGTTTTCTTTACGCTCCGCGCCCTGGCGGGTTCGAATCCCTCCTCCTCCGCCGTATTTGCTTGTTAGGGACTCAAAACAAAAAAAGCCCCCATTCCTGGGAGCTTCCTCAATCTAAATGGCGGAGGAGGAGGGATTCGAACCCTCGTGACCTTATACAGGCCAAACGGTTTTCGAGACCGCCGCATTCAACCACTCTGCCACCCCTCCGCGTGGGGTAAAAACAAAGCAGGCACTAAGGCCTGCTTTGGAATTAACTGGCGGAGAGTCAGGGATTTGAACCCTGGAGACGCTTTTGACGCCTACACGATTTCCAATCGTGCTCCTTCGGCCACTCGGACAACTCTCCGTTAAATGCGAAAGTCAGTATACACGAGGAATCGAAAAGTGCAAACAGAAAACTTGGCATTTTTTAAAGCGCTCGCTCCGCACCCGTATCCGGCATGTGCCAGATGAGTACTAAAAAAGCATCCTGACCAGCCAGATCCCGCTCGATGATCTGTTCAAAATAGGTATTCATGAATGACGCGGCAGCGAATTTAAAAATTTTGAGGCAATCGATCGAACCGGTGGTATGCATTTCGTGACCACAACCCTGCAATCGGCGACCTGCGGTTTGACTCAGGTTGTCCTCGCCGCAGCGTATCTTGCTATCGAATTCGTCAAGCTCTTGGTCAGCATTTGGTTGGAATACGCGAGAAGTGCCGTGTAAGCATGGGTATATGTGGAGGTCATGAGGTTGTAGCTGCATATTCTTGCAGCCTGGGAGGTTGAAAGATATTATTACCAAGTCTTTTCCTGCTTCAGGCGCACCTTCACGACCTGAAGCCACATTTGCCCAGAGGAGGTGACAATATGAAGGCTTATGAACTGCTGTTCTTTGTTGACCCGTCGCTCGACCCCGAGACCCGTCTCGCTGTTATGAAGCGTATCGATACCACGATCGCTGAGGGCGCTGGCAAGGTCGACTCCGTTGACGAGTGGGGCAAGCGCAAGCTCGCCTACGAGATCAACGACCTCACCGATGGTGACTACACCCTCATCAACTTCCATGCAGATCCTACCCAGATCGCCGAGCTTGATCGCGTCCTGCGCATCACCGACGCTGTGGTCCGCCACATGATCGTCCGTCGCGACGACCAGGAGTAAGACTGTCGTTTTGGACTGGGCTTGTGCCCCAAGAGGAAGTAGTGAGTTATGAGCATCAATCGAGTGAACATCACCGGTAACCTCACCCGCGATCCCGAGCTGCGCGCCACCGCCGGCGGAACCCAGGTTCTGTCATTTGGCGTCGCCGTGAACGATCGTCGCCGCAACGCGCAGACTGGCGAGTGGGAGGACTATCCCAACTTTGTCGACTGCACTATGTTCGGCACCCGCGCCGAGGCCGTGAGCCGTTTCCTGGCAAAGGGAAACAAGGTCGCGATCGAGGGCAAGCTGCGCTACAGCTCTTGGGAGCGCGACGGTCAGCGCAGGAGCAAGCTTGAGGTCATCGTCGATGAGATCGAGTTTATGAGCTCCCGTGGTGGCCAGGGTGGCTACGATCAGGGCGGTTACGCCCCCGCAGCTCCCGTGCCCGCAGCACGTCCTGCCGCACCGGTGGCTACGCCGCCCGCGGTCGACGTCTACGATGAGGACATCCCGTTCTAAGGGTTGTTCACCTATTTTTGAGTGAGAGGCGGCTTCGGCTCGCCGAGGTTGCCAAACGAAAGGTATTTTGACATGGCTAATGATTATTCTGCACGTCAGCCGCGTCGTAAGTACTGCCAGTTCTGCAAGGAGAACACTGAGTTCATCGACTACAAGGACACTCAGCTTCTCCGTAAGTACATGACCGACCGTGGCAAGATCAAGCCCCGTCGCGTCACTGGCGCTTGCACGCAGCATCAGCATGACATCGCCAACGCCATCAAGCGCGCCCGCGAGATGGCTCTCCTGCCGTACACCGTCCCCGTGGTTTCCTCTCGTGGCAACCGCGACCGCGGCTAAGAAGGGAGACGCATCATGAAGGTTATTCTTCTCGATGAGATCAAGGGCAAGGGCGGCGAGGGTGACGTCGTAGAGGTCGCTCAGGGTTACGCTGAGAACTTCCTGTTCCCCAAGAAGCTCGCTGTTGCCGCCACCAAGGGCAACCTCAAGCAGCTTGACGAGCGTCGCAACAACATCGCCAAGCGCGAGGCCGTCCGTCTGGCTACCGCCAACGAGACCAAGGCTGCCTTCGAGGGCAAGCGGGTCACCGTTGACGTCAAGGTTGGCGACGAGGGCATCCTCTTTGGCTCCGTTACCGCCGCTATGATCGCTGACGCCATCAAGGATCAGCTCGGTATGGACATCGACCGCAAGCGCGTCGAGCTCGGTAAGCCCATCAAGGTTGCCGGTGCCCACACCGTCGCTATCTCGCTGTACCGCGAGATCAAGGCCGAGGTTGTCGTTCTCGTCGGCGTTACCGCCGAGGAGCTCGCTGCCGAGGCTGAGGTTGAGGAGACCGCTGAGGTCGCCGAGACCGAGACCGCCGAGGTCGAGACCGAGGCTGCTGCCGAGTAGCATTTGCTGCAACGCAACAATCTTGTTCTAAGAAGGGCGCTCTGGGAGACCAGGGCGCCCTTTTATTTTTTGCGCCGGGTGAGTTCATAGCAGTCATTGAGATGCGGTCCCGTGTATAGGACCGTTCATCCGTTTGGTTCGGTGATGATTGCCAAGGCGCGGCTCGATTTATAGCCGTGGCTGATACTATGGATGCTCGCAAGCGATATGAATGAGGATGCCCATGGCATATGACGATAGGGAGACGGGGCTGACGGTCGAGGACCGTGGCTCCAAGCTGGGTCTCCCCCAAAACCAAGATGCAGAGGCCAACGTGCTGGCCGCTATGCTGCTCTCGCCCGAGGTGGTCGAAGAGGCCCAAGTCGAGCTGCAGCCCGATGACTTCTACCGGCCCATTCATAAGACCATCTATACCGCGATGGTCGATATGTACAACAGTCGCATCCCCATTGACTCTATCTCGCTGATCGATTACCTGCGAAGCATCAACAAGCTCGATGCCGTGGGCGGCGAGGCGTACATTTTGGAGCTGATGGGACAGACTCTGTCGCTCGTCAACTGGCAGCACCATGCCGCCATCGTTCGCCGCGACTCGATGCTGCGTGAGCTGATTGGCGCCACCAACGAGATCAACGCGCTGGCCTACAACGCCCCCACCGACACCAAAGAGGTCGTGGAGCTGGCCGAGAGCAAGCTGCTCAAGGTCACGGCGCGTGAGGTTAAGTCGAGCTACAAGACGCTGACCGAGTTTATGGTCGAGGCCTATAACGAGGCCGAGGAAGTGTGCAAGGCCGGCGGTCAGGCTGCAGGCGTGCCCACGGGCTTTCCGTCGCTCGACCGTATGCTCATGGGTTTCCGCGAGGGCCAGCTCATCATTATCGGCGCCCGCCCCGCCGTTGGTAAGACGTCGTTCGCCCTGAACTTGGCGCTCAACGCCGCCGCCGCGGGCTATACCGTCGGCTTCTTCTCGCTGGAGATGTCGGGCAAGGAAATTGCCCAGCGTCTGATTTGCGCCTATGCCATGATCTCGATCAGCGACTTCCGTACGGGCCGCATTAGTCCCGAGCAGTGGGCCAACATCAATGAGGCCACGCAGACGCTGTCCAAGCTCGATATTCTGATTGACGATACGCCCGGCACCACGGTGACCGAGATTCGCGCCAAGAGCCGCCGCATGCTCCATAACAAGGAGAAGGCCATCATCATCCTGGACTATTTGCAGCTGGTGAGTCCCCCGCCGGGACGTCGTTCCGAGAGCCGCACCGTCGAGGTCTCCGAGATGTCGCGTGGTCTGAAGATTATGGCCAAGGAGCTCAAGATTCCGTTGATCGCGCTGTCGCAGCTGTCGCGTCAGGTCGAGTCCCGTACCGGCAAGCGCCCGCAGCTGTCCGACCTGCGTGAATCGGGCTCCATCGAGCAAGATGCCGATATCGTCATGTTCTTGGACCGTTCCGCCGACGAGGCCGAGGCCTCGCGCGACGACCGACCCGACGAGGGCGTTACGCGTATCGTCGTGGCCAAGAACCGTTCGGGCCCGATTGGCGACGTCGACCTGATGTTCCTGCCGGCATCCACCAAGTTCTATGAGCTTGATGGGGCGCATACCGAGGAGTAGGACAGGCGCCCGTTGCACGGGTATACTGGGAATGTTTTGTGCTTCTGCGCACTTGCGGTGTGCGGACAGTCCATGAATGTGAGGAGTAAACATGCCGTCAACCGTTTTGGTCGGTGCCCAGTGGGGCGATGAGGGCAAGGGTAAGATCTGCGACCTGGTCGCCGGCGACTTTGATGCCGTCGTGCGCTATTCGGGCGGCAACAACGCCGGCCACACCATCGTCGTCAACGGCAAGAAGTACGGCCTGCACCAGGTGCCCTCCGGCATCATGTATTCCGACCACGTGTCGGTGATCGGTAACGGCTGCGTCGTCAACCCCAAGGTCGTCCTTGAGGAGATCGACATGTTCGAGGCCGACGGCATCACCACCAAGAATCTCAAGATCAGCGGCAACGCGCATGTCATCATGCCGTACCACATCGATCTGGATGGCGCCTTTGAGCAGAAGCTCGGCAAGAAGAACATCGGTACCACCAAGCGCGGCATCGGTCCGTGCTACCAGGACAAGATGGCCCGTATTGGCCTGCGTATGCAGGACATGCTGGATGAGGCGCTGTTCCGCGATAAGCTGGAGACCGCTCTTGCCCGCGTGAACCCCGAGCTAGAGCTCATCTACAACCTGCCCACCTACACCGTGGATCAGATTTGCGATGAGTACCTGCCCATGGCCGAGCGCCTGCGCCCCTACATCACCGAGACGAGCCTGCTGCTCAACAACATGATCGATGAGGGCAAGGATTTGCTGTTTGAGGGCGCCCAGGCGACGCTGCTCGACATCGATCACGGCACCTATCCGTACGTGACGTCTTCTAACTGCACCGCCGGCGGCGCCATTACCGGTTCCGGCGTCGGCATGAAGAACGTCGACCGCGTGCTGGGCGTCATGAAGGCCTATATCACCCGCGTCGGTTCGGGCCCCATGCCCACCGAGCTTTCCTATGAGTCCGAGGCCGGCCACACGCTGACCGAGGAGGGCTACGAGTACGGCGTGACCACCGGTCGCCGTCGTCGCTGCGGCTGGTTTGACGGCCCTATCGCCAACTACGCCTCACGCGTCAACGGCCTCACCGACATCGCCGTGACCAAGCTCGACGTGCTTTCGGCCTTCGACACCATTAAGGTGTGCGTTGCCTATGACGTCGACGGCGAGCGCTACACGAGCGTGCCCGAGCACCAGGTGCGTTTTGAGCATGCCAAGCCCATCTACGAGGAGCTCCCTGGCTGGAAGTGCGACATCACCGGCTGCCGCAGCTTTGATGAGCTACCGCAGGAGGCTCAGGACTACGTGGCATTTATCGAGGATCTGGCACACACCCGCGTGACGTTCATCGGCGTCGGCGCCGGTCGCGAGCAGATCATCAACCGATTCTGGAAGTAATCGGCGTTATTTGGTTATTGCGATATACCCCTTTGCAGCCCAGATGGGCGGCCGAGGGGTATATTTGCTTGTAATGGGCCCGCGCGGAGCGGGCCGGTAATCCATAGAGGAGGCACCCTTGAAGGCGGACACTCAAACCATCGACATCCTGTTGTTGGGCAGCGGCGGCCGCGAGCATGCTCTGGCAGCCAAGCTCGCAGCATCACCGCGCGCCGGCAAGCTCTACATCGCGCCGGGTAACGGCGGCACCGCGAGCTGCGGCGAGAACGTGGTTCTCGACGATTGCGATCCTGCGGCCGTGGCGGCGTTTGCCCAGAGCCATGGATGCGGACTCGTGGTGATTGGCCCCGAGGCTCCGCTCGTGGCGGGCGTTGCAGACGCCGTCCGCGCGGCGGGCATCCCGTGCTTTGGCCCGGGTGCCGAGGGCGCCCAGATGGAGGGCTCTAAGCTGTTCTCCAAGCAGCTCATGGAGCGCGCCGGTATCCCGACGGCAGCCTATGGCTCATTTACCGACGAGGCTTCGGCTCTTGCCTATGTGCGCGAGCAGGGTGCTCCGCTGGTCGTGAAGGCCGACGGCCTTGCCGCGGGCAAGGGCGTTATTGTGGCAACCGAGCTTTCGCAGGCCGAGGAAGCTGTGCGTGAGTGCTTTGGCGGCACCTTTGGCGATGCCGGCAACACGGTGGTCATCGAGGAGATGCTGACCGGCCCCGAGTGCTCGCTGCTGGCCTTTACCGACGGCAAGACCGTGCGTCCCATGGCCACCTCGCAGGATCACAAGCGTGCGCTCGAGGGCGACAAGGGCCCCAACACGGGCGGCATGGGCGTCTACAGCCCGGTGCCCATCGTGACCGACGAGGAGCACGCCACCATGGTGAAGGTCATGGAGCAGACCGTGGCCGAGCTTGCTGCCGAGGGCATCGACTACCGCGGCTGCCTGTATGGCGGCTTTATGCTCACCCCCGCCGGCCCCAAGGTGCTGGAGTTCAACGCCCGCTTTGGCGACCCCGAGACGCAGGTCGTGCTCCCGCGCCTTAAGAACGACCTGGTCGAGGTCATGCTGGCTTGCGCCAACTGCGAGCTCGATCAGGTTGAGCTCGATTGGCGTGACGAGTGGGCCGTGGCCGTTGTCCTGACGAGCGCGGGCTATCCCGGCAGCTACGAGAAGGGCAAGGTCATTACCGGTATCGAGGATGCCGAGGCCATGGAGAACGTGACGGTGTACCACGCCGGCACCGCTGTGGTGGACGGCAAGCTCGTGACCAACGGCGGTCGTGTACTCGCCGTGACTGCACTGGGCAATACGTTTGAGAACGCTCGCGACCTTGCCTACGAGGCCTGCGAGAAGATCAACTTTGAGGGCAAGACCCTGCGTCACGACATTGGCCTGCGCGCACTGCACGGCCGCGATGCCTGGGATGCCTAAAATCCGAGAGGAATGAGACGGATGGACGAGAAGAACGAAGAGCTCGTGGACGCGCAGATCGTCGAAGAGGACGGCCGCGTGTATGGGCACGCCGAGGGCGAGCCTGGTGGCGAGGTCGCTGACGAGCCGGCGCTGGTGCTGGGCGACGACGACCCGCATGACGCCCTGCTGCACGAGAAGATTCTTTCGGAGGAGTGCGCCTGGAAGGGCAAGATCCTCGACGTCCACCGTCTTGAGGTTGAGCTGCCCAACGGTCACCGCAGCGCCCGCGATATCGTTCGCCATCCGGGTGCGGCGGCCGTTGTGGCACTGACCGAGAGCGGCAAGATCGTGCTGGTGCGTCAGTATCGCACCGCCATCGACCGCGTGACGGTCGAGATTCCCGCCGGTAAGCTCGATCCGGGCGAGGATCCGCTCGATTGCGCCAAGCGCGAGCTGCATGAGGAGACGGGCTTTAGGGCCGGTCGCATTCGCTTTTTGACGTCGATTGTCACGACCTGCGGTTTTTGCGATGAGATCATCCACATCTACTTGGCTACCAAGCTCGAGTTCGATGCACCCAACCCCGATGATGACGAGTTCGTCAACGTGGACCTCGTGCCGCTGCACGAGCTGATCGACGCCGTGCTCGACGGCAAGATTGAAGACGCCAAGACCGTCGTGGGCGCCTTGGCTTGCGATAGCATCGCGCATAGGTTGGGCGGAGCCGATCTTTAACGAGTGGGAATGATCCCGTAGGTTTGTGTAAGTCAGCGAAAGTGCTCCATTTGAGACAAGGTGGCCTAAAAGAGGAGGGAAGCGTATGGATATACGCGACCGACGATTGAAGGCCAGATTGTCCAAATGGAGCACTTGCAGCGTCGAGACGAAACGCGGTTTGGTAAAACCGCGTAAGGTGATTATGCTGAAAAGGTTTTTGTCTTATTACAAGCCCCAGATGGGGCTTTTTGTTGCTGATACTGTTTGCGCCCTGGTGCTTGCCGCCATTGACCTGGCGTTTCCCATTATCCTGCGCAATCTGACCGGAGGGTTGTTTGCCCAGGGCCAGGCTGCCATTATGCAGGCGCTCGGTATGATTGCGGTGGGGCTGGTGCTGATGTATGCCATCCGCTGCGCCTGCCGCTATTTTGTGAGCTATTGGGGCCACGTGATGGGCGCGCGTATGGAGTCCAAGATGCGTGAGGACCTGTTCGATCAGTACGAACGGTTTAGCTTTGCATACTTCGATCGCAACAGCTCGGGCGACATGATGAGCCGCGTGGTCAATGACCTGTTCGATATCTGCGAGGCGGCGCACCACGTGCCCGAGTGGATCATTATCTGCGGCATCGAGATCATCGGCTCGTTTGTGATTCTGTTTACCATCGCGCCGGTGCTCGCACTCGCCATGGCTGTGGTGACGGCGGTATTCGCGGTCATCATGTTTTGGCAGAACATGCGAATGCGCGAGGTCTTTAGCGATAACCGCAAAAAGATTAGTGGCATTAACGCGCAGCTGCAGGATTCGCTGGCGGGCATGCGTGTGGTCAAGAGCTTTGCCAATGAGCAGACCGAGCGCTCTAAGTTTCGCGCCTCGAACAATCGCTACCTTTCGTCCAAGGAGAACATGTATCACGCCATGGGCGTCTATACCGCGACGTATGGCCTGCTCTCGGGAGTGCTTTATGTGATCGTGGTGCTGCTGGGCGGTTGGCTCGTTGCCCAGGGTCAGCTGCAGGCGGTCGATATGGCAACCTTCGCACTCTACATTTCGCTGTTCTGCACGCCGCTCGAGACGCTCGTCAATTCGGCTGAGACGTATCAGAAAGCCATCGCCGGCTTTAAGCGCATGGATGAGGTGCTCTCGACTGTCCCCGATATTCAGGATAAGCCGGGTGCTGCGGATCTGCAGGTGACGGCTGGTGCTGTGGAGTACCGCGACGTGTGCTTTAGCTACGAGGATGTTGAATTGGGCGAGCGCGGCGCCGACGGACGCCCTGTTATCGACCACATGGACCTGTCCATCAAGCCCGGTCAGACCATCGCTTTGGTTGGCCCCTCGGGCGGCGGCAAATCGACGACTTGTTCGCTGTTGCCGCGCTTTTACGACGTTGCCGCCGGCTCCATTAGCATCGACGGCCAGGATGTGCGCGACGTGACGCAGCATAGTCTGCGCCGTGCCATCGGCCTGGTGCAGCAAGATGTGTACCTGTTTGATGGAACGATCGGCGAGAACATCGCCTACGGCAAGCCGGGCGCCACGGCAGAAGAGATCGCCGAAGCGGCCCGCCGCGCCAATATTGATATCTTTATCGAATCGCTTCCGCAAGGCTACGACACCGTGGTGGGCGAGCGCGGCAGCCGTCTTTCGGGTGGTCAAAAGCAGCGCGTCGCCATCGCGCGCGTGTTTCTCAAGAATCCCAAGATCCTTATTTTGGATGAGGCGACGAGTGCCCTGGATAACGAGAGCGAGGAAGCGGTGCAGGAGTCGCTCGAAGAGCTGGCACGCGGCCGTACCACGATCATCATCGCCCACCGTCTCTCGACTATTAAGCATGCTGACGAGATTGCGACCGTTGAGCATGGTCGCGTTGTGGAACGTGGCACGCACGAGGAGCTTCTCGCCCGTGGCGGCACCTATGCCCGTTACTATCGAATGCAGTTCGAAGGTGCGCGTGCGCACGAGCTCGACTGATTGATATGACAGGAAGATCATGGCTGATAAGAACCCTTTGACTCCGGAAGAAGTGACGGAGTTATTCTCCGAAATCGATGCATCCGGCGTCTTGGATCCTACGCTCGCCAAAAAGCGCACCGAGCGCATGCGCGAGAAAGAGGCCGCCGTCAAGCGCGGCGACAAGGCGACGCTGGCGCGGCTGCGCAGCGAGGATCGCGCGAGCCAGGCAAAACATATCGACCCGCTGTCCGAGGACGACCCTTCGGGCTCGCAGGTGAGCCATACCATTACGAAGACCGCCATGGCCGTGGTTATCGGCATTTTGGTGCTGATTGTGGGCATGCAGATTGGCTACGGCGTGATGCGACGTCTGAATACCGCGAACCTTTCCGAAAGTGTTTCGGTGGATACTGTTTCGACCGGGCTCAAGGGTGGACTTGAATGGGGCAATGGCTTTACGCAGTTCCCGCTCGATTTTACCGTCGACGAGGCAGATGAGCGCACGGGCACGGTTGAGGTGACGGTGCTGGACACGTCTTCTGCCAATGAACTCGAGCTGCTGTCCAACGGTCAGATTCAGGCGGCGGCGCTCGCAACCAATGCCCTGCTCAACGACAAGATCGACCGCGTGGTGTATAACGTTCACGCCTATATCGACGAGGACAGCAGGATCCAGCACGATTCCTTCTTTGGCATGTTTCCTGCTCAGGGGCACCAAAGCGCCATCCTGACGTTCGTTTGGACCAAGAGCTCGTCCAACGCCACGAGTATCGACTGGAAGATGCGCATCGTAAGCATGGACGACACCATTGCCGAGCGCATTCAAAAACAGGTCAACTCGGTTTCGTCGCTTATCGAGGACCCGGTGGTGAGCCAGACCAAGATCACGGAGGAGCAGGCCGAGCGCGATCTTGAGCATCGTCTGCACGGTCGAGAGATCTTCCGCGGCGGAAAGCCCGATCGCACGCCGTCCGAGCTGCTGGAGCAGGACAAGCAAAAGTAGTCCGCAGCCACATAGAACGATGTCATCCCGCGTGAACCGCAAGCCCACGCGGGATGATTTTTCTGGGACGGGGATTAAAAAATCATTCTGTCATGTATGCGGTTGGCGACAAAGCCCTGCTCTCAGAATGATTTTTTAATCCCCGTCCCAGAAAAATCATTATGCACAGGAAGTCATAATTATCATTTTGTAAACAATTCTATGTAATTAATGCCATGGGCGATGCTTGCGGTTAGAATACCGCGAGGCCTAACTACACACCTTTAAGCCGGTCCTGTGAGACCGGGAAGGAGAACTATGGCGAACAACCATATTGCGGGCGCTGCCGCCCGCACCGTCGCGCCCAGCGAGCTGTGCCAGCGTATGCTGGCTAAAACCAGCAAGGGCACCTGCGGTCCCTGCATCCTGTATCTTGAGGATGGGACCATTTTTTATGGCCGTGCATGCGGTGCCGAGGGTACCGCAACCGGCGAGGTCTGCTTTAACACGTCGCTCGAAGGCTACTTTGAGGTCATGACCGACCCGAGCTATGCCGGCCAAATCGTAATCATGACCTATCCGCAGATCGGCAACTACGGCATTGACGAGACCGATGTCCAGTCGGCCTTCCCCGGCGATACCGCTCGCCCCGCGAGCGCTCCCGCCATGCGCGGCATGGTCGTCCACGACATGTGCGCCACGCCTTCTAATTGGCGCTCGACCGTCAGCGTGCCGGAGTACCTGCGTGCACACGGCATCGTCGCTATTGAGGGCGTCGACACCCGCGCTCTCGTGCGCCACCTGCGCGACAACGGTTCCAAGATGGGCATAATCTCGACGGAGATCTTTGACGTCGACGAGCTTGCCGAGCGCCTGTCCGCCGCGCCTACGCTGGTCGGCGAGAACCTGGTCAAGACCGTGAGCTGCTCTGAACCCCACGCTTTTGCCGCGAGCGACCTGCCCGCTACGCATGACTTTGCGCTTGCCCCTGTCGCTCCTGCCCGCCACAAAGTGGTCGCCTACGACTGCGGTGTCAAGCGCGGCATCCTGGAGGGCCTGGTCCGTGCCGGCTGCAACCTCACCGTCGTGCCGTGGGATACGCCCGCGCGTCAGGTGCTCGACATGAATCCCGATGGCGTCTTTTTGTCCAATGGCCCCGGCGACCCCGATGCCGTGGTGGAGACCTACGAGCAGGTGCAGCAGTTGATCGGCAAGGTGCCAATCTTTGGTATCTGCCTCGGTCACCAGATGATCAGCTTGGCGTGCGGCGCCCAGATGGAAAAGCTCAAATTCGGTCACCGTGGCGGCAACCAGCCGGTTATGAATCTGGTCAGCCGCCGTGTGGAGATTACCGCGCAAAACCACGGCTTTGGCCTGTTGTTCCCCAGCTTGGGCAAGCTTGTTCCCGAGCTTTCGGGCGGCGAGACCGAGCACGCGGCCGATGGCGATCTGCGCGCCTGGGTGCGCCGCGGTATCGCGCCGGTCGTGATGAACGAGCGCTTCGGCCGCATTCGCCTGACGCATGTGAATCTCAATGACGGCACCGCCGAGGGCATCCAGCTGCTCGACGCGCCGTGCTTCTCGGTCCAGTACCATCCCGAGGCCTCGCCCGGCCCCACCGATGCCCACTATCTCTTTACCGCCTTTACGCGACTCATGGACGGCGAGGAGAACTATCTGGACATCGATACCGCCAAGGACCGCCTTGCCGGCTGGAACTTTGCCGACGATGGTTCCGCCGTTCTACCGAACGGCGGACCGGTCGACGCTGCGGCTGCATCTGGCACATCATCTTGCCGTTCTGCTTCGGACGCGCGGGCATAAGCCCAGCGCGCCCTCGCATCACGGCAACCTGATGCACCAGCTGCACCCTCGCTGACTTTTTCAAAACATTGAGTCAGCCTCTCTAGGAGGTTTTAAACATGCCTAAACGTACCGACATCAAGCGTATCCTCGTCATTGGCTCGGGCCCCATCGTCATTGGCCAGGCCTGCGAGTTCGATTACTCCGGCGCCCAGGCCTGCAAGGTGCTCAAGGAGGATGGCTTTGAGGTCATCCTGGTCAACTCGAACCCGGCGACCATCATGACCGACCCGGGCTTGGCCGACCGCACCTATGTCGAGCCCATCACCGCCGAATTTATCGAGCGTGTGATCAAGAAGGAGCGACCGGACGCACTGCTGCCCACGCTGGGCGGCCAGACCGGTCTGAATGCCGCCGTCGAGCTGGCAAAGGACGGCACGCTCGACAAGTACGGCGTCGAGATGATCGGCTGCGACCTTGCCGCCATCGAGCGCGGCGAGGACCGTAAGCTCTTTAACGAGGCCATGGCCGAGATCGGCCTGGAGGTTGCGCGCTCGGGCTATGCCTACAGCGTGGCAGACGCCGAGGCTATCGCCGAGCGCGTGGGATATCCCTGTGTGCTGCGTCCGAGCTTTACTCTCGGCGGCGCCGGTGGTGGCATCGCACATACTCACGAGGAGCTCGTCTCCATCGTGAGCCAGGGCCTTGAACTCTCGCCCGCTCACGAGGTGCTGGTCGAGGAGTCCATCGAGGGCTGGAAAGAGTACGAGATGGAGGTTATGCGCGACCACGCCGGCAACGGCATCATCGTGTGCTCCATCGAGAACCTCGACCCCATGGGCGTGCATACCGGTGACTCCATCACCGTGGCGCCGGCGCAGACCCTCTCCGACCTTGAGTATCAGCGCATGCGTGTCGCCTCGCTCGCCATTTTGGAGAAGATCGGCGTCGAGACCGGCGGATCCAACGTGCAGTTTGCCGTGAACCCCCAGACCGGCCGCCTGATTGTCATCGAAATGAACCCGCGCGTGAGCCGTTCGTCCGCGCTGGCCTCCAAGGCCACGGGTTTCCCCATCGCCAAGGCCGCCGCTCGCCTGGCCGTGGGCTATACGCTCGACGAGATCGTCAACGACATTACCGAAGCTACGCCCGCCTGCTTTGAGCCCACGATCGACTACTGTGTGGTCAAGGTGCCGCGCTTTGCCTTTGAGAAGTTCAAGGGCACCGACCCCACGCTCACCACGCGCATGAAGGCCGTGGGCGAGATCATGGCGATCGGCCGCACCTTTGAGGAAGCCTTTGGCAAGGCCATGCGCTCGCTGGAAGACGGGCACCAGGGCATTTGTGCTGGCGGCAAGGAGGGCGCCGATAAGCTGAGCGACGATGAACTCGCCCAGGCCGTGGGCACCCCGACTGAGCACCGCATCTTCTTTGTGGTCGAGGCCCTGCGCCGTGGCTGGGATGTTGCGCGCATCCACGCCATCTGCGGTATCGATCCGTGGTATCTCAACCGCATCAACGATATGGTGCAGGTCCAGGAGAGCATCCGCGGCCTGCGCGTGGAGGACATTGACGCCGACGCGATGCGCCTGCTCAAGCAGTATGGCACGAGCGATGCCGAGATTGCCGCGCTGACCGGCTCGGATGAGCGTTTTGTTCGCGCTTACCGTAAGGGTCTGGGCGTGGTTCCCAGCATGAAGACGGTCGACACCTGCGCCGCCGAGTTCTCGAGTGCCACGGAATACCACTATAAGACCTACGAGAACATTTACCGCACGAGCCCGATCGCCAAGAAGTGCGTTGCCCCCGACGAGACCACGCCGGCAAGCAAGCCCAAGGCGATGATTCTGGGTGCCGGTCCCAACCGTATCGGCCAGGGTATTGAGTTCGACTACTGCTGCGTGCATGCGAGCTATGCGCTGGCGGCCCGCGGCTTTGAGACCATCATGGTCAACTGCAACCCAGAGACCGTCTCGACCGACTACGACACGTCAGACCGCCTGTACTTTGAGCCGCTCACCTACGAGGACGTCATGGACGTTATCGACGTTGAGCGTCCCGACGGCGTCGTGGTGACGCTCGGCGGCCAGACCCCGCTTAAGCTGGCACGCATGCTCGAGGAGAGCGGCGTGAACATTATGGGCACCAAGCCCGATGCCATCGACTTTGCCGAGGACCGCGAGCGTTTTGCCGCCTTGCTCGACAAACTGGGCATTATGTACCCGCCGGCGGGCCAGGCCACCTCGTTTGAGGAGGCCGAGGCCGTTGCAGCGCACATTGGCTACCCGCTGCTGGTGCGTCCGAGCTATGTGCTGGGCGGTCGCGGCATGATGATCGCCTACGATGCCGAGCATCTGCGCGATTACATGGCCGAGGCTGCGCGCATTAGCCCCGACTACCCGGTGTATCTCGATCGCTTCCTGGAGGGTGCGATCGAGTCCGACGTCGACGCCCTGTGCGACGGCGAGGAGGTCTACATCGGCGGCATCCTGGAGCATATCGAAGAGGCCGGTATTCATTCCGGTGACTCCGCGACCTGCATTCCGCCGTTCAGCTTTAGCGAGAGTCTGCAGGCGAAGCTCCGCGAGACCACGCGCCGCATCGCGATGGCGCTGGGAGTCCGCGGCCTGGTAAACGTGCAGTATGCCATCAAGGGCGAGACCGTCTACGTGATCGAGGCCAACCCGCGTGCCAGCCGTACCGTGCCGTTCATCTCCAAGGCCACCGGCGTGCCGCTGGCCAAGTGCGCGGCGCGTATCATGGCGGGCGATTCCATCGCGAGCCTGGGCCTGCCGAGCGACGAGCGTCAGCTGGACTGGTTCTGCATGAAGGAAGCTGTCATGCCCTGGGGCCGTTTCCCGGGAGCCGACGTTATCCTGGGGCCCGAGATGAAGTCGACGGGCGAGGTCATGGGTATCGCCAAGAGCTATCCCGAGGCATACGCCAAGACGCAGCTGGCGATTGACTACAAGCTGCCCGATCCGAGCTGCGGTAAGGTGTTCATCAGCGTGTGCGACCGCGACAAGCGCCACATCCTTTCGGTCGCCCGCATCCTGCGCTACCTGGGCTTTGATATCTGCTCCACCGAGGGTACGGCGCGCGTGCTGCGCGGAGGCAACGTGACGTGCGAAGTCGTGGAGAAGATCAGCGGCCTGCACGACGGCGAGTGCCCCAACATCGGCGACCTCATCGCCGATGGCAAGATTGCGGTAATCATCAACACACCGTACGGCCCGGGCTCTCGTGGCGATGGCTACCTGCTGCGTACCGAGGCCGTGCGCCGCGGCGTGACCTGCGTGACGGCGATGTCTGCGGCCAACACGTACGTGAGCGCCATCGAGGCCGTGCGCGAGGACCAGCAGGGTCACGGCAGCGCCAACGACATGGGCATGGACGTCATCGCCCTGCAGGACCTGCCGCAGCACACGGTGTAGGTCGAGCTGTCCGGCCGGGGCGGGAGGGGCCGAGATTTCCCCCTTTCGCTCCGGCTGCAAGCAGAGTCGCTCAGGAGGAAACTCGGCCCCTCCCGCCCCGGCCTGCGGTGACTTGGTTGCACCGTGTGCTGCCGAAGGGGCTTTGCGCGATGACTAGGGCTGAACAGAAAATGAGTGTGGGCTCTGTCGTTCGAATGAACGACAGAGCCCACGTTTTTATTGCAGCCAACGTACGTCATAGCAATCCCCGGTAGGTCGAAGGTGCTCTGCGGCGGCCCGGTGTTTTCATCTGAACGACTTTGCGCAGCAACCGGAGTGAAGATGAAAACACCGGGCCGCCGCAGAGCACCCACAGACCGCAGGGACGGGAGCAGCTATACTACTCTCAGTAGTTAAGGGTCGCGGATCCGCCGCGTCACCGCTCTCAACAGGAGGTCTTTGTTTATGGCAGATCAGAAGCCGGTTGTCGGGATCATCATGGGCTCCAAGTCCGATCTGGGCGTTATGGAAGGTTGCACCGCCGAGCTCGAGGCGCTGGGCGTGCCCTATGAGCTCGTGATTGCAAGCGCGCACCGCACGCCGGCGAAGGTCCATGAGTGGGCCTCGACTGCTGCTGACCGCGGTATCAAGGTGATTATCGCTGCTGCTGGCAAGGCTGCTCACCTGGGCGGTGTCGTTGCTGCGTTTACGCCGCTGCCGGTCATCGGTGTGCCTATGAAGACGAGCGATCTGGGTGGTATGGACTCGCTGCTGTCGATGGTGCAGATGCCTTCGGGCGTGCCCGTTGCCTGTGTGGCCATCAACGGTGCCAAGAACGCTGCCATTTACGCCACGCAGATTCTGGGCGCCTGCGACCCCGAGTACCGCAAGGTTATCGAGAAGATGAAGCAGGAGATGGCTGACGCTTAAGCGCTCTGCCAGTCCATTTGCAGCATAAGGAGAGCCATGTCCGACTATCAGGGAAAGCGTTTTTCGGCTTCTCGGATTCCCGATCCAGCCAAGTCGGGCGCGGCCCGCGCGCCGCAGCGGGGTCGGACATCCTCTCCTCAGCAACCGCGCGCGCCGCGCCCTGTGATGCCGGCGAAGCATTGCCGTCAGGATACACCTGCTGCATATCGCCCTTCGTCATACAGTACGGCCAAGAAGTCACCTCGCTCTTCGGCGCATACCGCGCCATCGAGCTATACCGAGCCGCCGCGCAAAAAGCGTCGCTCCGTCATTCCCATTCTGCTCATCATCATCGGCATTGGCCTGATCGTTGCCGCTGCCGCCATCTTTATCAACGCGCAGATTGGCTACAAGCAGGCGAGCGAGTCGTATCAAAAGATCGAAAAGCAATATGTGAGCGACAAGGACGCCAGCGGCGTGCCGATTATCGACTTCAACGCGCTTGCCCAGACAAATCCCGAGGTTGTTGGTTGGATTTACACGCCCGGCACTAACATCAACTACCCCGTGGTGCAAACCAACAACAACTCCAAGTACCTCAACACGCTGTTTGACGGTACGGCCAATGCCTCGGGAGCCATCTTCTTGGATAGCGACGACACCGCGCCGGGCATGGTGGATCAGCAGACCACGATTTACGGTCATCATATGAATGACGGTTCGATGTTCAACGTGATTTCGGATACGACCGATCAAGCGACGTTCGACAGCATGGAATACGTGTACTACATCACGCGCGATGCGACGTATAAGTTGCGCCCGCTGGCGACCAAGGTGGTCGAGGACACGTATGCCAAGGCGCGCACGCCCAACTTTGAGGGCGATGACGGACTGAAGAATTACCTGTCCGAGATGCTCGACGGTGCCTCTGCCGTGGCGAGTGATGCCACCGATCGTGCCGCTTCGGCAACCAAGGTTGTAACGCTTGTGACCTGCCGCTCGCTGTCATTTAGCAATACGCGCGCAGTCATGGTGCTCACGCCGGTCGAGGAATAAGTGGTTCGAGAGTAGCTAAAAGAGCCCCGTCCCAAATGAGCTACTCGACGACAGTAAAAAGGAGAAATGATGCTTGAAAGTGGCAAATCGATGCCTTCGGTTGATGCTTGGCTGCGCGAAGCCAAGACCGATTCGTCGGCATCTGCGTGCGGTATGTATCTGACACACAACGGCGTGGTGCGTGCGACGCCCAAGGCCGAGGTGCGTGGGGTCGAGACAGATGGTGTGGCGCCTGGGCATAAGGTGGGCGGCATGGTGTTTGGCTTCGATGCCGAAAAGGTGCAGGCCGCTATCGAGGCAACGCGCGCGATGCCGGGTATCGGCTATGTGCGCGTGTGGCTGGCGAGTGGCGAGCTTACCGTGGGCGACGACATCATGCTCGTGCTCATTGGCGGAGACATTCGCCCGCATGTGGTCGATGCGCTACAGGCGCTCGTCGGTACCATCAAAAATGAGTGTGTGAGCGAGGTCGAGCGCGAGGCATAAGGCCGGCAGCGGCACTCGCCAACAAAAAGCCCACTGGCAGTTCAATCAGTCTGACAGCGGGCTTTTCTATGCGTTGGAAAATCTCGGCATTGCGTGGCGCTACACGCGCGTCGCATCCTTGGGGCTCATGGTCATGCTCTGGAAGCGGTTCTCCATGTAGTCGTTATCGAAATACTTGCCGTAGAACTGCGCGACGGGAATATCCGGCTCCGTGCCGTTGACGCGCTGGTACCAGTAGTCGAGCGACTGCAGCGTCATGACGCCGTCGACCAGCATAATGACGGTAAAGATGACGGTAGCCGAGTAGCGACTCTTCCACGGAATCATGTTGATGAGCTTGAGCAGCCTCGGCAGCAGCAGCTTGATCCAGATAAGGCCACCCAGGCCCCACAGGCAGGCAAAGCCCGTGCAGGTGCGTCCGCCCGTAAGGACGGCGAGTGGGTCGGGCATGCCGAACAGTTTCATGTGCGAGTAGCTCCACGACACCACGCCAAATGAGGTCTGCATAAACCAGCCTACAAACACCTCGAAAGCGCCGCCGATCAGGGCACTTACCAGGAAAATGATCAGAGGATTCTTTTTATAGAAGCGGTTGAGCGCCATGGTCATGAGCACCGCGCCAAATCCGTAGATGGGGCTAAAGGGGCCAAATAGCATACCGGCCCGGTCCTGATAGACGCCGGGATCGACGACGACCATATGCCAGACTTCCTCGAGAATGAGACCTAACACGCTGCAGACGAAGAATACCCAGAACAGGTTGAAGTAGTTGAGCTTGATGTAGCCCTCGCCGGTTTCGTCGCGGCCGAGCATCCCCTCGGCGGCGGCATCGCGGTCGAGCATCTCTTGCAGACGGCGCTGCAGTTCGCGCTCCTGGCGTAGCGTGGGGTCGACGGTGGCCGACAGCGCAATGAGGATGCCGAGCTGGATGGCGGGGCGCAACAAGAACGGCCCGATACCCCGGAGCATCACGTCGACCAAAAGCTCAACGACGGTAAATGCGATAAGGATATAGGACAGGCGCGCGGCGTTGCGGCGCTGGTTCTTGATGAGGTCTAGGCCGAAGATGATTAAGATGACCGCGCTCGCCGCCGAGAGCATGATGCCGGCGACGATAAGGCCGATCGCGACGAGCGTGTTGTCGCCGAGCTTGGCGGCGGCGTTGCCGTTGATGAGTGCGGTGATGACCTGCCACATAAAGGCGCCGACCGACGGGAGCGTACCAACACCGGACAGGATGCACAGGACGGCATACACCTTAATGATGAGGGGGATCTTCTTGACCTCCGTGGCGCTGGGGACGCTGGGGTCGAGTTCGTTTCGATCCATACAGAACCTTTCTCGCTTTGTTGTAGGTTACAAGGATACGCCGCCGACCTGCTAAAAGACAGGACGAATGGCCCAATTGCAGCAATGTAGGCCCTAACGGTGGACGAGACGCGCCGCGACGGAGGCATACGGGATCGTTGGTCTCGAGCATAGGTTTCCCAATAAAATGTTTGGCTGCAAAACGGATTATAAGCTCGGTGGGCTTTTAAAAAGCGCTGCTCATGCGCGGGAGTGCTTGTCTTGCCGTGCGTATAATAGGGCAGGTAACGCCAAATAACGAGGCTCTGAGGGGATACCATGTCTCAAGAAACCATCCGCGCGGCCGAGCGTGCCACGGGACAGGTGACGACCATGTCGACGTATGATCCGGACTCCGACCAGCTGCATGAGGAATGCGGCATCTTTGGTGTGTGGGCACCCGATCGCGATGTGGCTCGACTGACGTACTTTGGTCTGCGCGCGTTGCAGCATCGCGGCCAGGAATCAGCGGGAATCGCCGTGGGCGATGGCGGCACGGTTATGGTTCGTAAAGACCTGGGACTGCTCGATCGCGTGTTCTCCAACGCTGACCTGTCGACGCTCTCCGGCCAGCTGGCCGTGGGCCACGTGCGCTATGGCACCGCCGGCGCCAAGAGTTGGGAAGCCTCGCAGCCGCATCTTTCTACCATCAACAGCGTCATCATCGCGCTTGCTCACAACGGCACTCTGGTCAACACCGACGAGCTGCGCCGTCAGCTGATCGAGCTGGGCGTGCCGTTCCTCTCCAATTCGGATTCCGAGGTCGCGACCAAGCTTATCGGCTACTTTACTCAGCGTACAGGCCATCTGCGCGAGGGCATTCGCAAGACCATGGAGCTCGTGCGCGGCGGCTACGCCATGACGCTCATCAACGAGCAGGCGCTCTACGCATTCCGCGACCCGCACGGCATTCGCCCGCTCGTGCTGGGCAAGCTCGTGGACGAGGGCCTGGACCAGGCCGATGCCGCATCCGTTTCGCAGCTGCCGTCGCAGGACGGCGCCGCGATGGTCGACGCCACCACCCATGTCACGCGTGCCGGCGGCTGGGTCGTTGCCTCCGAGACTTGTGCGCTCGACATTGTGGGCGCCGAGTATGTCCGTGATGTCCGCCCCGGCGAGATTTTGCGAATCAGCGCCGAGGGTCTGGTGTCCGAGCAGGGTGTGCCCGCAGCCGAAGAGTCCGCTAACTGCATCTTTGAGCAGGTCTACTTTGCCCGCCCCGACTCCATCATGAACGGCAAGAGCGTCTACGCCTGCCGCTACGACATGGGTCGTCAGTTGGCACACGAGGAGCCCGTCGAGGCCGACCTGGTCATCGGCGTGCCCGACTCCGGCCTGCCGCCCGCGGAGGGCTATTCGCACGAGAGCGGCATTCCCTTTGGCGAGGGCCTCATCAAGAATCGCTATGTGGGCCGTACGTTTATCGAGCCCACGCAGGAGCTGCGCGCCATGGGCGTGCGCATGAAGCTCAACCCGCTGCGCGACAACATCGAGGGCAAGCGCCTTGTCGTGATCGACGACTCCATCGTACGCGGCACCACCATGGTGCAGCTCGTCAAGATGCTGCGCAATGCCGGCGCCAAGGAGATTCACATCCGCATCAACTCGCCCGAGGTCATCTGGCCGTGCTTCTACGGTATCGATACCGACGTGCAGTCGCAGCTCATCAGCGCCAACAAGACGGTCGAGGAGATCTGCGAGTATATCGGCGCCGATTCGCTGGCCTTCCTTTCGGTTGAGGGCCTGCTGAAGGTCATGCCCAAGGGCGGCTACTGCGATGCGTGCTTTACCGGCCGTTATCCCGTGGCGATTCCCGAGAGCTTTGGCCGCGACAAGTTTATGGAGGGCTTTAAGCCCCGTAACCTGGATAAGCCGCTGCACTTTGACGACGACGCCGTGGTCGAGAAATACGATGACCGCAGCTGGGAAGAGAAGCACGGCGAGGCCTAAAACCTGCCATTTAGGGACAGGTTTATTTTGGTAGGTTTTACCTGCTGTTTTGTTGATTGGGCGGCGCGCGTTGTCAGGATGCGCGCCGAAATGAACGCAACTATGAGCACCGTTTGGCGCCCGGGCGGCGGACGGTAGTGTGAGAGGAAGGCTCAGATGAGCGACAGCAAGCATGTGACGTATGAGGATGCCGGCGTCGATACCGCCGAGGGTGGCCGCGCCGTCGATGCTATTAAGCAAATGGTTAAGGACACCAACCGCCCCGAGGTCATCGGCGGTATCGGTGGCTTTGGTGGCCTGTTCTCGGCCGCCGCACTTAAGGATATGGAAGACCCGATCCTGATCAGCGGTACCGACGGCGTGGGCACCAAGCTCGTGCTCGCCCAGATCATGGACCGTCACGAGACGGTGGGCCAGGACCTGGTCGCCATGTGCGTCAACGACATTTTGGCTTCGGGCGCCGAGCCGCTGTTCTTCCTGGACTACGTTGCCATCGGCCACATTGAGGCCGAGCACATGGCAAAGATCATCAAGGGCGTGGCCGATGGCTGCAAGCTCGCGGGCTGCGCGCTCGTGGGTGGCGAGATGGCCGAGCACCCCGGTGTCATGGCGCCTGCCGACTACGACCTCGCCGGCTTTACCGTGGGTGTCGTCGACCGCCCCAAGATGCTCGACCCCGCGAACGTCCGCCCCGGCGACGTGATTCTGGGCCTGCCTTCCACCGGCGTGCACTCCAACGGCTACTCGCTCGTGCGCAAGGTCATCGGCGTTGACGGCATCAAGCCGGGCACGCCCGAGGCCGCCGCTAAGGCCGAGGAGCTGAGCCGCCCGCTCGAAGAGCTCGGCGGCGCATCGCTGGCCGACGCCCTGCTGGCCCCCACGCGCATCTACGTCAAGCCGGTTCTTGAGCTGCTTCGCGGCGGCGCTCCGGTGCACGCCATTGCCCACATCACCGGCGGCGGCATCACCGAGAACCTCAACCGCGCGCTTGCCGACGACGTCGACGCCGTGGTCACCCGCAACGGCGCCGAGATGGGTTGGGACGTTCCGCCCGTCATCACCTACGTGTCGCGCCAGGCCGAGCTCGCGCCCAACGAGGCATGCAAGACCTTCAACATGGGCGTTGGCCTGTGCCTGATCGTCGCCCCCGAGGACGAGGCCGCGGTGACCGAGGCTCTGGTTGCGCTGGGCGAGAAGCCGTTCCGCGTGGGCGAGTGCGTCGAGGGTTCCGGTAAGGTCGTGTACTCCGATGAGCGCTAACGAGCAGATGGCTGCCGCCGAGGGCCTGGACTTTGTGCCCTATACCCGTCCGACCGGTACCGATACGGCTGAGCCGCTCAAGATCGGCGTGCTTATCAGCGGCTCCGGCACCAATCTGCAGGCGCTGATCGACCTGATCGCCGCGGATAAGCTCAATGCCTCAATTGAGCTTGTGGTGTCGAGCCGTCCTTCGGCCAAGGGTCTGCAGCGTGCCGAGCGTGCGGGTATCCAGACGCTTACGCTGTCCAAGGATGTCTATGCCGACCCCATTGCCGCCGACGAGATCATCGCGCACGAGCTGCTCGAGCGCGGCTGCGAATATGTGGTCATGGCCGGTTACATGCGCATGGTGCATACGCCGCTGCTGGCGGCGTTTCCCAACCGCGTGGTCAACTTACATCCGGCACTGCTGCCGAGCTTTACCGGCGCGCATGCGATCGACGATGCCTTTGCGCGCGGCGTCAAGGTGACCGGTGTGACCGTACATTTTGCCAACGAGATCTACGACAACGGCCCCATCATCGCCCAGCGCGCGCTGGCTGTCGAGGAAGGTTGGGATGTCGACACGCTCGAGGAGCACATCCACGCGATTGAGCATGTGCTGTATCCCGAGGTCGTGCAGATGCTCGCCGACGGTCGCGTTCACGTGCTGGAGAGCGGCAAGGTCGCAATTGATGCGCCTCGTGGCTAGTAGCGCACAGTACAATTTAGCCGAGTAGTCAGGGTGGTCATTGGCGCCAAGGCGCAAGTGGCCATCCTTTGTTTTAGGTAGTCACCTGCGACGTTCTTCAGTGACTAGTCGTTAAAGAACGTCGCAGGTGACAAGGTGAGAGAGGTGGGCCCATGGCGGATAACGAAGCATTGTTTACGCCTGAGCTGGTGTTTTTTGATTGGGAGTGCGTGTCGCCGGGCGAGGTGTTTGCGCGGCTCGAGGGTGAGCTTGCCCCGCGCGGCTACATTGCCGAGGGTTGGCTCAACGCCGTCCGCACGCGCGAGGACGCCTATCCCACGGGTCTCGCTATGCCGGCGGCAAACATCGCCATTCCGCATACCGATCCGGGATTTGTGGCCAAGCCCTATATCGCGGTGGTAAAGCCCGCCGCACCTGTGACGTTCAACGCGATGGCGGGCATGGGCGCCCCGGTGCCGGCGCAGATCGTCATCAACCTGGGCATTGCCGAGCCGGGCGGTCAGGTCGAGGCACTTCAGGCGCTCATGAATATCTTTATGGATGCCGACGCTGCAGCCGATGTACTCGGCCAAACCATGCCGCAGGGCATGGTCGACGCCATCCGTCGACACTTTTAAGGCCGGCACTGGGGACCGTCCCTAACCGCCGGCAGAAAAGGAACGTCCCTAACTGCCAACTGCCAGACCTGTCCCCTTTGCACCAAAATGGTGCAGATTAACCTGTCCCCCATGCACCAGGTGTGCCGCGGGGGCTGCGTTGTGACACAATGGCGTTTGTTCGATTCGTGATGCGAAAGGCCAAACATGGCAAACAAGAAAAAGAACCCCGAGGCCGCGCCGTCGCCCGAGCAACGGTCCCGCGCTGCCTCCAGCTCTCGTAAGAAGCAGCGCAAGACGTACGTGTCTAAGACCGTCAAGATCGTCCTGGTGGTTATCGGCGTGCTGGCAATGCTGCTTTCCGTCTCGGCCATGGCATGCTCCGGTCTCATGTCGCAGGCAGAGGATACCTCGAGCTACAAGCTTACCGGCGGTGTCGCCGCCACCATCAACGGTACCAACCTCACCGAGGACACCGTGACCAAGCAGATCATGAGCATGCGCACGTCCTACGGTTACACCAAGGACAAGGACTGGGCGCAGTATCTGGTCGACAACGACCTGACGCCCAAAAAGTACCGCAAGCAGCTCATCGATTCCTACACGCAGCAGATTCTGCTCCAGCAGGCGCAGAAGGAAAACGGCGTGACGGTGTCGGACGAGGAGGTCGAGAAGGCATGGAAGGACGCGTGCAAGAGCGCGGGCGGTGCCAAGGCCTTTAAGAAGACCCTTAAGACCTACGGCTATACCGAGGACACCTACAAGGACTCGCTCAAGGAGAACCTGGCACAGCAAAAGCTTAAGGACGCCGTGGCGCCCACCAGTAAACCCAAGGACAGTGAGATCGTCGATTACATCAACGAGAACCTGTCTAACTACAACGATGCCCGCCGCTCGTCGAACATCCTGATCAAGGTTGATTCCGACGCATCTGACGAGGACAAGGCCGCCGCCAAGGACAAGGCGCAGGAGTGCCTGGACAAAATCAACTCCGGCGAACTGAGCTTTGAGGACGCCGTGGAGCAGTACTCCGACGATACCGGCTCCAAGGAGAAGAAGGGCGATGTGGACTGGGACAAGCTCACCACCTTCGTCGACAGCTACCAGGCGGCGCTCGAGGGACTCAACAAGGGCGATGTGAGCGACGTCGTCGAGTCGACCTATGGTTATCACATCATCAAGTGCACCGACTACTTCCATGTCGATAGCCAGGTCGATGACATTAAGCAGGTGCCCAAGGACATCAAGAAGTACATCTCCAACGTGGTGAAGACGCAGGCGGCAAGCACCGCGTACAGCGAGTGGCTGGAGCAGTACAAGAAGGACGCCGACATCACCGTTAACCCCATGCCCAAGGACGTACCCTATAACGTGAGTCTAAAGGGCGTCACCAAGAGCTCGACCGACGATTCGTCGACGACTGAGTAATCATGGGACGGTGCTCGCGCGAGTGCCGCCCACACTATTGAGGAGGATTTGCAGATGACCAACGAAGAGCTGCAGAAGGAAATGATTGCGGCCATGAAGGCCAAGGACAAGGTTCGCCTGTCTATCATTCGCCAGGTCAAGGCCGAGGTGAAGAATATCGAGGTTAACGAGCGCCGCGACGTGACCGAGGAAGACGTCAACAGCATGATCAAGCGTCTGATTAAGCAGACGAGCGAGACGCTGGAGATGTCCATTAAGGCCGGTACCGACCAGGAGCGTACCGACAACCTGACCGAGCAGGTCAAGATCCTGGAGAGCCTGCTGCCCGCGCAGGTTTCGGGCGAGGAGCTCGAGGCTCTGATCGAGCAGGTCATTGCCGAGCTGGGCGCCACGTCCAAGAAGCAGATGGGCCAGGTCATGGGGGCACTCGGCAAGGCCACCGGTGGCAACTTCGACAAGCCGGCAGCAGCAAAGATCGTCGGCGCCAAACTTGCGTAATTTGTTACGCGGTTTTACCAAACCGCGTAACGGCTCGACGCTGCAAACCCGTACACGCGGCAATCTGACGTTCAATTTCAAGGGCGCGACCAGAAGGTCAGCGCCCTTTCATTTCACGTCACCTTGCTCGCGTGTACGGGTTTTCGCTGGCTTATGCTCAACAAGGGCGGTTGTATTATTTTGGCGCTCATTGGGGACAGACTTAAATGAGTGCTCAATGAGCGGGTACTCATTTAAGTCTGTCCCTAATGAGTGGGTGGAAGGTTGCGGGTTCTTTACGGGAATGTAGTGTGGGCTGCGGAAACGTGGTTCTTTCCGTACAATAGTGCAACTCGTGTAAACGCAGGGAAGGGACATTCATGGCAGACATGATCGAGATCAAGCATCTCAACAAGTACTTTGGCGACCTGCATGTGCTCAAAGATATCAATCTCACCGTCAAGCGCGGCGAGAAGCTCGTAATGATCGGGCCTTCCGGCTCGGGTAAGTCGACACTCATCCGTTGCGTCGATTATCTGGAGGAGCCTACGTCGGGCGAGGTCGTCATCGACGGTACGCCGCTCACCAAAAAGAATCACCTGGAGATGGCTCGCAAGTACAGCTCCATGGTGTTTCAGCAGTTCAACCTGTATCCCAACATGACGGTGCTCGGCAACCTGACGCTCGCGCCCATCAAGCTGCAAAAGAAGAGCAAGGAGGAGGCGACCGAGATCGCCATCGCCGCGCTCAAGCGCGTCGGCATGGCGCATAAGGCCGGCGAGTATCCGCAGAATCTCTCGGGCGGTCAGCAGCAGCGCATCGCCATCGCCCGTGCCCTGTGCACCAAGCAGCCCATCATCCTGTTTGACGAGCCGACCTCGGCGCTCGACCCCGAGATGGTCCAGGAGGTTCTGGACGTTATGATTGAGCTCGCGCAGGAGGACATCACCATGATCTGCGTGACGCACGAGATGGGCTTTGCGCGCCAGGTGGCCGACCGCGTCATCTTTATGGAGGACGGCCGCATTCTGGAGGAGGGCACGCCCGAGCACTTCTTCGATAACCCCGAGAACCCGCGCTGCCGCGAGTTCCTGTCCAAGATTTTGCACTAGGCGCGGTGATGGACATGACGGATATGACGAGGGCGGCCGTGTCGCGCCGTCGCTTTTTGCAGCTGGCTGGCGCCGGCATGCTTGCGCTGACGGGGACCGCGCTTGCCGGTTGCGGCCACTCCACCAGCGGCGAGGGCTCTGACAAGGGGTCCAAGCTTGCGGCCATCAAGTCGCGTGGCCATCTGAATGCCGGCGTTAAGAAGGACGTTCCCGGCTATGGCTATTACGACACCGCCAAGGGCCGCTTTGAGGGCATGGAAGTCGATTTGTGCTACCAGATCGCCGCTGCCGTCTTTGGCGTGAGCTACAAGGAGGCCCGTTCCCAGGAGCTTGTCGAGTTTACCGACGTAACGCCCAAGACGCGCGGCCCGCTGATCGATAACGGCCAGCTCGATGTGGTCGCGGCGACCTACACCATCACCGACGAGCGCAAGAAGAGCTGGGATTTCTCGACGCCGTACCGCACCGACTACGTGGGACTCATGGTCAAGAAGCGTTCGGGCTTTACCTCGATTGAGGACCTGGACGGCAAGGTCATCGGCGTGAGCCAGGGTGCTACTACGCAGGGCCTGATCGAGCAGATGATCAAGGACAACGGCTTTAGCTGCAAGCCCGAGTTTAGGGCCTTTAGCGGCTACCCCATCATCAAGAGTTCGCTCGACGCCGGCAATATCGACGTCTTTGCCATGGACCGCTCCACGCTGGCCGGTTACATGAACGAGACCGTTGAGCTGCTGCAGCCCGAGGTCAAGTTTGGCGAGCAGGGCTACGGCGTGGCGACCAAGAAGGGCTGCGACCTTTCGGCCGTGGTCGATCAGGTGATATGCGATCGCCTGGCCGACGGCTGGCTCGACCAAGAGGTCAAGACCTGGGGTCTTGTATAGGCGGATCGTCCAAGGAAGGAATCAAATGCTCGAAGGATTATTTGACGCCGACCGTTGGTCGACGACATTTCAAAACATGGGGCCCTTCTGGGAGGGCTTTGGCGTGACGCTGCAGGTGGTCGTTGCCGGTCTGCTGCTGTCGCTGGTGCTGGGCACGCTGCTGGGCGTGTTCTCTACCACTCGCTCGCGCGTGCTGCGCGCCATAAGCCGCGTGTACGTTGAGTTTTACCAGAACACCCCGTTGCCAGTGCAGGTGCTCTTTATGTACATGGCCGGTCCGCAGTTTTTGCAGGCCATAACCGGTGCCGACCAGCCGGTGCGTATCGCGCCGTTCGTGCTGGGCTTCTTGGGTGTGGGCCTGTATCACGCGGCCTACATTTCGGAGGTCATCCGCACCGGTATCGAGGCGGTTCCGCGCGGTCAGATGGAGGCGGCCCAGAGCCAAGGCTTCACCCGTGCGCAGGCGTACTGGTACATCGTGCTGCCCCAGACATTCAAGATCATTCTGCCGCCGCTGTGTAACCAGGCGCTCAACTTGGTCAAGAACACGTCGGTGCTCGCGCTTGTGGCCGGCGGCGATCTTATGTACCGTTCCGACAACTTTGTGAGTCTGTACGGTTACCTGCAGGGATACATCGTCTGCTGCCTTATGTACTTCATCATCTGCTTTCCGCTCGCCATGCTGGTGCAGTGGCTCGAGCGCCGCTCCAAGGAGCGTCCGCGCGGCGTGAGCCTGGCCGAGCTGGGGCTCGACAACGTAGAGGAGGCCTAGCGCATGGAAATCTTCAACGCGACCAACCTGCTCTACATTTGGGGCGGCTTTGTTAAGACAATCGAGATCTCGGCGCTGTCGATTTTTTTCTCGCTCATCTTTGGCACGGTGCTGGCGCTCGTTAAAAGCTATGCGCCCCGCCCGTTCCGTATTTTGGTGAGCGCCTATATCGAGCTGTTCCGCTGCACGCCGAACCTGCTGTGGATCCTGTTTATCTACTTTACGGTGCAGGGTTTGGACATTGTGATTTCGACCATCGCCTTCACGCTGTTTACCAGCGCTGTTATGGCCGAGATTGTGCGCGGCGGCCTCAACTCGATTCCGCGCGGCCAGTTTGAGGCAGCGCAGAGCCAGGGCTTCGGCTTCTTTGCCACCATGCGCTACATCATTCTGCCGCAGACATTTAAGACGATCATTCCGGCGCTGTTTAGCCAGTGCACGACCGTCATCAAGGACAGCTCGTATCTTTCGGGCATTAACGTGGCCGAGCTCATGTACACGGCAAACGTCGTGATGGCCCACGCGATCGATCTGTCGCAGGTGCTTATGCTCTACGGCCTGGTGTTTGCGATGTACTTTGTGCTCAACTTTGGTATCTCGCTGCTGGTTCGCGCATATCAGAGGCGAATGGTGGCAGCGTAGAATGTGGCAAAGGGACAGCCCCTTTGCCACATAGAGAAAGGAATCACGATGAGCGATCTGGAGAACAAGAAGAATCCTGTGGTCATTACCATCGCGCGCGACTTTGGCGCCGAGGGCCACGAGATTGGTCGCATGCTTGCCGACGAGTTGGGGATTCCGCTGTACGACAACGAGCTGCTGGTGCGCGCGTCTCTGCGCGCGGGCGAGTCGCTCGATAAGATGGCCGCCTATGACGAACGTCTGGCCGTGGAGAACATGGCGTTCCTGCCCGACCGCTACGATGCGCGCTCGTACTCGGACAAGTTGTTCCAAAAGATGAGCCAGGTGATTTTGGATCTGGGCGAGACCGAGAGCTGCATTATTGAAGGTCGCCTGTCCGATTACCTGCTGCGTAACAACCCCAACCATATTGCCGTGTTGGTGACCGCACCCTTTGAGGACCGCGTCGAGATCGTGCGCAAGAAGCGTGGACTTAACAAAAAGAAGGGCGCCAAGCTGGTCAAGCAGCAGCAGAAGGCGCGCGAGGCGTTCTACAAGCGCTACAGCGCCGGAAAGTGGAAGATGACGAGTGGCAAAGACATCGTCGTCAACCGCGCCAAGTTGGGACGCGAGGGCTGTAAAGACGTTATCGCCGCCGCCTACCGCTACAAAGTGGCGCAACTCGAGGCTTAACCGACCAAAAACCACCACAAAGGGGACAGGCACCTTTGTGGTGGTTTTTGTTTTAGGCGGAGGGGAAGGCCTTGGTGAGACCGGCGCGCGTCTGCGTGTCGGTCTTTTGGTAGATAGAGCTCAGGTGGCGCTGCACCATGCGCATCGAGATACCGAGCTCCTCGGCGACCTGCTTGAGCGGGCGTTCATCCTGGGTCACGGCTATGAGCACGTCGACTTCGCGCGGGGTGAGAGCGTGGTTGGCGATGAAGGCCTGGCGTTGCTCCTCGATGGTGGGGGCGGCGAGTGCTTCTTCTGCCAGCTGCTCGCGCTCGCGCTCCTGCTCGGTTTGGGGCAGGCGGAACAGGCCCGCGGCTACAAACGCCACACTCGCCGCCACAAGCAGCATGAGCGCACCGATCATGATGAGGGCAACGTTGCCCGAGGTCACGAGGGCAAGCGAGATGCCCGATGTGGTGAAAGCGCATACATTGTTGGCGGCGCGGCCCATGCCAGCCCAAAGGGCGGGCGCATGCATGTGCGGTGCCAGCTGTGTAAAGGTGGCGGTAAAGAACGTGACGAAAAAGCCCGAGCTCAGGTAAAAGACGACAAGGCCTAGGTTGGGATCGGCGCCGGCCTCCACGGCCAGGATGGAAATGGTCGAGAGCACGGCGATGCCGAGCATGACAAGTCCCATGTAGCGGCGCTCGGCAAGGTCAAAGATAAGACCGGCGGCAAGGCCGCTTGCCGCCAAAAAGAGGCGCGGCCAAGTCTGCACGGCAATGGTGCCGTGGGCGTTGGAGAGTGTGACCACGTTGTCGAGGGTGGAGAACAGACAGGCAAGAATCATGACGAGCGCGATGCTCCAGCATGCCTGCTTGGCGAGGGCATGAGAGGACTCAGCAAAGGGATTGATGGCGGGGCTGGAGCTCTCGGCAGCTTTTTGGGGAACGACGCTGAGGGCGGATATGGCGATAGTCGCTGCGCCAAGGACGATGAGCTCTGCGATGCCGCCGCAATTGAGCAGGTTGATGACGAACTGCATCAGGATGCCCGCGGTATAGGCCGCTCCCGCGCCGGTGGCGAGCTTGGGATCGTCTTGGAATGCCGTCGCGAAGGCGTGGTGAGCGGCGGCACCCAGCAGGCCGAGTCCAAGGAATGCCACGCAGCCCAGAATTTCGAGGGCAAGCGAACCCGTGGGGGACTGGATCTGGGTCAATCCCAGGATGGCGATGGGAACGGCGGCGCTGACAACTGCCTGGGGCTGGCCTTTGCGTTGGGCGAGACCGAGCAGTGGTGCATATCCGATAAAGCCGATGACGCTGGTGCCAAGGATAAAGCCCTGTGCGATCACAACGCGTTCGGCACCGGCGAGCAGCCCGACGTTGACGTCGAAGCGAAACTCGGCGGCAAGGAAGGCGAAGGTGAAGAGCGCGAGTGCCAGAAGCGCGTTGATTTTAGACCTGCTCAGGTTCAAGGACGGTCCTTTGGGTGGACGAATAATCGTGTCCTCGATTGTAGCGTTCCCGGGACGAGTGTGGCGATGGCGAAATCATATTGAATTAAACCGCAGGTAGAGGCCTAGGTTCACATCTACGAACCTAGGCATATGGAGTCATTTGGCACATCTTGGTGGTACAGAACCACCGCAAAGGGGACAGGCACCTTTGTGGCGGTATGTCCCTGCGACCAAGGAGGCCGTTATGAACGGAAGTCACTTCGATAAGCAAACTCAGCGTGAGCGCACCTGCTCGCTGGTTCACGGTACTTGGCGTTGTGTGGGTGCCAAAATAGCTTGCGCCGGCACGTGTGCGCTTATGGTCGGTCAGTTGCTGCTGCCGAGCGTGGCGCTGGCGACGGAATGCGCCGATCCCGCCGCTGGGACGGATGAGGTTGCCGCGGCTCCGGTGACGCCGACGGTTGCGGAGGATGCGGCTGCAACGACCGCACCAGCTGCTTCGACCGCGCCTGCAACCGATGCTGCTCCGGCGGCGCAAGCCACCGTTGAGCCTCAGCAGACAATCCCAGCCGATGCCGCCAATGAGTCTAGCGGTGCTGCGCTCGCTGGGCAAAACGCTTCTGGCGACGACAACGCCGCCATGCCGGCGAGCAACGCCATCATGCCCTGCGGTGTGACCGATGTTGTTGGCGGCAGCGACGTTAGGGTCAATACGACCGTGGTTTCCCGCTACACGGACTGCGCGCTTCCGAGCAATGTCACACTCGAAAAGGGCCAGTCGTATACCTATGATTTTCCCGATGTTGAGGGCGGCATGCCGGATGAGCCGCTCTGCGAACTTGTCGAAACCAAGTACTACCGGGCCGATGCTGCTTCGGGCACCCTGGCTGAAGTCCAGGACACATCTATGTCCGATGTGACGGCCCGCTTTGAGCCTGTTGGCGATCACATGAGGCTGACGCTGACCTTTACGGGTGGCGCGGCAGGCGGCTCGTATCGACTCACGCGCAATGAGGCTCTCTATATTGGCTCGGCACTGGAGTATACCGGAACTGACTATGAAGGCAGCTCGACTATCCTCAACGAAACCAGGTACGATTATTACCTCCGCTACGCCATCAATAGCGAAATTACGCTCGTTGCGTCAGAAAACGAAGCCCTCCATAACCTGAACGTCAACGACGTGAAGACCAACTACGCGCCCGGCGAGGCGCCCCGCGCGACCGCGACGATTCCCGCTGCTGACGCCGACAAGTACGAGATCGCCTACGAGTGCTGGGAGGAGATGGATGGCAGCGACCCCGCGGAGCTCACGCCCGTTGCCTTCTGGTATTCCGACCCCGCCAAGTATCCGACGGGCGCGAGGAGGATCGAACACTTCGAAGAGGGCAAGTTCTACATGTATTCCGTCGAGCTGAGGCTCAAGGGCGACAATACCGTGGGCAATGACTGCATGATGTACGTCAACGGCCATTGGACGCACCACATCAAGACCGTCAACGGCGTCTTCGCGCCAAACGCTGACAATATGCTGTGCGAGCAGCCGATCGACGAATGGCGGGCCATCGACGTTATCGAGATCAACGGCGCCACGACCACCTTCAAGGCGGGCGATAAGCCGGTCTTTACGGCGAATGTTCCGACGGGCTCCAACTTCCTTCCTCAGTGTGAGTACTGGACGGGTAGCGACGGCAGCGAAGTGAACTCTCAGGAGTTCTGGGATCAGAACATCACGAACCACATCGACGCCTTTAAGCCTGGCGTGACCTATCGCTACGGTATCTACCTCAAGCCCGCGCGCGGATTCTACTTTACGCCCAACACCAAGCTGGTAATCAACGGCCAGGAGTGCGGCTACCAGATGGGCGAAGCGAGTGTAGTTGATCCCGAGAGCGGCTGTATCTTCACTCTGTGGCTCAACACCGATTTGACCTTTACGCCTGAAGCCACGCCGACTCCCGATCCGCAGCCTACGCCGGATCCCAATCCGACGCCGCAGCCCGAGGTCAAGCCCGAAACCAAGCTGAGACGAAACCCGAGACCAAACCCGCGGCTAAACCGGTCACGACAACCACCACGGCCAAGACGGTTGAGAAAACCACGCCGTCCAAAAAGTCCGATGCTGTCTTGGCTACCACGGGGGATACCACCGCGATGACGGTCGCCGCCCTAGGCATCGCCGCCGCAACCGTAGCCGCCGCCGGCCTCGCCGCGACCAAGCGCCGCAAGCATTAGAGCTGGGTGACGGCTCTCGTTCTCGGCCTCAGTAAAATCTCAATCTGTAACACCAAGCCAGTCAAAACGGCTCTAGATGTTACAGATTGAGATGAACCGAATGGCCGCCAATCTAATGTCTCGATCTGTAACACCAAGCGGGGAATTTGACCTCTAGCTGTTACAGATCGAGACAAACCGATCGGCCGAGTCCAGAACCACCGCAAAGGTGCCTGTCCCCTTTGTGGCGGTTTGCGCAGGTAGAACGGTAGGTTCGTATATATGAACCTACCGTTCGCTTTGTTTGTGGACCACGATTACGCTGGATGACTTTAGGTTTGCAAGAAAGGAACGACCATGAGGTGGACTACTGCTCGAGCGCTTTGCCGCCGGCTGACGGTTGCCACGGTGACCCTCGCCATGGTGACGGGTTCGTTTCCCGCGGGCGCGTTTGCTGAGGCCCTCAACACCGACGGCACTTTTGTGCAGACGGATAACGGCCAAGCAGCCGACGCCGCTCCCGCCGATTCGGCTGACGCCCAAACGTCAGACTCTGCTTCCGCCGACCCCGCGCCCGATGCCGGCGCTGCCGACTCCACAGTGCTCGATACCGGTGATACCACTACGCCTCCGCCCTCCGAGATTGCATCGGCGGCGGGCCTAACGGGCGCCGGGCAGACCGAGAGCACACCTGCGGGTACGCTCGCCACCGATCTTGTCGAGGGCAAGGAACTCGCCGAGCAGCAGAAGCAGGAGGAGGCTTCCGGTGCCGAGGCAACCTGGAACGAGGAACTTGGACTCTGGGCAACCTCGAAGGGCACTACGGGCGTAAAGGGTGAATACGACGATGGCTACGTGGCCGGCGAGCAGACCCCCGCGCAGTACTACTTCTCGATTGATAGCCTCACCAACGAAATTTCTATCGAGTATGGCGACGCGGGCATTACCACGTTGGAGGTGCCCTCGACCATCGACGACAAAAATGTCGTAAGCCTTACGGGTATGGGAAGCGCTGCGCTCACATCGATCACCTTCGCCCCTAATTCGCATGTCCGCTCGGTTGGAGGCTTGGGCGGCAGCAGCATCAAAGAGATCGCACTGCCCGATTCGGTCGAGGAGCTCAAGAGCTATGCATTCTACAAAAGCAAGACGCTCCAAACGGTAACCTGGCCCAACAACGCGGCCTTTACCACGATTCCCGAGCAGGCCTTTAAGGAATGTGAACAACTTGACGACAAGGTGGTGGCAACGCTGCCGCCTTCGATTAAGACTATCGACTATCGCGCCTTCGCCAATTGCGGCGTACCGCAGTTCTATGTCTCGGACACAACGGTACTCACCTTTACGCAGATCAACGTGCCGGGCACGGTGGAGCGGATTGAGCGCTATGCCTTTGACGGGTGCTCGCATGTGTCGTCGGTGACGATTGGCGATGGTGTCAAATCTATCGGGGCGCTCGCGTTCGCCTCTCTTGATCCTGCGATTGCCGGCAAAGAGATTGTGCTACCCAAAAGCGTGGAAATGATAGAGTGGGGAGCTTTTGAGAACACGAGATACGGAAACGAGACGAACCATAATGCCGTTGCCCTGCGCGTGATGAACCCCGATCTTCAGTTTGGCGAGGCGGGCTATCCGGGCGACTATAATGAGCGCGTGACAATCGATGGCGTAACGTATGCGATTCCCTTTAGTGAAGGCCAGACCATCTATGCCTATGCGACCGATTCGGCTGGCAACCCCTCGATGGTCAAAAAGCTTGCCGATGCCGTGGCCGATCGCAAGGACTCCGTCGATTCCTCGAAGCCTGCCTACACGTTTGAGTGGGTGGGCGAGGCCGCCCAGATCACGGGCAAACTTCCCCAGGGCGCGGCGGCCGTGCTCGTGCAGGCGGGGCAGTCCACGCCGTTGCCGGTTGGCGATGACGGCAGCTTTACAGCGGACGCTCTCTCCAAGACGGCAGCCACCCTGCGCATTTCGCTCAGCGGTTACTATGACATGGTGCTGGCGCGCCCGGGCGACCAGATGACGGGCACATGGAATATCGGAGAGATTAAGGCGGAGGACTTTACCAAGATTCCGGCTTCGCGCGCGATTGAGCTCAACGTGGGCTATCTTGAACCGATTGTGGGCCAGGATAAGACCGAACGCATTGAGCTCGATAGTCTCGATAACATCGATCTGACGGTGAAGAGCGGCGGCAAGACGCTTAAGCCTGCCAAGGGTGACAAGGAAAACGACTTCCGTATCCAGGGCACAGCGCTCGTGGTGTCGCAGGCCATTGCCGACGCGGACCAGGATCTGGAGATAACGCTCGAGCCCAAAGACAGCCTCAAGCTGGGTGGGGCGACGGCGACGGTGAAGCCCTCGGCCGGCAAGGTCGATATCGACTTGAAGCCCTGGGGCACGGCGACGGTCGCGACCAAGGGCGACTACCAGGGCGCTAACCGCGTGCTGGTGTTCCGTACGTCCGACGGCAAGCTGGTCGCCGACGGCGTCACCTATCTGATGGGTTACGAAGACGATGGCACCACGCCTATCATGAAGGCCGAGACGCCGCGCCTTAAGGCCGGTTCGTACACCATCGTCGCCTTTAACAAGACGAGCTACGACATCCAAGCGACGAGCTATTCCACGTTTAGCCGCCTAGGGCTGACCGTGGGTAAGCATATCGCGCAAAAGCAGGTGAAGATTGAGGACGGCAAGCAGCTCGACGTGACGCTCGACGTCCCCACGTTTGACGTGGAGACGTATCGTGCCGAGCGCGGGCTGACGGCGGGCTCGGTTATCGCTGATTCGTCCGCGGTCGTTGGCGCGGAGACCGAGCTGCGCATTCATTACGAGCTCAAGGACAGCCAGGCTGCCAAGATTGAGATTCCGCTGGCCAAGGATGCCGTCGAGGATGTGTCCGCAGGCGCTCGCGAAGCCGGCGCCTGCTCCGATGCCATGTGGGCTAACACAACTTGGGAGGGCGACAACCTCGTTCTCAATATGAAGAAGGGCATGGGCGCCGATGTGTTTGTGCGCTTTAAGCCTAAGGCCGCGGGCATCTATGCCGTCTCGCCGCTCATTACGCTGGGCGAGGTGACATTGCCGCTGGGAAGCACCACACTCGAGGTTAGTGGATCGCGCATCGAGGTCGACAACACCGACGTTCACAGCCTGCTGGGCAATGTGGCCTACGTTTATGCAGTGCCGGGCAAGAGCGTGCAGCTCACCGTGGGGACGGGCTCGTCGGCTGCAAAGTACACCGGCAAGACCAATAAACTCGGTCGTGCCAAGATTGAATACGACCTGCCGCAGGATACGCTTGCCGCCGAGCGTGTGACGCTCGAGGCGCGCGTGGGCTCGACCGATGTCGCCGCCGCTGCCGCAGAGGTGACGGCTCGCAACTATGTGCGCTATGTTCCGGGCGCTTCGGTCTGGAACTTTGATGTGACGTATCGTGGCGGTACGCAAAACCTGGTCAAGGATGGCAAGGACACCGGCAAGAGTCTGTGGACCTTCCATCATCTGCCGCAAAAGAAGAACGCCTACTGGACGTTCGATATCACGCTCGAGGTGGGAAACGAAGAGGCCGCCGACACGCTCGACCTGTACGTGGACTGCGTGGATGGCAAGACGGTGACGATTCCTCTGACTCAAAAGTCGCGCGAGGGCACCCGTGTGCGCTATGTCGCGGAGTATGTGGACGAGGGTTACCTTAAGCTGCTCGACGAGTTTAACAAGGCGAATGACTCGACCTATGTGAACTGCGGCAACTTTGAGCAAATCTTTATGCCGCAGACCTACCGCATCTCCAATGCCCAGCTTATGACCATGCTGAGTTTTGACGCCAAAGCTTCGGCCAAAAAGCATTCCGCCGCGGCCGAGGAGCGCCAGCAGGAGTTCTCGAATGCCGTGCAGCAGTGGCACGAGTATATGATGGATAACTCGTTTAATGATGTCGACGAGGCCTTTAACGACGCGATTGACCAGATGGTCGCCGATGCGTTTGCCGAAGAGGACAAGGACGGTAAAGAGGACGAAGCCCAAGGTGGAGCTGCGCGTAAGGCTCGTCGCGCCCCTGCCGCCAGCGACGGCGAGGGTGATGGTGCTGGCAACGACGAGGCCGCGCAGTTTGCGGCTGAGCTCAAAGCCGCGGTCGGCGGGTCGTCGGCGCTGCTGACCCAGCAGGGCGACAGCTATGGCGTCAATGTGGACAAGATGATCTTTGAGGATGCTTACGGCACCAGCGAGGATTGGTATCAGGAACTCGCGGCGGCCCAGGGCGCGAACGCTGCGGATGCGGCCGCCATCAAGGAGCTCGTCGACCATGCATCGCGAGCGGAGTTTATTGCCCAGCAGGCCGAGGATCTGGTGGGCCAGTCGATGGGTATCGGCCAGCTCAACCAATACGGAAGCTGGAATGACGCAACCGCTGCGGCGCTCAACAAGTGTGCGGGCATTAAGGCCAGCGAGTACAACGGCCAGTCGACGAGCGGGTTTAACGATTTGGGCCAGGTGCTCGGCAGCTCGCTGAGCTACAAGGCGGCTGATGACGATACCGTCAAGGGCTTTAAGGTCGCCGCGCCCGATGGCGAGCAGACGGCCTATATCGAGTCGGAATTTATCGAGAACTCCAATAACAACAAGAACCAGGCGCTTCTGTTTAACTCGATCGCCATGCAGTGCGACATTCTGGACAACCTGTACGACAACTGGAATGTGGTCCATAGCCTCAACAACTCCAAGGTGCGCGGATGGCTCATGGCCTGGAAGCGCAACGGCGACGTGAGCGCCCATATGAAGCTCATCCGCACGATCCGTTCGCTCAAGAGCTATAAGATTGAATGCGAGATGTTCGGACAGGTCTTTAAGACCGATGCGTGGAAGGCGGCCGGCCAGGCGTTTCCCGCGGCGACCCAGGGCATCGGCATCTTTACCGGCATTTACGGCGTGAACGATGCCAGCAAGAACTGGGAGAACGTGAACGTCCGTATGCAGAAGGTGAAGGGCGAGCGCGAGGGCTATGAGCTTCAGCACACGCGCTTGCTTGCCAAGCCCGAGAAGACCGAGGACGACTGGAAGTGCATTTACGCGCTGCGTGACGTCATGGAGAAGGCGCGTGCGTTTGAGGATCTGCTGTATCGCCAGCTCTGCCACGACAGCACCGATGTGGCAGTGGGCTCCATTATGATAATCGCCGGCGTGCTGACGGCCGGTTCGGCGGGTACCGTGGTGGGCGCTGCCTATGACGCGGCTTCGACCAGCGTAGGTTCGGAGCGCGCGATTAAGCTGACCAATGCCGAATGCGCCTATGATGTTGCCTGCGAGCAGGTGGAGCGCGCGTGCCAGAATCGCATTACGGTCAACTGGGGCGAGCTGACCGATGCCGAGGTCTACAAGGCCAACAAGGACGGCTTGATCTCGGACGAGAAGATGCAGTCGATCTTCGAGGCGCGTTATCGCAATGTGCCTGCCAAGGCAGCACCCGACCCTGCGGGCGTGGTGTACGAGGGCCTGCTGTCCAATACGGTTGAAGGCGCGGCGGTTGAGCTGTGGAGCGCCGACGATGCGGCCGGTACCAATGCGGTGCGTTGGGATGCCGAGGGGTATGAGCAGGACAATCCGCTTGCAACGGGTGCGGACGGTGCGTACAACTGGAATACGCCGACCGGCTGGTATCAAGTGCGCGTGACCAAGGACGGGTATGAGGAGGCGCGTTCGGCTTGGCTGCGCGTGCCGCCGATTCAGACTGAGGTGAACATTGGCTTGGTGTCGACGGCGGCGCCCGAGGTGGCTTCGGCCCATGCCTATACCGATTGCATCGAGGTTGAGTTTGCGCAGTATATGGATGCGAGCGACGATGCCCTGGTCGCATTGTGCGCGCAGGGCTTGGGCGACGTGACGTACACGTGGCTCGACAAGCAGGACGATTCCAATGGCAAGCCGCTGTCGCGCGTGCTGCGTATTCGCTATGCCGATGCGTGTGAGGCGGGCTCAACGGTGGCGTTTGAGTTCGACGGTGCTCGCAACTACGCCGGCACGGCCATGGCGCGCTGGGCAAGTGGCGAGCTTGTCGTGGGCGTTCGTGCCGACAAGCTCAAGCTCAACGTGGAGCAGGCCGTGACCATGCTTGATGGCGGTGACTTTGAGCTGGTGGCACACGTGACCGATAAGGCGGGCAAGCCGTTTGCGGGCGCCAAGGTTAGTGTTGGGCTGGAGTCCTCGGCTATCTGCTCTGTCGATGCCACCCAGGCCGTGACGGGCGAGGACGGTGCGGCGACGTTTGTGCTGCATGGTGCTCTGCCCGGTTTGACGACGTTGACGGCGACGGTGGATGACACGGCGCTGTCCAAGCAGGTCGACGTTCGCGTGTCTGCCGAGGCAGTGCGACCGGCGCGACCGGTGGCGACGATTGGTGCGACGACGTTTGGTGCATGGTCGCCCAAGGAGAACTACATTACGGTGCCCAAGGGCACGAAGCTGGAGCTTTCGGCCGAGGATGGCACGACGATTTGGTACACCACCAACGACACCTGCCCCTGCCGTGACGAAGGCCGCGTAAAGTACACCGAGCCTATTGCGCTCGATAGCAACATGTATGTGCGCATTGCGGCACAGCGCCCTGGCATGTCGTACAGCGAGTATTCCGAGCGTCTGAACATTACGATTACTGTGACCGATGAGGCGGTGCCTGAGCCGACGCCCGATCCGGACCCGACGCCCGAGCCGACGCCTGACGGCGGCGAGCAGGGTGGCGGTACGGATGGCTCTGGTGGCGCCGGGGTCCCTGCGGGCAGTTCGACTTCGACGACGACCACGGTGACGATGGACAAGTCCAAGGGTAAGGGCGAGAACGGCAAGAAGTCCGGCGGCACGGAGCTTGCCAGCACGGGTGACTCCGCCGCGATGACGGTCGCTGCTCTGAGCATCGCCGGCGCAACCGTTGCCGCGGCCGGCATCGCTGCGGCCAAGCGCCGCAAGCGCTAAGTTTTGGCGACAGCGCCCATCCTCGGCTTTAGCAAAATCTCAATCTGTAACACCAAGCCAGATATTTGGGTTCCAGGTGTTACAGATTGAGATGAACTGTTCAGCCGCCAACCTAACGTCTCGATCTGTAACACATAGCGAGGAATTTGGCCTCTAACTGTTACAGATTGAGATAAAGAGGCGGCGGGCGCAATATCTCGATCTGTAACAGTTACGATGCTCAACAGGGCCTAACTGTTACAGATTGAGACAAACGCCGGAATTAGTTTGCCGACCAAGCCTCAAACCACCACAAAGGTGCCTGTCCCCATCGTGGCGGTCGGGCGGCCGGCATAGAAAAAGTCCCCGCCGGGCGTGTGCTCGACGGGGACTTTGCCGTTTGGTGGCTAGTGCTGTAGGTGATTACTCGCCCAGCAGGCTCTTGGTGATGGAAGCGGCGGCCTTCTTGCCGGCGCCCATCGCCAGAATGACCGTAGCGGCACCGGTGACGATGTCGCCGCCGGCCCAGATGCGGGGATCGGTGGTCTGGCCGGTCTCCTCGTCGGCGACGATGTAGCCCCACTTGTTGAGCTCCATCTTGCCGCCGATCTTGGCGGCGAAGGGGTTGGCGTTGGTGCCGATAGCCGAGATTGCGACGTCGCAGGGGATCTCCTCGATGGCGCCCTCGATGGGCACCGGACGACGACGGCCGGACTCGTCGGGCTCGCCGAGCTCCATCTTCTGGACCTTGACGGCGCACACGGAGCCGTCCTCGCCAGCGACAAACTCGAGCGGGGAGACGAGCGGCAGAACCTCGACGCCTTCGGCCTTGGCATGGTGCAGCTCAGCGCGACGGCAGGGCATCTCGTCCTCGGTACGACGGTAGGCGATAATGGCGTGCTCGGCGCCCAGACGCTTGGCGGTACGGACGGCGTCCATAGCCACGTTGCCGCCACCAAAGACGACGACGTTCTTGCCGTGCTTGGTGGGGGTGTCGTACTCGGGGAACTTGTTGGCCTTCATCAGGTTCACGCGGGTGAGGTACTCGTTTGCGAAGAAGACGTTGGGCAGGTTCTCGCCGGGGACGTTGAGGAACTTGGGCAGGCCTGCGCCGGTCGCCACGTAGATGGCGTCGAAGCCCTGCTCGAACAGCTCCTCGGCCGTGGCCATGTTGCCCACGACGGAGTTGTACTCAAACTTGACGCCCATGTCCTCCAGGCCGTCAATCTCGCGCTTGACGACTGCCTTGGGCAGACGGAACTCGGGGATGCCGTAGACCAGCACGCCGCCGCCGGTAAAGAAGGCCTCAAAGACGGTGACGTCAAAGCCGTTGCGGGCGAGCTCGCCGGCGCAGGTGATGCCGGACGGGCCAGAGCCGACGACGGCGACCTTCTTGCCGTTCTTGGGGGCCATCTTGGGCGTGGAGGCGAGCTCGGGGCGGTCACCCAGGAAGCGCTCGAGCTGGCCGATGGCCACGGGCTCGGACTTCTTACCACGGATGCACTTGCCCTCGCACTGGTTCTCCTGCGGGCAGACGCGGCCGCAGATGGCGGGAAGCATGGAGTCCTCGCGGATGGTATCGAGGGCGCCGCCGAAGTCCTTCTCGCGGATCTGCTCGATAAAGCGGGGGATGTTGATGTTGACGGGGCAGCCCTCAACACAGAACGGCTTCTTGCAGTTGAGGCAGCGCTCGGCCTCGGCCAGCGCCATCTCCTCGGTGAAGCCCTTGTCGACGGGGCGGAAGTCGCAAGCGCGCTCGGCAGCCGGCTCCTCGTTATCGGGGGTGCGGGGCGACTTCATATCGGCAACGAAACGACCGTTAACTAGTGGCATGCGCAGCTCTTTTCCTCATAGGCCTTGAGGGACTCGCCCTCTTCGGAACGGTAAGCGGCCTGGCGGGCACGAAGGTCATCCCAGTCGACCAGGGTGGCATCGAAGTCGGGGCCGTCGACGCAAGCGAACTTGGTCACGCCGCCCACCTCGACGCGGCAGCAGCCGCACATACCGGTGCCGTCAACCATGATGGGGTTGAGCGACGCGGTGATGGGGGTGTCGTACTTCTGGGCGGTGAGGGTCGAGAACTTCATCATCGGAACGGGGCCGACGCAGAAGACCTGGCTCACGGCCTTGTCCTGCAGCAGGCGCTCCAGCGGAGCGGTGACAACGCCCTGCTCGCCGTAGGAACCGTCGTCAGTGGTGATGTGGATGTGGTCCTCGTCGAGGAGCTCACGGAACTGGTCCTCCATGAGCAGGAGGTCCTTGGTGCGGGCGCCCATGATGGCGTGGACCTCGTGGCCGGTCTCGACCAGGTGCTTGGCGACCGGGAAGGCAATTGCCAGGCCGACGCCGCCGCCAATGACGGCACAGGGGCCCTCAGCCATCTCGGTGGGAACGCCCAGCGGGCCCACGACGTCGCGCAGCGACTCGCCGGCCTCGTAGGTGGAAAGCATTTCGGTGGTCTTGCCGATCACCATGAAGATGAACTCGACCCAGCCCTCGTCACCGTTCCAGCCGGCTAGGGTAAACGGGACGCGCTCGCCCGTCTCGTTGGCGCGAACCATGAGGAACTGTCCAGCGTGCGCATGCTTGGCGATTGCGGGCGCCTCGATGCGGAACTTGAACACCTTCTCCGAGAACTGCGTCTTCTCCAGGATCTTATACATAGAACCCCTCTCTTGTTAGGGCTGCCGAACCGTGCCTCCACGGAAATGGGCGGTAGCCCGAATAAAACCGTACGCGCACAGGCGCTGTGCAGACATACGGTGCAAATTATACCCTCATGGACATGTCACTTACGCGTGTCTTCGGCGGTTGGGAGCAGGGTTTATCCACTTTGGCCTACCAAATAGGGGCAGGTTTATTTTGGTCAGTTTTATCGGGTAAAACGGCAAAGGGGGCCGGCCTCGCGCTTCGTTGAGGCCGGCCCCTTTGGGGTGTTATGCATGTATGGTGGCAGCGCGTTTATTGCGATGTGTCGACTGCGGCGTTTCCGCAGGTAAAACCTGTCAAAATAAACCTATCCCTAAATGATAGGTTTTAGTGCTTGCCGTTGGCGGAGGCGGCGCCGTTGACATGGTCGCGGGCATAGACCACGCCGTGCACGATCGCCAGGCCGGCGGCGTCGGCCGCGCGGGCGCAGGTGTCCTGGAAGTCCTCGGCCTCGCGGGCGCGTAGCTGCTTAAGCACGTAGTCAGCGACGGCCATCTTGCCGGGAGGGTTGCCGATGCCGGTGCGGATGCGGCTGAAGTCGCGGCTGCCCATCTTGTCGATGATGGAACGCAGGCCGTTGTGGCCAGCATGGCCGCCGCCCACCTTAACGCGCACGTCGCCGGCGGGAATGTCGAGCTCGTCGTGGATTACGAGCAGCTCCTCGGCCTTGATCTTGTACTCGCGGCAGAGCTTGGAGATGGGACCGCCCGAGGTATTCATGTACGACTGTGGCTTGACCAGCACAATCTGGCGCTTGCCGCCCTCTTCCTCGGGGTCGTTGATGTTGATGAGCGCGACCTCGGCACCGGCCTGGTTTTTCCAGTACGTGACGCCGGCCTGACGGGCCAGCTCGTCGATTGCCTTAAAGCCGGCGTTGTGGCGGGTCTCGGCATACTCATCGCCAGGGTTGCCAAGTCCGGCAACCATGCGAATCTTGAGCGGCTGTGCAGCTGCCATATTTGTCCCTTCGTTACACAAATAGTTCAATCAACGACAAAGGCTACCACGCCCGCCGAAGGCGAGACTTCGTTTCAGCGAAATCCCACCAGACAAAAGCACGGCCGCGGCAGAGCGAGCCGCCGAAACAGAAGAAACCCCCGCGCGACCTTTGCGAAGCAAGGGGGAGCGTGGGGGTTTCTTCTGTTTCGGCGGCGATGCGCCGGGTTGCAAGGACGATGCGACTACAGCGCGAAGTCGCCGCCGACGAGCGTGGAGACGGGCTCCTCGTGGTAAACGGCGGAGATAGCCTGAGCGAACTCCTCGGCGACCGAGATGGTCTTGATCTTGCCGCCGACCTCGACGGGGATGGCATCGGTGACGAGGCACTCGACGATCGGGGCGTCGTTCAGGCGCTCGATGGCCGGACCGGAGAAGATGCCGTGGGTGGCGCACACGTAGATGTCGCCGGCGCCCATGGCCTTGAGCTCCTTGACGTTGGCGCACAGGGTGCCAGCGGTGTCGATCATGTCGTCGTTGATGATGCAGGTCTTGCCCTTGATGTCACCGATGATGCCCATGACCTCGGCGGCGTTGTGGCGCGGACGGCCCTTGTGGGCGATGGCCAGGTCGCAGCCGAGCATGTCGGACAGCTTCTTGGCGGCCTTGGCGCGACCCACGTCGGGGGAGACGACAACCAGGTTGTCGGTGTCGAAGTGCATGTCGTTGTAGTACTGGCCAAACAGCGGCAGCGCGGACAGGTGGTTAACCGGGATATCGAAGAAGCCCTGGATCTGACCCTGGTGCAGGTCGAGGGTGATGATGCGGTTGACGCCGGCGCGCTCGAGCAGGTTGGCGACGAGGCGGGCGGTGATGGGCTCGCGCGGGCCGGCCTTGCGGTCCTGGCGGGCATAGCCGTAGTGGGTGATGACGGCGGTGATGGAGCGGGCGGATGCGCGCTTGGCAGCGTCGGTGGCGATGAGCAGCTCCATGAGCATGTCGTTGACGTTGCCGCCGGCCACGGACTGAATCAGGAAGACGTCGGCGCCGCGGACGGTCTCGTCGTAGCGGGCGTAAATCTCACCATTGGCGAACTGCTTTAGCGTAAGGCCCGAAAGCTCGACCCCAAGGTACTCAGCGATCTTCTGAGCGAGGGGACGGTTGGAGGAACCGGAATACACGCGGATGGACTTGCGCATATTCTCCGACTTCTCGGGATCATTAATCGGCATTACCCTTCTCCTTTATACATCGAATGCCATATAGATGCCTTTTTGCATTGTAACCGTGCGGCGGGGTTATTCGAGTCTTGATAACGTCTTTACCGTCAACGGACACGAACCGACCACTCATCCGGTCGCGCAGGTCACGATAGAAAAAGGAGCCGTCCCCGTGAGAACAGCTCCTTTTGTGCTTGGTAAAACGTTATACCTCGTCGTTCTCGTGCAGACGGCGGCGGTAATCGGCGGCCCAGCCCTCAATATTTACCTGACGGGCGCGGCCCAAGCCGAGCGCGTCGGCCGGAACCGGCTCGGTGATGACGGAGCCGGCGGCCACAAGCGCGCCGTCGCCGATCTGAGCGGGCGCGACCATCATGGTGTCGGAACCGATGAAGGCATCCTTGCCGATGACGGTCTTGTGCTTGTGCACGCCGTCGTAGTTGCAGGTGATGGAGCCCGCGCCCACGTTGACGCCGGAGCCCATGGTGGTGTCGCCGATGTAGGACAGGTGCGGAACCTTGGAGCCCTCGCCGATCGTGGACTTCTTGATCTCCACGTGCGTGCCGGCCTTGGAGCCGTCGAGCATGTGGGTGCCCGGGCGCAGGTAGGCGCGCGGGCCGCAGTCGACGCCGTTCTCGATGACGGCCTCGATGGCGATGGTCTCATCGATGGTGCAGCCGCTGCCGACGGTGGTGTCGGTGAGGCGGCTGTTGGGGCCGAGCTGGCACTCCTCGCCTACGGTGACATGGCCGATCAGATGTGTCTGCGGCCACACGACGGTGTCGCGGCCGATAACGGCATCGGGGCCGATCCAGGCCTGCGTGGGATCGATGAAGGTAACGCCCTCGGCCATCCAGCGCTCGTTGATGCGGTCGCGCGCGATGGCGGTGAGCTGCGCGAGCTGGATGCGGCTGTTGACGCCCAGGCCGTCGCGGTAGTCATCGCAGTGGAAGATGGACACTGCCTGGCCGTGACCCTTGAGGATCTCGAGCATGTCGGGCAGGTAGTACTCGGACTGCGCGTTGTCGTTGCCGATCTCGTCGATATGCGCGGCAAGCTGAGCGCCGTCGAAGGCGTAGCAGCCGGCGTTGCACTCGAGCAGCGTGGCGGCCTGCTCGGGCGTGCAGTCCTTCTGCTCGATGATGCGCTCAATCTGGCCGTCGGCGCCCAGCTTGATGCGGCCGTAGCCGAAGGGGTCGGGTGGGGTCATGGTCATGACGGTGCAGGCGAGCTCGCCGGTAGCGACGGTCTGCGCGAACTTGGCGACAGTGTCGGCGGTGATGAGCGGCAGGTCGCCGTTGAGCACGACAACGGGGCCTTGCGCGATGCCGCAGGCCTCGAGTGCGACCTTTACGGCGTGGCCGGTGCCCAGGCGCTCGGTCTGCTCGACGCACTCGACCTTGGTGGCGCTGTTGGCGTAGGCGCCGTCGATAAGGGCGCGCATCTCGTCGGCGTGGCTGCCGATGACGACCACGACGCGGCTGCAGCCGGCCTTGATGGTGGCGTCGACGATCCACTGGACCATGGGCTTGCCCAGGATCTTGTGCGAAACCTTGCAGTGGTTCGACTTCATGCGGGTGCCCTCGCCGGCGGCGAGGATAATTGCGGTTGCGTCCATGTGATCTCCTGTTACGTTATAGAGACGTGTGTTTGGAAACGATACACGGCACAATATGATACCGCAGGCATATGATGAGCGCGTAACGATTGACGCGTGACGGCCGATGTCGCTGCCGCCGGCGTGGTGTTTGCGCTGGTTGTGTATGGCGGCGGCGCTGCGGCGTTGGCGTTTGAGCGAGGGGATGGGGGTGCCCGTGGACATTATGCGAGAGGAATCGGGCAACGAACCCGTCGCGGCATTCTCGATGTCGCATCCGGCGGTGCCGGCACTCTATATTGTGTTGACGCTGGGACTCACCATGTTCTCGATGCAGCCGGTGCTGATTGCGCTGTCGCTTGCGGGCGGGTTGGCGTACGGGTTTGCGACGCGCGGCGCCGCGCGTACGTTGGGGGCGCTTCGCTGGCAGCTGCCGGTGATTTTGATCATCGCGGTGCTCAATCCGCTGTTTAGCGCCTCGGGCTCGACGGAGCTGTTCCGTATTGGCATGCGCGCGGTGTATTTGGAGAGCATGATGTACGGCCTGTGTATGGGTGGGCTGTTTGTGGCGAGCGTGCTGTGGTTTGAGGCCGCGGCGTCGATGCTCGAATACGACAAGGTGCTTGCGCTTTTGGGCAACGCTGCGCCGGTGATCGCGCTCATGATCTCGATGTGCATGCGGCTTATCCCGCAGTTTTTGCGTCGCGGTCGTACGGTACTGGCAGTGCAGGATGTGATTGATGTGCCGGGTCGCGCGCCGGCCGACCCCGTGCGCTCGCGCTTGCGGGCCTCGAGCGTGCTGATGGGCTGGGGCATGGAGGATTCGCTGGAGCGCGCTGACGCCATGCGCTCGCGCGGATGGGGAGCCGCGACGCGTCGCACGACGTACGCGCGGTATCGGCTGGGGCGCGGCGATGTTGCCGCGCTGGTTGGGCTTGCGGTGTTTGGTGCTGCCGCGGTGGCGGTGGCATGGACCGCGACAACGCAGTATTCGTTTTACCCGCAGCTTTCGGTGCCGGCGCCGTGGCTGGGTTATGCCGTGTACGCGGCCTGGATGGTGCTGCCCTGTGTGTTGCATGCGATCGATGAGAAGAGGTTTGGCTGATGGCTCGGTTGGATAGGGGCCCGGTGTCGGGCGCGGCGTGCGGCCCGGATATGCCGGCGATTGAGGTGCGGAGCCTGAGCTTTTCCTACCCTGGGGCTGATGCTGCGGTGCTCGAGGGACTCGACTGGTCTGTTCCCCAAGGTGCATTTGCGCTGCTTGTTGGCGGTACCGGATCGGGTAAGTCGACGCTGCTGTCGCTGCTCAAGCCCGAGATTTCGCCGGCGGGCGAATGCACTGGCGAGCTGCGCGTGCTGGGCGAGAGCGCTGCCGACATGGACGTGCGCGCGTCTGCGGAGCGCGTGGGCTACGTGTTCCAGGATCCCGAGAACCAGATTGTGTGCGAGACCGTGTGGCACGAGATGGCGTTTGGCCTGGAAAACTTAGGCATGTCGCGCGACGAGATGCGCCGCCGTGTTGCCGAGACCAGCTATTTCTTTGGTCTGGAGGACTGGCTTCATCGCGATACCGATACGCTTTCGGGTGGCCGCAAGCAGCTGCTGTCGCTTGCCGCCGTCCTGGCACTGCGCCCGCGTGTGCTGCTGCTCGACGAGCCCACGTCTCAGCTCGATCCCGTTGCCGAGAAGAGTTTTCTGCACGCACTGTTTCGCGTGAATCGCGAGTTGGGCTGCACGGTTGTCGTGGCAACGCACCAGCCGCGCCCGATGCTCGAATACGCGACGTGCGCGTACCGGATTGAGGACGGACGCGTGTGCGAGGTGGCTGACATTGCCTCCCTGGGGCACCGTGAAGAGCTGTTTTCTGGCGAGGTGCCGGGGTGGGGTGCCTCGCGGCGTGCAAAAAACGGAGTTTTCAGCAGCGCCAGTGGCCAGCCGGGCTCTTTGGACCCGCGCGGGGGCGCTCCGGGTGCAAAAAAAGGACTGAAATCGGACAAATCGGCTGAATTTGGGGCGCAAATACTGCCGCAGGGTGACTCGGGGGCGCCATCGCGCGCCGGTGGATGCCGAATACTCCCAAAAATGCACGCTGGGCCGGCTACCACCCTGGCAGGGAGCTGGTTTCGCTACGATCGGGCGTCCGGCTGGGTGCTGCGTGGGCTCGATGCGGCGTTCTCGGCTGGCGCGGTGCATGCGGTTGTGGGTGGTAACGGCTGCGGGAAGTCGACAATGCTTTCGGTGCTGGCCAAGACGGTCAAGTTGCAGCGTGGGCATATGGAGCGCGGGGCGGGATCGGCAGCGCTGCTGCCTCAGAATCCCAAGGCGTTGCTGGTTGCCGAGACGGTGCGCGATGAGCTGATGGAATGGGCTTCGACCTGCGGATATGACGAGGCTGTGGCGCGGGAGCGCGCGGCGAGCCTGGGGCTGTCGGGCCTGGATGGGCGCCACCCGTACGATCTTTCGGGCGGACAGCGTCAACTGCTTGCATTGGCAAAACTGCTGCTGATTGGCCCCGAACTGCTATTGCTCGATGAGCCCACCAAGGGCTTGGACCTGGCCAGCCGCCGCATCATCGCCCGCGCCCTGCGTGGCCATGCGGAGGCTGGCGGTACCGTCATCATGGCCACGCACGATCTGGATTTTGCCGAGCAGGTTGCCGATGACATTGCCATGATGTTCGACGGTGAGATTGCCTGCATGGAGCCGCCGGCCGACTTTTTTTCCGACAACGTGTTCTACAGGGCGTGATGGGATGATGGATCATCGCGCCTCGCGCCTACTCACAAAAATGGAGATTCCGCTGCTCCTGGCGGTGCCGGCAGTGATGACTGCGGCGTTGCTGGCGGGCATTGAGCAGGCGGCGCTTGCCATGCTTGTCGTGGTAGCGCTGGTGCTCGCGCTGTTCTTTGCGGGCTACGAGGCGTCGCGCCCGGGCCTGCGACAGATTATGCCCACGCTGGTGTTGGCGGCGTTGGCCGCGGCGGGGCGCATCTTGTTTGGCCCCATTCCCGACTTTAAACCCGTGAGTGCCATCGCCATTATCGCCGGGGCGACACTCGGTCGTCGTAACGGCTTTATAGTCGGCGCGCTGGCGGCGCTGACCAGCAACTTCTTTTTTGGGCAGGGCATGTGGACGCCATGGCAGATGTATGCCTGGGGTCTGGTTGGCTATGTTGGCGGCGCGCTGGCGCATGCGGGCGCGTTCGACCGTGCGGGTGGAACCGTGCGCATGCCGGCCCTGATGGCGTACGGCTTTGCATCGGGTTTGCTGTACGGCGTGGTGATCAACGCGTATGACATCATCGGTTTTGTGCAGCCGCTCACGTGGGCGGGAGCCGTGGCGCGTCTTGCCACGGCAGTGCCGTTCGATATCACACACGGCCTCGCGACCTGCGTGTTCTTGGCCGCCCTGTACAGGCCCTGGTGTCGCCGCATCAACCGCGTCGTCGCGAAGTACGGGCTGTAATGGCGGTTGCGCCGGGGTGGGAATCAATACTCCAGAAGTGCCATTTTAAAACTATGCCGGTTTACGGGGCTAGATTGGCGCAGACAGACCATACCGGCTTTTTTCGAAATTGAGCAAGCCGTTCACCTGCACTGATAATTGTTCTCGGGGGAAGCGGGCACTGCGGGGCGCGGCAACGGCGCGCGATTTCCGCGTCGCAGCGCTACCCTGATGCTGAATGCCGGGACGATGACCCACTGACCTGCTGACGCCTCTTCGGCCGTCC
>JAXKGN010000003.1:0-96233 GCA_036550355.1 Collinsella sp.
GGCAAATACATCGCTATTCTCGCATGACCGCCGGCGCCGCCCCCGCGCCGGCGGTCTTTTTCTATCGATATGCAATGTAGAGCCGACCATATATATCGAGCTTATTGACGATAGTCAAAACTCGGACTAATCTAGAAATACAAATTGGTCAAAACTCGGACAATCGAATAGTGGGATAGATGAATAGTGCGGTTACGCTGGTCGATTTCGACCGGATGCTCAACGGACTCGACCATATCTATTCGGAGTTCTCGCGCACCTGCGGTCTTTTGGGCTGCGCCTATTGGATGCTCGTCGACACCAGCACGGCGGGCGGTAGTATCGCCGTGAGCCGTCTGACAGGCGAATGGTTCTATAGCAAGCAGACCATTAACTCGGCGATCAAGACGCTTAGGGCGCGAGGGCTTGCGACGTTGGAGTTTGCCGAGGGCAGTCGTAAGAATAAGGTCGTTTGTTTGACCGATGAGGGCCGGCGGTTCGCCGAGCACTATGCGTTGCCGGCGGTTAAAGCCGAGCAGCGTGCTTTTGGCGCGCTCGAGTCTTGGGAGCAGCGTGAGATTATGCGCCTGGTCGGCAAGTTCTCCCATGTTCTTAACGAAGAGTGCGAGGCGTTTAAACAGCAGATGGCCGCCGAGAGCCAAGTGGAAAAACAAGAAGAGGGGGAAACGTGCGACTCTTGATGAGGTTTATGAGGCCGTATCGCGGGCTGATTGCGGTGACGCTGTTTGCGGCGCTGATAGATAACGTCGGTACGCTGTTGGTTCCCACGATGCTGGCGAACATGGTCAACACCGGTATTACCACGGGCGATGTCGACTATATTTTACGCAACGGCCTGTACATGCTTATCGCGACCGGCATGGCCAGCGGCGGCACGGTGCTGGGCTGCTATCTTTCGGCGCGCCTGGCCGCCAACGTGGCCTGCGATATCCGCAATGCCGTGTACGACAAGTCGCTCGAACTCGCGGCCAGCGACTTTGAGCGCTTTGGCACGGGTTCGATGATCACGCGCTCACTCAACGACATCAACGTGATTCAGCAGGCTATCCTTCAGACGATTCAGTTGGTGCTGCCGGTGCCGTTCTTGGCCGTGGCGGGCATCATCTTTGCCTGGTTTATCGATCCCGCCATGGGCACGCTGCTGGGCGTGGTCGTTGCGATCGTGCTGGTGGCGGCGGTCTTTACCGTTGCCAACGCCGCGCCGATCTTTATGCGCCTGCAGAGCTTTATCGACCGCATGAACGTGGTGCTGCGCGAGAACATCGTGGGCGTGCGCGTCATCCGCGCATTTAACAAGGAGCGCCACGAGGAGCAGCGCCTGGACGAGGTGTTTAGCGATTACGCGGCCAATGCCATCAAGGTCAACCACCTGTTTGTGGGTCTCGACAGCTCCAGCTTCTTTTTGATGAACATCGCCGAGGTGGCGGTGCTGTGGGTGGGCGGCAACCGCGTGGGCGTCCATGCCATGCAAATCGGCAGCATCTCGGCCGTGTTGGAATACGGGATCCTGATCCTGTTCTTTGTGATGATGGCGCAGATGGTGATTCTGACGCTTCCGCGCGCTGCGGCGTGCCTCAACCGTGCGCAGCAGGTGCTCGAAATCGAGCCGAGCATTGTGGACGGCAAGGCTACGCTGGGCGACGGGGCGCCTGAGTCCGCAGATGGGGCCGACGCGGTGGCCGTGTTCGACCATATGTCGTTTCGTTTTGACGACGCCGACGAGGACACACTGCGCGATCTGAACTTTACCTGTCGCCGCGGTCAGACGACCGCGATCGTCGGCTCGACGGGTTCGGGCAAGTCGACGGTGGCCAAGCTCCTGCTGCGCTTCCACGACGCCACCAAGGGCGCCATTCGCCTGGACGGCGTCGACCTGCGCGAGCTTTCGCAAGGCGAAATTCGCGGGCGTATTGCCTATGTGCCGCAGAAGGCGTGGCTGTTCTCGGGCACCGTGGCAAGCAACCTGCGCTTTGGCAACGAAGACGCGACCGAGGCCGACATGCTTCATGCACTCCAGGTTGCCCAGAGCACCTTTGTGCTCGATCAGCCGCAGGGGCTCGATACCCCGGTGGCGCAGGGCGGCACGAACTTTTCGGGCGGCCAGCGCCAGCGTCTGGCTATCGCCCGTGCGCTCATGAAGCATGCCGATCTATATATCTTCGATGACAGTTTTTCGGCCCTGGACTTTAAGACCGATGCCGCCCTGCGCCATGCGTTGCAAGACGAGACGCGTGACGCTGCGGTGCTCATCATCGCGCAGCGCATCTCGACGATCTTGCACGCCGACCAGATCGTCGTGCTCAAGGACGGCGAGGTTGTGGGCCTGGGCACGCATGGCGAGCTTATGGAAACCTGCGAGGTATACCGCGCTATCGCGGAATCGCAGATGAAGGGAGGTGAGTAGCATGACCGAGCAGCTCAAGAAGCAGGGCGGCCTTGTCGCTGCCGCCGCTGCGGACGCTGCCGATAAAACGGTCGACCAGGCTGCCGTAGCACCCGAGCTGGATGAGGCCGCCAAGGCTGCAGCCGCGCGCGAGGCTCGCCGCCAGGCGCTCTATGAGGAAAATGAGCGCGCGGAGGATGAGCGCGCCCGAGCCGAGGCGGAACGCATGCGCGATGTGGACGACGAAGACGAGGGCGAGACGCCTCGAGATACCTGGGCGACGGTGCGCCGCCTGTGGAGCGAGGCTGCCGGCGACCATTGGCGCTTCTATATCGTGTTCGCGAGCATTGTGTTCTATGCCATCTTTAACACCGCTGCGCCGGCATATAGCGCCCGCGTGATCGATGAGCTGTGGAGCCACATTCAGGTGGCGTTTGCCAACGACACCACCTTCAACATCACCTGGGAGAACTGCGGCAGGACCATCTTCATCTACTTTATGATTTGGACCGCCGCTGCCTCGTTCTACGCGCTCCAGAGCTTTTTGATGTCGAGCGTGGCCGAACGCCTCAACCTGCGCCTACGCAACCGCATCGCACAAAAGCTCAACCGTCTGCCGCTTGCCTTCTTTGACGCGCATCGTCCCGGCGAGGTCGTCAGCCGTGCGACCAACGACCTGGACAAGATGTCCGAGAGCATGCAGCGTGGCTTGCTGCAGCTTCTGGTGTCGATCGGTACCGTGGTGGGCGCCGTGAGCGTGATGTTCGTGTTTAGCGTGCCGCTCACGCTCGTCTTTTTGTTCTTTACGGCGTTGTCGCTGCTGGTGACCAAGGTGGTCTCGCGCCGCACGCATGACGTGACCGGTGAGCGCCAGGAGTGGGTGTCCAAGATTACGAGTGCGGTTGAGGAAGGCTACTCGGGCCGTCTGGTGATTCGCGCGTTTAACCGCGAGCGTCAGAGTTCTGCCGAGGTACACCAGGCCTCGGGCGAGCTGGCACGCGTGAGTGCCAAGGCCGACTTCATGATTAACGCCGTCGGCCCCGCGGTGCGCTTTATCGGCCGCCTGGCACAGATCGTGATTGCGATTGTGGGCTGCAGTATGCTGGTTGCCGGCCACATGACCGTCGGCGTGTTCCAGGCGTTCTTCCAGTTTATCTACGAGGCATCTGAGCCCATGACGCAACTGTCGTTTACCTTCAACTCGCTGCAGAGCGCGCTGGCGAGTGCGGAGCGCGTGTTCGACCTGCTCGATGAACCCGAGATGGAGGCGGATCCGCAGCCGGGCGAGGCCGCCAGGCTGCCGGGTCGCGTTGAGGGCCGTGTCGCTTTTGAGCATGTACGCTTTGGCTACGCGCCCGACAAGCCGCTTATGCGCGACGTGTCGTTTACCGCCGAGCCGGGCCAGAAGATCGCCGTGGTGGGAACCACGGGCGCGGGCAAAACCACGCTCATCAACCTGCTCATGCGCTTCTACGAGATTGACGGCGGGCGCATTACGCTCGACGGCGTGGACACGAGCCGCATGGATCGTGGCGAGCTGCGCCAGCAGTTTGGCATGGTGTTGCAGGATGCCTGGCTGTTCGACGGAACGATTGCCGAGAATATCGCCTATGGCTGCCCCGAGGCGACGCGCGAGGAGATCGTGGCGGCCGCACGCGCCGCGCAGGTCGACTTCTTTGTGCGCACCATGCCGCAGGGCTATGACACGCGCGTGGCCAACGATGCCGAGAGCATTAGCCAGGGTCAGCGCCAGCTGCTGACCATTGCGCGCGTGCTGCTCAACAACCCGGCGATTCTCATCCTGGACGAGGCGACGTCGAGTGTGGACACGCGCACCGAGCTCGCCATCGGCCGCGCCATGGACGCGCTCATGCGTGGGCGTACGAGCTTTGTGATCGCGCACCGTCTGTCGACGATCGTAGATGCCGACCTGATCTTGGTCATGGATCACGGCAACATTATCGAGCAGGGTACGCATAAGGAGCTGCTGGCTGCCGAGGGTGCCTACGCCGACCTCTATCTGAGTCAGTTCGCATAATGTGACAAAGGGACAGTCCCTTTGTCACATCGCAAATAAGGCGCGCCGGGGGTGAATCCTCTGGCGCGCCTTTGCGTTGGCGTCAATGTTGTCGGCGGTCGTCCGCCTCTAGCGTTCGTCCACGAGCTTGGCGACGAGGGCTTTGAGCTCGGCCACCTCTCGCTCGAGTTCCTTGACGCGGCGGGCGTTTTCGGTGATGCCTTGACGGTTGAGCGCGGACTGCTCGGCGGCGTCGTCGGGCATGTACTCGCGGTGCTGCTTGGCGTCGAAGCTCTCCTCGAACACGCGGCAGCCGTTGCGCTTGATGATGCGTCCCGGCACGCCCACGACGGTGCAGTTGTCGGGCACGTCCTTGACGACAACCGAGTTGCCGCCGATCTTGACGTTGTTGCCGATGCGAATGTTGCCGAGCACCTTGGCGCCCGTGCCCACGGTGACGTTGTTGCCCAGGGTGGGGTGGCGCTTGCCGGTCTCGTTGCCGGTGCCGCCGAGCGTAACGCCCTGGTAGAGCACGCAGTTGTCGCCCACGACGGTGGTTTCGCCGATGACGACGCCCATGGCGTGGTCGATAAAGAAATGCTTGCCGATTTGTGCGGCGGGATGAATCTCGACGCCGGTGATGTGGCGGGTGATTTGCGAGAGCACGCGGGCGAGCGAGCGATGACCGTGCTCCCAGAGCCAGTGCTCGGGCACGTGGTTCCACTTGGCGTGCAGGCCAGGATAGGAAAGGAAGATGACCAGACCGCTTTGTGCGGCGGGGTCCTGCGCCTGGACGGTCTTGATGTCCTCGCGAATGGTATTGATAAAGCTCACCGGCCGCCCTCCCTTAGCGCCATGGCAATGCGATTCAATAAAGTATAGCGATTCGCTAGGGATTAGGAAGAACAATCTTGGCGGCTTTGCGCGACAGGTGTCAGTTATGCAAACTTGCTGGTAATGAAGTAAGACTTTTGAGGGGTTTGGCCCGTGCTCGCGCCGCAACCGTATACTGGTCAACTTGGACGTGTCCGCGCCCACAACTGAGAGGTTTTACTTCATGGGTTTCATCAATTTTATCGCCGAGCTGCTTAAGGATCCGCGCACCGCGATCGCCAGCTGGATCGCCGCCGGCCCGCTTATGGCCTACGGCTGCGTTTTCCTGATCATCTTTATCGAGACGGGTGTGGTGTTCTTCCCGTTCCTTCCCGGCGATTCGCTGCTGTTTGCCTCGGGCTTCTTTGCCCACAACGGCGGCTTTAACATCGTGGCGCTTCTGGCCACCGCATGGGCCGCAGCCATCCTGGGCGATCAGTGCAACTTTATGATCGGCCACTTCTTTGGCCGCAAGATCATCGCCTCGGGCAAGGTAAAGGCCATGACGCCCGAGCGCATCAAAAAGTCCGAGGACTTCTTGGATAAGTGGGGCCACCTGGCCATCTTCCTGGGCCGCTTCTTTCCGTTTATCCGCACCTTTGTGCCCTTTATCGCCGGCATGGGCGGCATGCACTGGCGCAACTTCGTTGTCTTTAACGTGCTGGGCGGCATTACCTGGTCGACGGTCTTTACGCTGCTGGGCTACTTCTTTGGCGGCATTCCCTTTGTGCAGGAGCACTTTGAGCTGCTGATTATCGGCATCGTCGCCGTGTCGATCATCCCGACCGTGGTCGGCTTGGTTAAGGCTAAACTGGGCAAAAAGAACGCATAGCTCGAGTCGGCGCACAAACTGTGCCGTTGAGGCCCGCCACTGCTTACGGTGGCGGGCCTCTTTAGCTTCGGTTGAATGAAAATACTTTACTTAGTTAAAGAAAAGCGTTTTATCAGGCGCGTGCGGGGAGTACAATCTCGTGCATGCGAATCGACGTGCCATGGGCTTTGGTGTTGCCCGCGTGTCCCGTCCGGCTCTACGCTCCGGGCGTGCGACGTTGCGACGCGGTCGGCCTCGGTCCTTGCGTGCGAGTTCGCGAGTATGCAACTGTGTATGTAAGGAGCGACATATGACTGTCGAGAAGAAGGATATCGATTGGGGTAGCCTCGGCTTTGGCTACATGAAGACCGATTACAGCTACGAGGCTCATTGGAAGGATGGCGAGTGGGACGAGGGCGGCCTGACCACCGACCACACCCTGCATGTCTCCGAGTGCGGTGGCATCTTCCATTACTGCCAGGAGGTCTTTGAGGGCCTGAAGGCCTACACCGCCGAGGACGGCAGCATCGTCTGCTTCCGTCCCGACATGAACGCCGAGCGCATGTATAACTCTGCCCAGCGCCTCGAGATGCCCCCGTTCCCCAAGGATAAGTTTGTTGAGGCCGTCAAGCAGGTCGTTTCTGCCAACGCCGCTTGGGTTCCGCCCTTCGGTTCTGGTGCGACCCTGTACGTGCGTCCGTTTATGATCGGCTCCGGTGACGTGATCGGCGTGGCTCCCGCTCCTGAGTACACGTTCCGCATTCTCGTGACCCCGGTCGGTCCGTACTTTAAGGGCGGCCTCAAGCCCGTCAAGCTGCGCGTTTCCGAGTACGACCGCGCCGCACCGCACGGCACCGGCAATATCAAGGCCGGCCTGAACTACGCCATGTCCCTCAAGCCCACGATGGAGGCCCATCGCGAGGGTTATGCCGAGAACCTGTATCTCGACTCCGAGTCCCGCACCTATGTCGAGGAGACCGGTGGCGCGAACGTTCTGTTCGTGAAGGAGAACGGCACCCTCGTCGTTCCTCAGTCGCACACCGACTCCATCCTGCCCTCCATCACCCGTCGCTCGCTCGTTCAGGTTGCCGAGGATTTGGGCATGACCGTCGACCAGCGTCCCGTCGAGTGGGCCGAGGTCAAGGCCGGCACCTTTGTGGAATGCGGCCTGTGCGGCACCGCTGCCGTCATCTCCCCGGTGGGCGAGATCGACAACAAGGTCTACGGTGCCGATGAGACCGTGACCTTCCCGGCTGGCTACACCGAGATCGGCCCCGTGATGAAGAAGCTTCGCGAGACCCTGACGGGCATCCAGTCTGGTGCTGTCGAGGATAAGCACAACTGGGTTTACACCGTCGCATAAGCAGTCTTAGCTGTCCGGCCCGAGGGCAACCTTCCTTTCCGGTGCGTCCTCGGACATGAAAGAACCCCCGCTGCGCACTACGTGCGGCGGGGGTTCTTTCGTCCTGCGGAGTGCGCCGGAAAGGAAGGTTGCCCTCGGGCCTGCGTTATCTCGGTGCTGCCGTTACGGGCAATAATTAATCTGAATAAAGATGGTGCGCGGCCTTTTGGTCGCGCGTTGTGCGTGGATAAGAAAAGGGCCCAAGGTTTGTGCCTTGGGCCCCAAAGGGTTGATGAACTGGCTTAAGACTCGGCCGTGATTGTTAGAACTTGACGGTCGGTGCCTGGCGGGCGGCCTCGGCGGCCTCGAAGCCCTGGCGCTCCTTAAACTGGAAGATGCCGGCAAAGATAACGGCTGGGAAGGTCTGGATGGCGTTGTTGTAGCTGAGCACGCAGTCGTTGTAGCTCTGGCGCGCGTAGCTCACTTTGTTCTCGGTGTCTTCGAGCGATGCCTGGAGCTGCGTAAAGTTGGTGTTCGCCTTAAGGTCGGGGTAGGCCTCGGCCACGGCAAAGAGCTGGCGCAGCGCACCGGTCAGCACGTTGTCGGCTTCCATCTTGGCCTCGGGGGTGGTGGCGCTCACGGCGGCGTTGCGCGCGTTGACTACGGCGGCGAGCGTGTTCTGCTCGTGCTTGGCGTAGCCCTTGACGGTCTCGACCAGGTTAGGGATCAGGTCGTTGCGGCGCTGCAGCTGCGTGTCGATGTTCTGCCAGGCGTTATCGATGCGATTGCGCTTGGTGACCATGTTATTGTAGATGCCGGCGATGGCGCTGGCGATCACAACGACAACAACGATACCGATGATGACGGGAAGCATGATGTCTCCGTTTCGAATGGCAGCGGCGTTTTGCGCTGGCTGCCGTTGGTGTAACGCTACTAGTATACCCGCAACCTTTGGCGATACCGAACTTTCCGGTAAGCGTTATGTTTCCGCCAAGGAGGGGGCGCCAATATGGAACGGGCGGTACAGGTGTAAGATATGCGACAAATTAAGGAATGCTGTCTACACCTTGAGGATGGCGATATGGATGGACCTTCGCATCAAGAAAGCCTATCGTGCCCTGTTCGATGCTTTTACCGAGCTCTTGGAAGAGCATCGGTTTGAGGATTTGACGGTTGCCATGCTTTGCGACCGGGCCCTGATTCGCCGCACGACGTTCTATAAGCATTTTCGCGATAAAAACGATTACTTTGCCTTCTATATCGATGAGCTTATGACGGGCTTGCCGCAAAACCGGACCGATGCGGCGGACTCGGAGTCGCTTGGGGACGTGCAGGCGCTTCGCCATGAGGTCTTTGACGATGCCATGAATATGATTCTGGCGCATGAGCAGCTCATGGATAATATTTTGGCGAGCAGCATGTCGGGCATGCTGACCGGCATGATTTGCGACCGCATCGCGCGTTCTGTCCGCGAGCGTGTGATGAGCTCGCTTGCCGAAGATGCTCTGGCGCCCGTTTCGCTCGAGACGACATCGGAGTTTATCGCCGGTGGCATTATTCGGCTGTTCACAAATTGGTGGGAATCGGGTCACGATCTTGAGCGTCGACCCGAGATGGCCGACGTGGTCGATGCGCTGTTCGAGCGAACCATGACGCCGGTACATCACTAGAAGTGGCGGAGAGAGGGGGATTCGAACCCCCGGAACGCTCTCGCGCTCAACGGTTTTCAAGACCGCCGCATTCAACCGCTCTGCCATCTCTCCGTGAGTCGTAATGATAGCATCGTTTTGAATTTGCAACAGGGAAGGCGAACGATGACGATCACCGAAATCGACGAGAAGTTCATGCGCGAGGCGCTGGCCGAGGCGCGCGCCGCCGCGGCAGTGGGCGAAGTGCCCATTGGCGCCGTGGTGGTGCGCGCGGGTGAGATCGTCGCGCGGGCGCATAATCGCCGCGAGCTCGACCAGGACCCTTCGGCTCATGCCGAGTTTTCGGCTCTGTGTGCCGCCGCTCATGCGCTTGGGCGCTGGCGCCTTTCCGATTGCACGGTCTACGTGACGCTCGAGCCCTGCTGTATGTGCGCGGGGCTTATGGTTAACGCGCGCGTGGGGCGTTGCGTGTATGGCGCGACCGATGCCAAGGCGGGTGCGCTGGGCTCGCTATACGACCTCAATGTCGACTCGCGCCTGAACCATCGGTTTAATGTGACCGCCGACGTGCTGGCAGGCGAGTGCCGCGAGGTGCTGAGCACCTATTTTGCTGGCCTGCGCGGTATCGACGGCGTCGGTTGTGGTTTGAACCTTGAGGCGCATGCGGCCCACGCCGGGGCGCTTGCGGGTGTTGGGGATCTCGCTGGCGAGACGCTCAACTATGGTCCCGTGCAGCGCCGGCCTCGCCGCGTGCTGTTGGCGATTGATTCCTTTAAAGGCAGCGTTTTGAGCGCGCAGGCAGAGAAGGCCGTTGCCGAAGGCGTGCGCCGTGTGTGGCCTGATGCCGAACTGAGCGCATTGCCGCTGGCAGACGGTGGCGAGGGAACGCTCGACGCCATCGCCGCGCGCGGTGGCGAGCTCTCGACCTGTGAGGTTGCAGGCCCCTTGGGCGATCGCGTGTCTGCCCGGATGCTGGTGGACGACGAGCACGAGTCGGCTGTTATTGAGATGGCCGCGGCGGCGGGTATTGGGTATTCGCCCTGCACGGAATCGGCGGCGTTGGCGGCCACAACCTATGGCGTGGGCGAGCTCATACTTCGCGCGGTCCGTGCGGGGGCAAAGACTATCTATATTGGTCTGGGCGGCAGTGCCACCAACGACGGTGGCGCCGGCATGCTGCAGGCGCTGGGTGCCCACCTTGTTGATGAGTGTGGCTGCAATATCGCCCCCGGTCTCGCAGGCCTTGAACACGTGACGAGTATCGATTTGGCACCGGCGCTTGGGGCGCTGAATGGCGCGCGTATCATCGTGCTTTCCGATGTCGAGAATCCGCTCGTGGGGCGTCGAGGCGCACTGGCGGTGTTCGGTGGGCAGAAGGGTCTGCCGACGGGGGATGCCGAGGCCTTGGGCAAGTACGACGGCTGGATGGTCGGCTACGGCCGTCTGCTCGATGCGGCGATTGTCGAGGCGCGTGAGCGGGGGCTATTGCGCGTGCTCGAGGGTGCGCGGACATTTGGCTCGGTGCTCGGCGTGCCCGGTGCCGGCGCCGCAGGCGGCCTGGGCGCCGCACTGCTGGCGCTCGGGGCGGAGCTGCGTTCGGGTGTGGAGACAGTGCTCGATCTGATTGGGTTTGACGAGCGCGTGCGCGATGTCGACTTGGTCATAACGGGCGAGGGCAATATGGATGAACAGTCCGCCGCTGGAAAGGCACCGGTGGGCGTGGCCCGTCGTGCGAAGCGATATGGCAAGCCGGTGGTCGCCGTCGTGGGCGGTCGTGCCGACAACCTGGATGCGGTGTATGGTCAGGGTGTCGACTTAGTTTTGCCGGTTTGTCGCAGACCCATGCCCCTTGACCAAGCGCTCGACCCCCAGGAAGCCACAACCAATCTCATCTGCGCCGGCGAAGCGACCGCTCGATCCTACGACCTCGCCCGTCTCTAAAACCCATGTCCCTATAAGTTGCGGTGGAATAGTTCCTGTTTGGCGACTCAGGCAGCAAAAACAGGAACTATTCCACCGCAACATCGAGAATAGCTATCCGAGGCTGGCCGCCTTGGGCCTTGGGTTGGACCGTCCGCCATAAAATGAGGCCATCTACTACGTTTAGCCGAGCGCCTCGACCATCCCGAAATATGCGAAAACAAAACTGCAGGTAGACGGCTTGTCGATTTTCGAAAAAGCCGGCTATGGCTGGCCCCTGCGGCTTAAACGTAGTAGATAGGCCCCTTTCGTGGCACAGCGTCAGGCCAGTCTTTTTGGGACGGGCTTATTTGACCACTCGTCGATCTGATTGCCCAAGTAGTCAAAAAAGCCCCGTCCCAAATTAGCTATCTTGCCGTGGCGGGCTGGAGCGGGTAAGATATATCGAGCGCCTAGCGCGTTCGATGGGTTCGGATGACGACATGTTCCGAATCTGGTCAGGTCCGGAAGGAAGCAGCCATAAGGAGCCTCTGTCGGGCATCCGGATCCATCGAGCGCACGGGCGCTTTTTGGTGCCGCGGCTACCCGCGAGTGCCGGCAGGGTCACATTTATCTGATAATTGAATCCCTGGCGTTATGCCGCTCGCTGGCGTTGCCAAAACATCGGCTGCTACATGCCTTGGGCGCTAGTGACCGTCGCCCTTACATCTGTAACGAGTTGCTTACGCATCTCCAGGGCTCTCCGTACTATCATGAATCAGATTGAAGAGAGATGATGATAGGGAGCGCCTATACATGATTGAGCTGCTCAGGCGTTTTGGTGGTAAGTTTCGCCGGTATATGGTGATTGGTCCTGCGTGCAAGCTGATCGAAGTGATCTTTGACCTGCTGACGCCGCTGGTGATTGCCCAGATGATCGATAAGGGCATCGGTGCGCACGATGTGAACTCCGTCGTCCACTACGGCATGGTACTTGGCGCCATGGCTGTGATCGGCATCTCGTTTACGCTTGTTTGCCAAAAGATGGCGGCGCTGACCTCACAGGGCATGGGTACCGACGTTCGCGGCACGCTTTACGAGCACATTAATAAGCTGAGCTACGCCGAGCTCGACCGCTTTGGCACGCCGTCGCTCATCACGCGCATCACCAACGACGTCAACCAGGTGCAGCTTGCCGTGGCGCTGGGCGTACGCATGCTCATCCGCTGGCCCTTCCTGGCGGTGGGCTCTATGTGTGCGGCTCTTGCCATCGACCTTAAGCTCGGCGTGATCTTTTTGATTTGCACGCCCGCTATCGGCCTGGTGTTTTGGTTTGTCATGGCGCGCTGCATTCCGTATTACAAGCAGCTGCAGGCAAAGCTCGACCGCATCGCGCTCATTTGCCGCGAGGGGCTTTCGGGCGCCCGCGTGGTCCGTGCGTTTGTGCGCGAGGACCACGAGCGCGAGCGCTTTGCCCAAGCCGCCGACGACCAGGCTCATACCGCCATCGCGGTGGGCAAGCTCTCGTCGATCCTTAACCCCGTAACGTTTTTGGTGATGAACCTTGGTGTGTGCGCCATCCTGTGGGTGGGCGGCATCCAGGTCAACGTGGGCGAGCTTACGCAGGGCCAGGTCATGGCGTTTGTGAACTACATGACGCAGACCCTTACCTCCATCGTCTACGTCGCCAACCTGGTCGTGGTCTTTACCAAGGCGAGCGCCAGTGCGTCGCGTATCAACGAGGTGCTCAATTGCGTGCCGAGCATCACCGACGAGGGCAACCAGCCGGTCGAGCTGCCCAAGCCGAGCGAACTGGCGGGTGGCGCTGCTCCAGTCCCTGCGCTGAGCTTTGACCATGCGAGCTTTTCGTTTGGCGCGGGCGCGGCAAATGCCGTGAGCGATGTGACCCTGGAACTGCCGGTGGGCAAAACGCTCGGTATTATCGGCGGCACGGGCAGCGGCAAGTCCACGCTCGTCTCGCTTATCTCGCGCCTGTACGACGCGAGCATCGGCAGCGTGAGCGTAATGGGTGCCGACGTGCGCGCCTGGCCGCTCGATCAGCTGCGCCGTGTGGTCGCGACTGTTCCGCAGCGCGCGTCGCTCGTGAGCGGCACGATTCGCAGCAACCTAACCTGGCGCGACGATGCGGCAACCGACGATGAGCTTTGGGCGGCGCTCGATATGGCGCAGGCGAGCGAGTTCGTGCGCAAAAAACCTCAGGGTCTGGACGCGCCGGTCGAGGCGGGTGGCAAGAACTTTAGCGGTGGCCAGCGCCAGCGCCTGACCATCGCACGTGCTCTGGTGGGCTCTCCGCAGGTCCTAATCATGGATGACTCTGCCTCGGCGCTCGACTTTAAGACCGATGCGGCGCTTCGTCATGCCATTCGCGAGCGCAGCGTGCGCGGTGCCGCCGAGGGCGGTCTGCCGCTGACTACGGTCATTGTGAGCCAGCGCGTCTCGACCGTGCGCGACGCCGACATGATCTGCGTGCTCAATCACGGCTCGGTCGCGGGCCTGGGCACGCACGATGAGCTGTACGCGGCCTGTCAGCTCTATCGCGAGATTTGCCAGTCGCAGCTGCGCCGCGAGGAGCTCGAGGGCCAGCAGGGGAGTACGACGCCCGCGTCCACCCCGATCGCCTCCGCATCCGTCTGCGCAAAGGAGGGCTGCTAAATGAATCCGTACACTTCCTCCGGTTCGGTCGCCACGATGACGGCCAACGTGTCCGGTAACGATAGCCTCAACGACCTGGGCGACGGTCCGCGCCAGCCCGGCGACCCCGAGCGCTATCCCGTGGGTGCGGTGACTCGCCGTCTGATGGGCTACGTTCGTCCGCATCGCATTTCGTTTGTTGCGTCGTTTGTGAGTGCCGCCATCTCCGTGATTCTGCAGCTCTACACGCCTATCCTTATCGGCGAGGGCATCGACCTGATCGTCGCCGCCGGGCAGGTGGACTTCGACGCGCTGCTGCCGCTCGTTACCAAACTCGCGCTCGTCGTGGTAGGTGCCGCGGCCTTCCAGTGGCTGCAGGGCTACTGCGTCAACCGCCTGTCCTACGAAACGGTGCGCGACATGCGCGTGGAGGCGAGCGATAAGCTCAGCCGCATGCCGCTCAGCTTTATCGACAGCCATGCCCACGGCGACCTCATGAGCCGCGTGGTCAACGACGTCGACCAGGTGGGTGACGGTCTGCTGCAGGGCTTCACGCAGCTCTTCACCGGTGTTATTACCATCGTGGGCACGCTCGCGTTTATGCTTTCCATCAACCTGACCATGACGCTCGTGGTGGTACTCGTCACGCCGCTTTCCATTTTTGCAGCCGGTGCTATCGCCAAGCTCTCCAACAAAAGCTTTACGGCACAGCAGCGTATTCAAGGGCAGCTCGGTGGCCATATCGAGGAGTATGTGGGCGAGCAAAAACTGGTGGATGCGTTTGCCTACGGCCCGAACGCCCAAGCGCGCTTCGACGCCCTCAACGCCGAGCTCTATACGGCAGGTGAACGCGCACAGTTTATGGGCTCGCTTTCCAACCCCGGTACGCGCTTTATCAACAACATCATCTATGCCGTGGTCGCCGTGATTGGCTGCGTGGGCGTGATCACGGGCGTGCCCGCTGCGCTCACGTTGGGCGGCGTGCAGATTTTCCTGTCCTATGCCAACCAGTACACCAAGCCGTTCAACGAGGTCACCAACGTCATTACGCAGATCCAGACGGCGTATGCCTCGGCGCGCCGCATGTTTGCGCTGCTCGATGCGCGCGAGCAGGAGCCCGATGCGGCGGATGCCGTGGAACTTGCCGCCCCGCAGGGTGAGGTGACCTTTGAGCATGTGGACTTTAGCTACGTGCCCGACCGCAAGCTGCTGCAGGATATCTGCATCGAGGCCAAGCCCGGCATGCGCTTTGCCCTCGTTGGCCCTACGGGCTGCGGCAAGACGACGCTCATCAATTTGCTGCTGCGATTCTACGATATCGATGCCGGTCGCATCGCAGTCGATGGCCGGTCTTCGCGTGGCTACACGCGCGCAAGCCTGCGCCGCGCCTTTGGCATGGTGCTGCAAGATACCTGGTTGTTCGAGGGCACCGTGGCCGAAAACATCGCCTACGGCTGTCCCGACGCTACGCGCGAGCAGGTTATCGAAGCTGCCAAGCACGCGCACGCGCACAAGTTTATCGTGCAGCTGCCAGGCGGCTACGATACGGTCATCGGCGAGGACGGCGGCACGTTTAGCCAGGGCCAAAAGCAGCTGCTGTGCATTGCGCGCGTCATGCTCACCGACCCGGCTATCTTGCTGCTGGACGAGGCGACCTCGAGTATCGACACGCGCACCGAGCTGCAGGTGCAGGCGGCATTCGACGAGCTCATGGCCGGTCGCACAAGCTTTGTGGTGGCGCACCGCCTGTCGACGATCCGCAACGCCGACTGCATTCTGGTGATGCGCGACGGCGAGATTATCGAGCGCGGCACGCACGACGAGCTGCTAGCGACAGGCGGCTTCTACGCCGAACTCTACCGCAGCCAATTCGCCCAGTGAGCAAGCCCGTGGGGCAAATTAATCAATCGACAGACGGTGGTTTACATCTGTCACGTTAGTACTAAGATATTCATCTAATAAATTGCATTAGTGGCTTTAGTTTTGGGGGAAACGAGCAACGTGACTATGACATGCTCTTTGGTGGTTAACAGCAAGAGCGGTAATACCAGGATGGTTTCGGGCGCGATCAAGCGCGCTCTGCAGGCTGCGGGTGTTGAGTTTGTCCATGCCGCGGCGTTGAGCGATGATGCGGATGCAGATCAGGTTGCGCTCGAGGCGCAGGGTGCCTGCGCTGCCGATACGGTGCTCGTCGGTTTTTGGTGCGACAAGGGCGCGTGCACGCCTTCGGTCGCGGCGTTGCTTTCCGCCTTGCACGGCAAGCGCGTCTTTCTGTTTGGCACCTGCGGTTTTGGGGCCGACCAGAGCTATTATCAGCAGATTATCGATCGTGTGACCTCCAATTTGGCTGAGGATGCCGAGCTTGCGGGTTGGGCGATGTGCCAGGGCAAGATGGGCCCTGCCGTAAAGCAGCGCTACGAGGCCATGCTCGAGCAAGATCCCGACAATGTCCGCTTTAAGATGCTGCTCGATAACTGGGTCGCCGCAAAGGATCACCCCACCAAGGAAGATCTGGACAACATGGCTGCAGCCGCCAAAAAGGCCGTGCTGGGGGAGTAGCTCCCATCGCTGACGGCGGTCGGTCCATCTTTCTAAATGAAACGTCCTCCCGGGCGTCGGGGCACGAAGTTCCCTGCTCTACAGTCCTGCGCAAGACGAAGGCCACATTAAGTGGCCTTCTTTGCGTGCGGAACTCGCGATGAACTTCGTGCCCCGCCGTCCGGGAGGACGCCTCTTTATTGATGGGAGGCCTGATAGGTCGATGGTTCCGTGCCCGGATGCGTCCAAAGTGGGACGGGCTTTCCGGATGGGCAGGCTTTCGAAAAATGCGTCCCGGAATTTGCCTTTGGAATGGGACGTAGTTTCCCGTTGAGGTGCTTTGCGGAAAGTGCATCCCACTCTGGGCGGTCGAAGTGGGACACACTTTCCCAAAGGCGCTCCAACGGGAAATTGCGTCCCATTATTCGGTCAAGAAACGGGATGCATTTTCCCAATGAGAGCAAAACCGGAAAATGCATCCCACAATCAGCCCTCAAAGTGGGACGCCGTTTCCCAATGAGGCTCAAGCGGAAAATGCATCCCGGAATTTGCGCTCAAAGTGGGATGCGGTTTCCGGTTGAGGGTCTAAGGGGAAAGTGCGTCCCAGAATCGACGCTTGAAATGGGATGCAGTTTCCCGATGAGGCACTCGACGGAAAATACATCCCAGAAATGGCCTTTGAGCTGGGATAAGATTTCCGCGGCATCTCGGATTCTCAAAAATGAGACACGCCGTTGGCGAAAATGAGACACGTGATATCGGGCATCGGATGTATCATTTGCAAAAATGAGTCCACTCCACTCGAGTAAAGCGAGGTCCCTCATGTACGTTCCACACCCCCGTATCCGTAGGCTGTCGAAAATCCCGCTTGTTGGGACGGCGGCGCTTGCTGCGTTGATCGCCACGAGCGTCGCCTGCTTCACGGCCACGCCCCAGGTTGCCCAGGCGGCAGACGCGCCCGCAATCACCGATATGACCGAGCAGGATTATCAAGCCCTGGGTCTGGGCACGAGCGAGGACATTCCGGCCGATACCGTTGGCCCCTATTCCACTGATACCCCCACGACGTTTGCCACGCGCAGCGAGGTCTATATGGCAGCTAACGGTAGCCATGGCAATCGCTACACTCTGCGCGACAAGCTCGAGAACGTCGAGCGCGGTGACATTGGCGGCAGCAGCAAACTCACCGATGGCTATGGAAGTGTGTGGGGCGCCGCAAAGTTCTGGCAAAACGTCAACAACTTCGATACGAACAGCGATCTCTACAAGCATAGCGACTACGGTGGCGGCACCTGGTCGTACCTAAGCAACAATGAGTCCTCAACAGTACTCGCCAACGACAACAACGGTTTATCGGGCATTCACGCCACGAGTGTTGAGTTCTGCAGCGACGCCAGCACGGGCAAAAAGAGCCGCGTTGCCGAGCTCCGTGCCTACGGCGACAGTTCCTCCACGACGATTGACGGCAAGTCATACGCCGGAAAGGTTGAGCTGGTCCTCTACTCGTTTAGCAACGGGCGTACGCGCACTCTCGACACACACCTGCCGGTGACGGTCAACACTAATATGATGTACGAAGGCCGTTTTAAGTACCTGGATGCCGGTTACCTGCAAGAGCACGACGCCGTCTTTGATGTCGAGGCGGGCGATGTCGATGGCGACGGCGTCGACGAGCTTTTTGTCTACGCGGGCTGCTATGTCGACGAGAACGGCGTGCGCAAGGCTGTAGTCGACATGTATGACTTGGGGGGCGGCAACTGGAAGCAAAGCGTCGTCAAGATCGATGCCGGTAACGCCGCGGACTCACCACGCACAACAAGGGCGGGAACGACTCCTGGACGCAGCTTCAGTCAGCTCCTGTCGTTTCGCTAGCGGCCGGCGACCTCGATCGCGATTTTTGCGATGACCTCGCCATCGTGGTCTCGGCACCCTACGGCAAGAAGAATATTGATAAGTCGACGCATTGCGAGCTGTTTTCGTGGGATGCATCCAAGGGTGCGCTCGTCCATGTCGATGCTCTGGGCGACGCGGGCGCAATCTCCCTCTCCGCGAACGGCAAGACCATGGTCGCTGCGAATGTGACGTTCGGCACGTTTGCCGCCTACGATGAAGAAGGAAAGAAGACGGGTGAAACCGTCACGGGCCTTATTCTTGCGGGCTATGACTGGCAACGCAGCGCTTTTGATTACGGCGCTTCTGACGGCAGCAAGGGGCTGTACGGCGCGCTGTACCGCTACGCGTATTTTGACTCGGAGTCTGGCGAGTTCAAGCTTTCCGATTGCAAGGAATACAGAGACGGGCTCCTCGCCTCCTATGGGCTGATGCATGTGCCCAACAGCGCATGGAAGGATAGCGCTCAGGATAAGCGCTATCCGTGCACCTTGGCGCCTATTGCCCTTGCCACTGCCAACCTTGACGGCCTGTCCGAGCAGCTGGCGGTCGACGAGGTGCTCGTGGGCGGCGATGTGTTCCGCGACTTTGCCTGCAACACGGCACAGAGCGGGGCTCAGGGCTTGGGGTCCATGGTCGGAACCATGAGCATGAGCGGTCAGCAATACAACAGCAGCAACAAGCATGACCACAAGGGTATAGAGCAGGTGTGGATCAGCGACGTCAAGGCGGGCAGCGTCTCGGGTTCGGACCGCTATAACGAGAGCTTTATCGCCGTGGTGGGCAAGCACCGCGACGAGGACCTGCGCAAGAACGATGACTACTATTGGATGACCGCCTCGCATTTTTCGCTCGACGAGAACGGAAAGGTGCGCCGCGGCGAGGAGCAGGTGATTAGCGAGAGCAACCGTCGCGGCACTACCTACGGCACATTTATCTCGCTCGCGCTGCCCGACGTCGACAACGACAGCGTCAAGATCACGTACAAGGACCGCTACAAGGTCTATACCAACCCGCGCGTGCTTGCCGTGCTGCAGGATGCGCCCTATGTTGAGGATCTGGAGCAGGCATACGGCTATCTGGTGTTGGGCGGCACGTCATACGGAGAGGAAAAGGGCACGGGGGCATCCCAGGGCTATACCATTGGCGCCGAGTTGGGCGTTGCCGTCGAGGTGCAGACCGGTCCGCCCCTGGTCGCGATGAATGCTTCAGTCGATTTTGCCGCCGAGGGATGCTATGACTACCGGAGCGAGCGCACGGTCAGCGCAAGCGTAAGCTATGAGTCGCATGCCGGCGAGGGTGACAAGGCCGTGCTCTACACGATTCCGATGGTCTATTACGAGTATGAGATCGAAAATGAGGAAACTGGTGGCAAGGGCGTGATGGCGGCGCCCGTGTCGCTCGGCGCGCAGACCTCGGTCGTTAATGTCGAGGCCTATGACCGCATTGCCAAACAGCACAATATGACGCCGCTCAGCTACTTTTTGACCAACCGGTCGGGAGAACCCGGAACCTATCAAACGACGCTCAACGGCGAGACTCCCGTTGGGGATTCCTTTGGCCTGGGCAAGCCTGGCGTAACGCGCGCCTACACGCACGATGGGTTTAACGGCGCCGCCGCGCAGTCGGGGGCGAGCATTGAGCAGACCATCGAAGTCGAGGAGGGCAAGGAGCAGGAGCTCGAGCTCGGCTTGACGCTGAACGGCAGCGTTGTCATGGGCGCGAAGCTCGCAAAGCACGAGTTGTTTGGCGGCCTGTGCTTTGGTGCCAACGCCGGCTTTACTACGGGTAACTCCTCGAGTGAATCGACCGAATACGGCGGCACCGTCGACAACCTGCCCGAGGCCGCGCAGGGCAAGTACGGTTTTGTGTGGCGTCTGGGCGTCAACGCGGTGGATGTCGACAAGTTCGAGGCAGACTCGGGCGACAAGCTCGGCACCAAGGACACCGACCAGTTCTGGATCGTGGGCTATGACGTTAAAGACGTCGAGATGCCCGACGCGCCGGCCGTGACGGGCTTTACGGCAAACGCCGTCGATTCGACCAGCGTTACGTTTAGCTGGGACGATGTACTCGCAAACAAGAGTGGCTTTAGCTACGGCGTGGGCATGCTGCAGAGCAATGCGGCGGATGCGGTCGTCAATAGCTGGAAGATTGCCGACAACACGCAGACCTCGATCAAGTGGGATGGGCTGCAGCCCAATACGGAGTATCGATTCGCCATCGCCGCCGTTAAGAATGGATCCACGACCGAAACAGGTATTCGCTCGGCAATCATCACGGTCAAGACCATGCCCGATGGCATGACGATGACCGTGAGCGGACCTGCGGCGGATGCTGCGGAGTGGTCGGATCTTGGATACGACTCTTCGGTTGAGCGCACGGCGGGAAGCCACCTGACGCTCTCGGCGATTGGCCATGTGAAGCAACTCGGTGCCGACGATAGCGAAACAGGGCTGGCACCGATCTATATGTGGTACCGCAAGGGCCGCGGCGAGACAGAGTTTAAGCTCGTGGGTGCCGATGGCAACCTCGCGGCTGGAACGGCCTCAAAGCTCGAGATTGACCTGACCGCAGACGATGACGGTGCGCAGTATTACTGCCACGTGGGATACAACGACGTGGGCCTCGACACCGGCACGACGCTCGTGAATATCGAGGCCGAGGAGACGGCGCCCACAACGGTGAACGCCACCCCGATCCGCACGCGCCGCCTGTTCTCACAGGCAAGTGCGGGCGCCAAGAAGTTCCTGGACCATACGCTGGTAAACACCGCCGGCCCAACCGATTCCGAAGGCTCAAAGGACCCCGAGACTCCTGAGACCCCGACGAACCCGGACAAGCCCAAGTCCGACAACGGAGCTAAGACCGACACCAAGGTCAAGACTACGACCACAGCGAAGAACCTCGCAAACACCGGCGACCAAACATTCGCCCTAGTCGCCACCGCAGCAGCAGCGGGAGCAACGCTCGTAGTGATAGCCCTCATCATGCTGATCAAGCGCCGCAAGACCCACTAGTAGCCAGTCGAACATATCGACAACCCAAAAACCCGGGTAGCCAAAAAACAGGCCACCCGGGTTTTCTGTTGAGTGGAGACTCCGCAAGCGGAAACTGCATCCCACGATTAGCGCCCGGAACGGGACACATTTTCCGTCAAGCCCTCATCCGGAAAATCCATCCCAGTTTGAGCGCCCAGACCGGGACGCACTTTCCCAACGAGCCTCAACCGGAAAATACATCCCGGAATCCAGCTGAATAGTGGGACACACTTTCCCAATCGGGTCCCAAGCGGAAACTGCATCCCATTCCAGACAAGAATTCCGGGACACACTTTCCGCAAACAAAGAAGGCCACATAACGTGGCCTTCAACTTATATATGTTCGGCGATACACCCAAGACAAGCCACGCTCCAACAACAGGGCGTCTGTCCGGGCGGAGGTATGTAAGGTTCATCGCGAGTTCCGCACGCAAAGGGGGCCACTTAATGTGGCCCCCGTCTTGCGCAGGACTGTCCGAGCAGGGAACCTTATATGCCTCCGCCCGGACAGACGTTTCAGTTATGAGTGACCCGCTACTTGATCTTGGTCGTACCCGGTGCCAGGTTGGGGTCGGTTTCGTTGGCCTCGGTCTGGAAGTGCTCGGTGTAGACGTTCTTGCCGTCGCGGAACATCTCGTAGTACTGCATCTTGGCGTAATCCTCGCGCGCCTTGGTGGCGGCTGCGGCAGCGGCGTCGTCGCCGGTGACGTTGGAGGAGAGCGCCCAGCGCAGGCTGGCGTCCTCGTAGCCGACCGAGTTGATGGCGGGCAGCGACTCGCGCAGCGTCATGTGCGCTTTCTGGTAGTCGGTCAGCGGTGCGCCGATCAGCTGCATCAGCTGGGTGGACAGGTAGTTGGTGGACAGGTCGTCGACCTCGCTCGTCTGGTTGCAACCGGCAACGTCGTAGTTGGCCCAGATGATGTAGTCGGTCTGCCACAAGCGCTCCTGGTGGGTGGCGTCGTCCTCGCCGGTAAACCACTTGTCATTGAACTTGGACGGGAAGAAAGGCTGGTGATCGCCCCAGAACACCACGACTACCTTGCGGTCGAGCTTGCTCAAGGCGTTGAGGAAGTAGCGCAGCGCCTGATCGGACTGCTCGATGCACGAGACATACTCGTCGACATCGGACAGCGTGCCGTCCTCGACGGTCTTGGCGTCCAGGTCGGTCGTGTCGATATTCAGATGCATCTGCTTATCGACCGGCAGCAGGCCCGTGTCGTAGCCCGAGTGGTTCTGCATGGTCACGTCGAAGATAAACTGAGGATCGGCGTTCTGGTCGAGCAGCTCGAGAATCTTGTCGTAGGTAGCCTGGTCGGTCACCATCCCGCGCAGGGTATCGGCGCCCTGGAAATCGTTGATGGACAGGAACTGGTCAAAGCCAAAGTCCTTATAGACGTTTTCGCGGTTCCAGTTGGTGGCGTGGTTGGGGTGCATGGCCGTGGTGGAATATCCGAGCGACTTGAACTGCTCTGCCAGGTTCCCGGTCGTCTCCATGTTGTAGATGGTGTACGGATACACGCCCGAGCCCAGGTTGGCCATGGAGTTGCCGGTCATAAACTCAAACTCGGTATTGGCGGTGCCGCCGCCGTAGGCGCTCACGTAGAGCTTGCCGCGGCTGAGGCAGTTGGACAGGTTCTTAAAGTACTGCGGGCCTTCGTAGCCGGCGCGCATGTTCTGGTAGATCGAAAGGTCTGAGAAGGTCTCGTTCATGATGGCGATGACCGTGGGCTTCTCGCTATCGAACTGCTCCTCGGCGGCGGCGCGCTCGTCGCTCTTGGCTGCGTCGGACTTGTCGTAGGCCTTGGCGTACTTTTTGAGCGTGGCCTTGGCATCGTCGACGGAGTAGTCGGCGGGTTTGGGCGGCTTGATGGACTGCGCTGCGCTAATGAAAGCGGGCAGGTAGCCCTCGCGCCAGTAGCTCTCGAGCGGGCGCCAGGTATAGACGGTGATGCCGAGGGTGTTGTAGTAGTCGATGAGCGTGACGTGCGCGGTCACGCCGCCCAGGCACAGCACGGCGACGAGCAGGTTGGTGAGCAGCATGCGCTTGGCGTTGGCGGCGCCCTTCTGACGGTGCGGTGCCACCAGGCCGGCGTACTCGCATAGCAGCATGGCGATGGCGGTAAAGCCCATGGACAGCACGCAGAACAGCGAGATCGAGAAGGTGTAGCCGGTGCCGGCGACCGCAGCGGCGGTGGAGATGGCCGAAAGGTCGCCCGGCTGGATGGGCATGGATTTAAACGTGATGACAAAGAATTCGGCAATGCCCAGGACAAAGAGGGCAAAGGCCAGGACCGCGGGAGCTGCGCCGTGGCGCTGGAACAGGAAGAACAGGCCGGTCATGAGCACGGTGATGATGGCCCACTCGAGCAGGATGCACAGGGGGTAGACCCAGGTAAAGTCGTGGTTGGACGAAACCTCCATGCCCAGCAGCGCAAAAACGCCGGCGAGCAGCAGGCACAGGACGGCGGCGACGAGCGGTTTGCCCGCAAAGGCGCCGCGCAGGCGGGCGAGCTTGCCGGTGGGGGCGGGGGCGTCGGGCCCGGCGAACGCAAAGACGCGCGGGGCGATGCGGTCGCGGGCGATGCTGGCCCAAGCGCAGCCGGTGAGGATGGCGTTGGTCAGGATGAGCATCACAAAGGCGAGCGGCTCGTTCTGCGCGACGAGGCCAATAGCGCCCCAAATGGTCAAAAAGAGCTGGAACAGGCCGAAGGCGACGCTCCACCCAAGAGCGCTTTTGGCAACGGTGCCCGACTGAGCGCGAATGGCCTTGGCCTCGCGCAAAACAAGGTAGACGGTCGCCGCAAGACCGACGAGCGAGATGGCGGCAGCGAACATGCTGAGACTCCTCACAAACTTAAAACCTACGAAAGCGGGGGTTTACCCGATTGTTACCTAAATATGCGCTGCATTTGCGGGCTGCGCACAACAACCAGCCATATTAACGCGCATGTGCGGCGGTGTGGCGCAATGTAGTGGCGGCCTGCGCGATAATGGACGGGAATTACACGGAAACGTAAAGGCTTCTTAAAGAATTGGCGAGGGTAGGGCGATGAGCGAGCGGGTTTGCACCAAGGCTGTGGATACGTGTGGCTATCCGGTCGAGACGACGGGCAATGCGGTGCTGGACACGTTGGAGCACCGTTCCTCCACGCGTGCCTTCGCGCGTGATGACGACGACCGTCCCGTGGCGGTGACCGACGAGCAGCGTGCGGCGATTTTGCATGCGGCGAGTCGCGCGCCGTCGGCGGGCGCCATGATGATGTATTCCATCGTGAGCATCCGCGAGCAGGCAACGCTCGACCGCCTGGCCGACCTGTGCGACCACCAACCCATGATTGCCAAGGCGCCCTGGGCACTAATATTTGTGGTCGATTATGCCAAGTGGATCGATCTGTTTGAGCACGTGGGCTGCTTTGAGCCCGAGTTTGTCGAGCGCACGGGCAAGGCGCCCCGCCGCGCGCCGGGTCTGGGCGACTTTGCCATCGCGGCTCAGGATGCCGTGATCGCCGCGCAAAACGCCGTGGTTGCCGCCGAGGCCCTGGGCCTGGGGAGCTGCTATATCGGTGATATCGTCGAGAATGCCGAGGAAGTTGCCGAGCTGCTCGATCTGCCGCCCTATACCATGCCGCTGTCGATGCTCATCATCGGCACGCCCCGTAAGGAGCGTCCGGCCATTGCGCATCCCGTGGTGAACCTGGTGCACGAGGAGCGCTACTGCCGTGCGGATGCCGCGACCATGGATGCGCAGGTGGCCGAGATGGATGCGATGTTCCGTCCGCATGCTCGCGAGGTGGGGGAGCGTGTCGTGGATATCTACACCCGCAAGCACACGAGTCCCTTTATGGCCGAGATGAGCCGCTCCATGGAGTGGTGGTTCAAAAACTGGCTCGGAAAATGACAAATGGACAAGGGGACAGTCCCTTTGTCACATTCCATATCGCCGCGGTGGCCTAAAGACTGTATAAATCTTTATCTAGCTGGGAAAACAGTGCATTAAAACATGGGCCGATTACCTATAATCCCCTCGAACGTTAAAGTTGGGAGGAAACCGGCTTATGGAACAAAAGGCCAAGGAGGCAGCCTCGCACGCTGCGATTCCTGTGAGCATCTCGGCGATGCTCGTCACGCTGGGCGTGGTGTACGGCGATATCGGCACCAGCCCCATGTATGTAACCAAGGCGCTCGTTGCCGGCAACGGCGGCATCGGAAGCGTCACGGAGGAGTTCGTGCTCGGTGCGCTCTCCCTTGTCGTGTGGACGGTCACGCTGCTGACCACCATCAAGTATGTGCTCATCTCGCTGCGCGCCGATAACCATGGTGAGGGCGGCATCTTTGCCCTGTACAGCCTGGTCAAGCGCTGCGGCAAGTGGCTTATCGTCCCCGCCATGCTGGGTGGCGCCGCGCTGCTCGCCGACGGCATCCTGACGCCGGCCGTTACCGTTACCACGGCCATCGAGGGCCTGCGCACCATCCCGGCGGTCCATGCCGTGCTGGGCGATGACCAGGGCCGTGTCGTCGCCATTACGCTCGCCATCATCATCGTGCTCTTCTTGGTTCAGCGCATCGGTACGGCCAAGATCGGTCACGCCTTTGGCCCCATCATGACGCTGTGGTTCCTGTTCCTGGGCGGCACGGGTCTGTTCTTTGTCTTCCAGCACCCCGCCGTGCTGCTGTGCCTCAACCCGGTGCGCGGCATCGCCTTTTTGCTGAGCCCCAACAACCACGCGGGCATCATGATTCTGGGCAGCTGCTTCCTCGCCACCACCGGTGCCGAGGCGCTCTACTCCGACATGGGCCACGTCGGCCGCGGCAACATCTACGCTACCTGGCCGTTCGTTAAGTGCTGCCTGCTGCTTTCCTATATGGGCCAGGGCGCTTGGCTTATGAACAACGCTGCCAACCCCGAGCTCATGGGCATTGCCGACCTCAACCCGTTCTACCAGATGCTCGCCCCGGGCCTGCGCCCGTTTGCCGTAGGCCTTTCCACCGTCGCGGCCATCATTGCCTCGCAGGCGCTCATCACCGGCGCGTTTTCGCTGGTGTCCGAGGCCAGCCGTCTGGACCTCATGCCGCACATGCAGGTCTTCTACCCTGCCGAGACCAAGGGCCAGCTCTACATCCCCATGGTCAACAACGTCATGCTTGTCGGCTGCGTCATCGTGGTGCTGCTGTTCCAGAACTCGGCGCATATGGAAGCCGCCTACGGCCTTGCCATTACGCTGACTATGATGTGCACCACGCTGCTGCTCTTCTTCTACCTGCACGAGGAGCGCAAGCTCAAGGTTGCTCCGTGGATCTTCGCGGCCTTCTTCCTTTTGCTCGAAGGCTTCTTCTTCGTGAGCTCGCTCACCAAGTTCTTCCACGGCGGCTACTTCACCATCCTCATGGCTGCACTCATCATGGGCATTATGGTGTGCTGGTACAACGGCACGGCGGTCGAGCAGCGCCAGTTTACGCTGCTGCCGCTGCGCAGCTATCTGCCGCAGCTCAAGCGCCTGCGCGATGACGATCGCTACGAGCGCCTGAGCGACAACATCGTGTACCTGACCAAGGACACCCATACCGATTACATCGACCGTGATATCGTCTACTCGATCTTGGACAAGCATCCCAAGCGCGCTCGTGCCTGGTGGTTCGTGAATGTCGAGACCATGGACGAGCCGCATACCTTTGCCTATTCGGTCGAGACGTTCGGCACCGACTACGTGTTCCGCGTGCATCTGTACCTGGGCTACAAGATCAACCAGCGCGTCAATGCCTACCTGCGCCAGGTCGTTCAGGACCTGGCTGCCACCGGCGAGCTGCCGGCGCAGACGCATGACTACTCGGTCTACAAGGATCCGGGCAACATCGGTACGTTCAAGTTCGTCCTGATCCGTAAGCTTCTGGCGCCCGAAAGCGATGTGGAGCCGAGCGAGCGTACGGCCATCACGCTCAAGTACATCATTCGTCGCGCCGCTGGCACGCCTGCACGCTGGTACGGCCTGGAGAACTCCAACGTGAGCTTTGAGTACGTGCCGCTGTTCACCAAGTTCAAAGCCGTGAACAAGATGCAGCGCCTGGCTCCCAACGAGCGCCCGTAGGCGCCGACAGGTTGCACGGAGTTGGTTTTCGATGGACAAGATTGAGGCCGGGGAGGCAAACATGGATGCAAAGATGCTTGATGGCCGCGAGGTGGTTGCCGAGCTGGTACGTGAGGCACGCGCCGACGCCGCCGAAGATCGGTTTTTGACGAACCGTGCCAACATGGATATGGCCGACCGCGTGATCTCGATCGTGGCACTGGTATTTGGAGCGGTGTGCGTGTGTGCCCTGCTCGCGCACGTGCTGTTTGTCTAGCGACCGCCGGTTGCAAAGGCTATACACTTGGAACCACCACAAGGGAAACCACCACAAAGGTGCCTGTCCCCTGTGGTGGTTTTTGTTTTTGAGAGAGGGGCGGGGCGCTGATGGACGTCCGTACGGACGGCGATATTGCCGATAGCTTTTGGTGGCGGCGCACAACGCTGACGCGCCGCACTCCTCTGTATGACGCCTGCGTGTCGGTGGGGCTGTTGGTCGCGGCGACGATTGTGGGCGCGCTGCTCGACCATCCGGGTCTCGCGCCGAGCATCATGATCGTCTATGTGTTCGCCGTGCAGCTGTGCGCATTCTTTACCTGGAGTCGCCTGTATTGCTTGCTGAGCTCGGCTGCCGCCGTGGCGCTCTACAACTTCTTGTTTGTCGACCCGCGCTACTCGCTGTCGCTTATCGACCGCGGCTATCCCGGCATGTTCTTCATCATGTTTGTGGTCTCGCTTGTATCGAGCTCGATTGCGTTAGCCCTGCGCCGGGCCTTGGCGCAGGCTGCCGCCAGCGACCGTCGCACGCATATGGTGCTCGAGACCAACCGCATGCTGCAGCGGTGCGCCGATCAGCAGCAGATTGTCCATGCCATGGCGACGCAGCTGGCGCGTCTTTCGGGCTGTCCGGTCGTGTGGTACAGCGCCGACGCCGAGGGCGATGACCTGCTGCCGCGTGCGACATACACGGCCGTGGGCGATGCCGCACCGGTGCATGAACTGGCGCCGCAGATGCCGCCGCGGCTCTCGGCGTCCGCCTATGTGGGAACGCCGCTCGATGCCACGTTTGGCGGCTCGGCGTTTTATGGCATCTACCTGACGGTTCGCACGGGCGACGGCTTCGTCCGCTCGGGCGATCCCGCCTCGGTAGTGGGCGTGCTGGCTATCGTTGCCGAGCCCGACGTGCTGACGCATGAGGAGCGGACACTTGCCGATGCCATCGTGAGCGAAGGCGAGCTGGCGCTCGACCGCGCCCGCGCCATGGAGGCCCGCGAGGAGGCGGCGGTGCTTGCCAAAAATGAGCAGCTGCGCGCCAACCTGCTGCGCTCCATCTCGCACGACCTGCGCACGCCGCTCACCAGTATTTCGGGCAATGCCGATGTGCTGCTCGACCAGGGCTCGACCGGCACCGCCGTGCTCGACGCCCAGACGCGCCGCGGCCTGCTCCTGTCCATTCGCTCGGATGCGCAATGGCTCAACGCCACCGTCGAGAATCTGCTCGCTATCACCAAGCTCGAGGGTGGCGGTATGCGCCTGTCGACCACGCTCGAGCTCATGGACGATATCGTCGAGGAGGCGCTGCGCCACGTGAACCCTGCCGTGCGCGAGCACGACCTCAAGGTGGTGGCGTGCGATGAGCCGGCGCTCGTCAACGTCGATGCACGCCTGATGGTGCAGCTGGTGGTCAATCTGGTGAACAACGCCATCACCTATACGCCCGCAGGCTCGCATATCGTGATTTCGATTAGCGTCGACGATGGACGCGTGGCGTGCTCGGTGGCCGATGATGGTCCGGGCATCGCACCCGAGGATCGCGAGCGGATCTTTGAGTCGTTCTATACCGCCAACCATGGTCTGGCCGACAGCCACCGCAGCGTTGGCCTGGGTCTTTCGCTCTGCCGTTCCATTGCGTTGGCACATGGCGGTAGCATAGAGGTTGCCGCGGCGGACCCGCACGGCTCGGTCTTTACGATTGAGCTTCCTGCCGCCGACGTTTCGTTTGATAAGGAGTAGCGCTGTGCCGAACTCTGCCGTAAAACCGCTCATCTTGGTCGTTGAGGACGACCCCGCCGTCCGCAATCTTATTGTTGCCGCGCTCGAGGCGCACGGCTTGCGCCATATGGCTGTGGAGACCGCCCATGCCGCTATCGCCGCCGCCTCGTCGCAGACGCCGAGCATTGTGCTGCTCGATCTGGGCCTGCCCGATATGGACGGCGTCAAGGTGGTGGAGTCGGTGCGCGCATGGTCGGGCATGCCGATTATCGTGGTCTCGGCGCGCAGCGAGGACGCGGACAAAATCCGCGCGCTCGATGCCGGTGCCGACGACTACCTGACCAAGCCGTTTTCGGTCGAGGAACTGCTCGCGCGCATTCGCACGACGCTCAGGCGCCTTTCGTATGCGCAGACGGGCGGCGTTGTCTCCGAGGGCTCGTTCGATACCGGTGAGCTGCATATCGATTTTGATGCCGGCATCGCCACGATGGATGGCGAGGAACTGCATCTGACGCCGATCGAGTATAAGCTCCTGTGCCTGCTGGCGCATAACGCCGACAAGGTACTGACGCACCAGTCTATCCTGCACGAGATTTGGGGCACGGCAACTAAGAGCGACCTGGCGAGCCTGCGCGTCTTTATGGGCACGCTGCGCAAGAAGATCGAGTCCGACCCCGCGCATCCGCGCTATATCCAGACGCACGTGGGTATTGGTTACCGATTGGTCATCCAGGGATAGGTCGGCATCCGCCATCCCAATATGAGTTGCGGTGAAATACGGTCTAAATTTGCCTAATTCCAGGCAAAACAGTCCGTATTCCACCGCAACTTTGTCTATTTGTCCTTGGGCTTGCTGGCGTAGAACTTCTTCTTTTTGGGCTTGCCTGAGCAGGCAGGCTTGTCGTCGCAGTGCGGTCCTCGGTCACCGGTCTGCGCGTGCGCGGGCGCCGTTGCGCGAGGCTTGCGCGCCTCGGGGTTGCGCAGCTCCTCGGTTCGCTCGGCAATCTCCTCGGCGCTAAAGCCGACCTCGGCCATGGCGTCCTCGATGGGCAGGCGGCGCACGATATAGCAATGGTGCACCTTCTGGTTGCGCGCGAAGTCCTCTGGGATGGTTTGCGCCGTAATGTTCTCCAGCACGACGCCCGCGCGCGCGAGCTTGCGCGTCTCGGGGCGGAAGCCACGCAGGTTGCAGCTAAAGATGGCGTGGCCGCCCTGTGCGAGCAGGCGCGATACGCCGGCCAAAAGCTCAACATGGTCGCGCTGGACATCCCAGGTGCGGCGGCCCATCTTGGACGAGTTCGAGAACGTGGGCGGGTCGACAAAGATCAGGTCCCAGCGGTTGCGCGTCTGGCGCTGGTCACGAATCCAGGCGAGCACGTCGTCGCGCACAAAGTGATGCTGCGGCCCCACAAAGCCGTTCTGGCGCATGTTGCGCTCGGCCCAGTCCAAGTAGGTGTTGGAAAGGTCGACCGTCACGGTCTCCTCGACGCCGCCGTCGGCTGCGTAGCAGGTGGCGGTGCCGGTGTAGGCGAACAGGTTGAGGAAGCGGCGCGCCTGCTTGGCGTGCTCGCGCACCAGGTTGCGGGTGACGCGGTGGTCCAGGAAGATGCCCACATCCAGATAGTCGTCAAAGTTGACGGCAAAGGTGAGGCCGCCCTCTTCGATGAGCGGCAGACGACGGCGTGCGATATTGGCGCGCTCGCCCGACGCGCCCTTGCCGGCACCCTGCTTGCCGTACTGAGAGCCACCGCGCGAACGCATGCGGGCCTTGGCGTGCACGTGCTCGGCCGGAACATCAAGGATGCGCGGCGCGATGGCCAGAATGTCGAGCATACGGGCCTGGGCCAGTGCGGGGTCGATGGTCTTGGGCGCGGCGTATTCGGCGATGACGAGCCAGCGGCCCGGCGTCTGCGGGCAGCCTTCGTACAGGTCGATGGCGGCGGAGTAGTCGGGTAGGTCGGCATCGTAGACGCGGTAGCAGCTCACGCCCTCGCGCTTTGCCCACTTGCGACGCAGACGGGCATTCTTGCGCAGGCGGTTGGCGAACTGCTCCGACTCGGGGATGAGCACGGGCAGCGGCTTGCCGTCGCCCAGGTCGAGCGTGGCAGCAGGTTCGGGCATGGCGGAAGCGGCGGCTTCATCGTTGGTTTCGTTGGCATCCGTAACCTCGGCCTCGGTATCCGCGCTGGTCGCAGCCTCAAACGCTGCGGCGGCATGGTCGAGCGAAGGCCAGACCTCAATAGCTGCTTCCTCGTTGTTGGGCATGACGGCAATCGAGCGCTCGGGCTCGGCGTGGAGCGCGCGGGCCAGCAATCCGTCGCGGGTGAGCGCGGCGACCGGTGCCGCGGCAAGCTCGGGCGCGCGGCGCAGCTCACCGACCAGCGTCATGGCGTCGTGCATGAGCGAAAGCGGTGTCTCGGTCGTATCCGCGACCACGGCGGCACCGGCGACGGCGCCCGCGTGGTCCAGTACGGTGGCGGACTTGGCGGCGCAGAAATCGACAAAGCGCTTGTGGCCAGCGCTCTTGACCATGCGCTCGGCAGTCTTGCGGGCGGCGGGGTCGATGTCTGCGGCCACGATGCGCGCCTGGCGCTCGCGCGCTGCCGCCTCGCGCGAGCGCGCCTCGGCAAGCAGCTGCTCCCACAGGGCGGCGTCGTGCAGCTGCCAGCCCTCAAAGCCCCAGCGCTCGCGTGCGGCGCCCGGGGCGCGGTCAGTCAGGATATTCACGGCCTCCAGCAGCAGGCCGCCGCCGGCGCACGAGGCGTCGATCAGCGTGGGCAGAGCTTCGTTCTCGTAATCATCGGCCGTCAGCTCGCGCTCGCATAGCGCGGTCCAGCTGACTTGCGCCAGCACCAGGGCGGCGTAGTCGGGGCGCAGCACGTGCGCGCCCTCGCTGGCGCGGGCCGCTGCGGGCGGCAGGCGTTTGAACAGCGGGTCGCCCGAAAGGTCCAGGCTGATGCTCGCGCGGCGCTGACGCAGCGAAAGCAGCAGATGAACGTCGGGATCGGCGGCATCAACGTCGGCGCGACGGCCCGTGGTCTCGGCCAGGCGGTCACACAGCGCGTCCTTGGCGCGCAGGGCCGAGAAGCGCGTGTTGCGCAGCTGCTCGGTCACGCCGCGGGCGGTAATGGCGATGGTGGCGCCGGGGCGGATGATGGTCTCCCAAGCGATGTCGTAAACGCCGTCGTACAGCTCATCGGCATCCTGCGCCTCAAAGCGTCCGAGTACCACGAACACGCGGCTCGCCAGGCGCGACCACAGGCACGCGCGATAGCCTTCTTCGAGCTCGCCCTCAAACGTGGCGCGGCCCTTCAGGCGGCGGACATGCGAAAGCCCGAGGCGTTTAAGCTCATCGGCGAGTGCGGACTCAAAGCCCTCGGGGCAGCTTGCGTAAAATTCCATGGGTGACCTCTCTGGTTGCGTCGCTCCATTATATGATGGATGCTTCGTTTGCCCTTATTCTCGAAAGGAACCCATATGATTGATGCGTGTCCCGAACCCGCTGTGCTCTTTTTTGACGTGGACGGCACGCTGACGTCGTTCGATCCCGACGATATGACCGATAAAGACTTCAATGCAGTCCATCCGTCGAAGGCTGTTGTCGATGCATTTGGTCGTCTGCGCAATGCGGGTCACCAGGCATTTATCTGCACGGGTCGTCCCTTGTGGCTGATTGCCGATGGCCTGCGCGCGCTGAACCCGGCGGGTGTCGTTGCCATGGCGGGAGCGACGCTCGAGGTCGAGGGCCGCGTGGTGCATGAGGACTGCTTTGACGAGGACGTTATTGAGGAGCTTGCGCGCCGTATGGCCGCGGCAGGGATTGAGGCCTTTTTCGAGACCAACGTGGCTACTTTTGCCCTGGAACCCGCGGGTGTTGAGCAGTCGTCTCTGATCGGCACTTCTGTGGTGCACAGCACCGAGGAAATGCGCGTCGACGGCAGTCTGCACGTGGGCAAGGTATGCATCACCGCGGGCGACCTGGCTCGCGTAGCCAATGATGACGGCTTTATCGATTGCGAGTTTGAGCTGTGCAACACCGGTGGCCAGAATCGCGAGCTGAGCCCCAAGGGCATTGACAAGGGCGTGGGCGTGGCGCGAGCGCTGGCGTATCTGGGCCGCGAGGGAAATGCGCGCACCTTTGGCTTTGGCGATTCGGGCAACGACCTGGGCATGCTCGCCGCCGTCGAGACAGCCGTGGCCATGGGTAATGCCATGCCCGAGGTCAAGGCGGTCGCCGACTACGTGACCGACGATGTCGCACACGACGGTACCGTCACAGCGATGCAGCATTTCGGCCTCATCTAGTGAATCCCGCGTTCTGACGTTTGCTCAAACTGCGACTCTTCGCTTTTGAATGCTCAATCGATTTATCAATCCAAACACTGAGGTGTTTATACCGTTCGCCGAGAAGATAAAAAACCGCAGCTCAAGCCTTGATAAACGTAGGTAAAGTGTTTAGCAGTTTACCGGCCTTATGCAAACGAAAGGAATCAGGCAGATGGCAATCAAGGTGTTCGCTGACGGTGCAAACCTCGAGGGCATGCTCGACATGTACGAGAACGGCAACGTTCAGGGTTTCACGACCAACCCGTCCCTTATGAAGAGGGGCGGCGTGACGGATTACCGCGCGTTTGCCAAAGAGGTCTTGACCCACATCACCGATGTGTCCGTCTCGTTTGAGGTCTTTGCCGACGACGTCGAGACCATGGAGGTCGAGGCGCGCGAGATCGCTACCTGGGCCGAGAACGTCTACGTCAAGATTCCGTGCGTGACCACCAAGGGCGAGTCCACCGCCGAGCTGGTGCGCAAGCTGTCGGCCGACGGCATCAAGGTCAACGTCACCACCATCTTTACGCCTAAGCAGGTTGACGAGATGGTCGAGGCCGTTGACACCGAGACGCCGTCCATCATCTCGCTCTTTGCCGGCCGCATCGCCGACACCGGCGTCGACCCCATTCCGTTTATGACGGAGTCGGTCAAGAAGGTCGCCGCCAAGCCTAACTGTGAGGTCTTGTGGGCATCCACGCGCGAGCTCATCAATATTTACCAGGCCGAGGCCTGCGGTTGCCAGATTATTACGGTGCCCAACAGCATCCTGGCCAAGCGCAAGAACATCGGCCGCGACCCGTACGAGGTTTCGCTCGACACCGTGCGCGGTTTTGCCAAGGATATCGCCTCGCTCGGCTTCCATATTCTGCCGTAACGCGAGCACTGGCTGCGCCGCGGGTTGTTCGCCCCGGCCTTTCCTTTCCCTATCGCTCACGCGCTTCGCGAGGGTCGCGCTAGGCAAAGGAAAGGCCGGGGCTGCCGACACGAGCTTGTCAGTAGGTTCTGAGCTGAATAAGACTTGGCTGGTGCTGCCTCTTTGATGGGGCGGCACCATTTTTGTTGCGGTATCTGCAAGTTTTTCCCGTTGGATGAGAAAAACCTGCAAGTTCGACGATGGGCAGCGGTGGTTCGTCCTTTGCTGTTACTTTCCCTGCACCATGGTGAGCGAGATCTTTTTGCGGTCGCGATCGACCTTCTCGACCCACACCTTGACCGTATCGCCGACGCGCACCACGTCGCTCGGGTGCTTGACGAAGCGGTTGGCCAGCTTGGAGATGTGCACGAGGCCGTCCTGGTGCACACCCACGTCGACGAAGGCGCCAAAGTCGACGACGTTGCGCACCGTGCCCTTGAGTTCCATGCCGGGCTCCAGGTCGTCGATGGAAAGTGCCGAGCGGCTAAAGGCCACCTCGGGCGCGTCGTCGCGCGGGTCGCGGCCGGGCTTCTTGAGCTCGTTGACAATGTCGATGAGCGTCAGGGTGCCGCAGTCCAGGTCGCTTGCCAGCGCCGAGATGCTGCCCAGGCGGCGCTCGATGTCGGGCACGCCGCCGCGGCTGAGCTCGCTTGCTTTAACGCCGGCGCGTTCCAAGACGGACGTGGCCACCTCGTAGCTTTCGGGGTGGACGCTCGTTGCGTCGAGCGGGTTCTTACCGCCGCTAATTCGCAAAAAGCCTGCAGCGTTGAGATATGCCTTGGGTCCCAGCTTGGGGACCTTCTTGAGCTGGCGGCGATCGGTGAAGGCGCCGTTTTCCTCGCGGAAAGCCACGATGTTCTTGGCCACGCTCGGCGTGATGCCCGAAACGTATCCCAGCAGGCTCGCGCTCGCGGTGTTGACGTCGACGCCCACGCGGTTGACGACGTCCTCCACCACGTGGCCCAGGGTGCGCGAGAGCTCGGCCTGGTCAAGGTCGTGCTGGTACTGGCCCACGCCGATGGACTGGGGCGGAATCTTGACGAGCTCTGCCAGTGGGTCCTGCAGGCGGCGGCCCAGGCTCATGGCGCCGCGCACGGTGACGTCCAGGTCGGGATACTCCTGGCTCGCGAGCTCGGAGGCGGAGTACACCGACGCGCCGGCCTCGTTAACAATGGTGTATCGCAGCCCAGGCGCCTGCTCGGCAATGAACTCCGAGACGACTTCCTCGGTCTCGCGGCTGGCGGTGCCGTTGCCGATGACGATGGTGTTGACGCCGTCCTTTTTGACGAGGCGGGCGAGCTCGCGCTTGGTGCCGGCGACGTCGTGGCGCGGCTTGGTGGGGTAGACCACGCCGTGGTCGAGTAGCTTGCCGGTTTCGTCCATGACGGCGACCTTGCAGCCGGTGCGGTAGCCCGGATCGAGCGCGAGCACGCGGGCGCCGCGCACAGGGCGCGCCGAGAGCAGGCCCTCGAGATTCTTGGCAAAGACGTTGATGGCCTCGGTCTGAGCGCGAACGGTGAGTTTGGCGCGGGCCTCGCGCTCCAGCGAGGGGGCCATGAGGCGCTTGTAACCGTCGGCGATGGCGGCATCGAAGACGGGCGCGAAGACGCCCTGGCGGCGGGGCCAACGGCTGCTGAGGCGCGCTGTGGCGGCAGCGCCGTCGACGTTCACGCGCACGCGAAGCTTGCCCTCGCGCTCGCCGCGGTCGATAGCCAGCACGCGGTGGTTGGGTATACGGCGCAGCGGCTCATCATAGTTGTAGTAGGGCTCGTAGGGAGTCTTTTCGGCGGGGTCGGTGGCCTCGACGACGATGTCGGCGGTGTTTTGCGTAAAGGCGCGCAGGTCGGCGACGTTCTCGGGGTCTTCGGCCACCGTCTCGGCCACGATGTCCGCCGCGCCGGCGAGCGCCTTCTCGGGCGTGTCGAAGCCGGCTTCCTCGTTGACGTAGGCCGCGGCGGTGTCGAGCGCGCTGCCCTTGGCCGAGGCCTGCATGATGATCATGTTGGCAAGCGGCTCCAGGCCTGCCTCGCGGGCCTTCTGTGCGCGGGTCATGCGCTTTTTGCGGTAGGGCTTGTAGAGGTCCTCGACACGCTGGAGCTGCGCGGCCTCGCGAATTTGCTGTTCGAGCTCGGGCGTAAGTTTGCCCTGGGCGTCGATGAGCAGAATGACGTCCTCTTTGCGCTGTTCAAGATTGCGCAGGTAGGACAGACGCTCGTCGAGTGCGCGCAGGGCGACGTCGTCCATGCCGCCCGTGGCTTCCTTGCGGTAGCGCGAGATAAAGGGGATGGTGTTGCCCTCGTCGATGAGCTTGACGGCCGCCTCGATGTTGGCGGCCTTAAGGTTGAGCTCGCGGGCGAGCTGGGCGATAAGATCCATGGAACTCCTTGCGTTTAAGGTGCGTTTGCAGCACAGAGCTACCAAGGATACCACCCACGATGCGACAAAGGGACTGTCCCTTTGTCGCATGCCACTGCACAAAAGCCCCGCGGGCAGGAGGCTGCTCGCGGGGCAGAGAAGAGGGGCTTGTCGATAGCGGGCCGAGGGGCTCGGCGCAGGGTTTCTGCCGCGGCCCACCCTGGGGCGTTACAGCTCGACGAGCTGGCCGGTCTCGGCGGCCTCCTTGATGGCGTTAAGCAGCGTGAGCGTCTTAACGTTGTCGGCGGGGGTCACGACGGGCTCGACCTCGCGGCGAACGACCTTCACAAAGTGCTTGAGCTGCATCTTGTGCGGCAGCGCCGGGTCGACGGCCGGAATCTCCATCTGCAGCGGCTTGTGCCAGTTGGAGGCTCCGTCGTAGGAGAACTGGTGCAGGCGGGGCAGCGAAAGGGCACCCAAGGTTCCGCCAATAAAGTAGGCGTCGGCGTCGAAGGGGCGGTACTGCGGATCCTCGCGAGCGGTGGCCTCCCAGTTCCAGGGGCTGGCGGTGGCGTCGGAGATGGTCATGCTCGCAAGCGCGCCATCGGCAAAACGGACGTTGACCACGGCGGAGTCCTCGGTCTCAAAACCGCGGGCGGCGCTGGACTGCATGCCCTGGACGGCAACGGGCTCGCCCAGCAGGTAGCGGAGCAGGTCGACGTCGTGCACCAGGTTGACCAGGATCGGGCCGGCACCCTTCTTGCGGCGCCACTCGACATCGAAGTACTCGTCATTCTTATAGATCATGTAGTGGAAGCTCGACACGGTGAGCTTGCCCAGCTCGCCGGACTCGATGATCTCCTTGGCCTTGTTGACGAAGGGATTGTGGCGACGGTGCTGACCCACGAGCACGGGCACGCCGGCGGTCTCGGCCTCGGCGGCAAAGGCCTGGGCATCCTCCAGGTCGTTGGAGATCGGCTTTTCGACCAGCGGCACGATGTTGCGCTTGACGGCCTCGCGGGCGACGCCCAGGTGCAGGTCGTTGGGCGTGGCGATGATGACGGCCTCGGGCTTGACCTCGTCCATCATCTGGGCGGGATCGGTAAAGAACGGCACGCCGGCGGCCTCGGCCGTGGCGCGGGCGCCCTCAAAGGCGTCGGCGATGGCGACGAGCTCGGCCTCGGGCTCCTCGGTGACAAAGCGGATGTGGTTGCGGCCCATGGCGCCGGCACCGATGACGGCAATGCGGACGGGATTGAGCTCAGACATTTCGACTCCTTAATAGTGGTGGCGATGGAATGTGACAAAGGGACAGTCCCTTTGTCACATCGGCAATTACTAAGCGGACTTCTTCTTGCTGTCGGAGACCATCATGTAGACGGTGAGCACGACGGCGATGGCGGCGATCACGATGGCGCCGTAGAAGGACTGCTGGTAGGCGGCGCTGCCAGCTTCGGCGTGATACAGCACGGCGGTGATGGGCTGGCTGATCCAGGTGGAAGCGGCATAGCCCAAAAACATGATGCCGTAGTTGACGCCGATGTTGCTGGTGCCAAAGGCGCCACCGGTGAGCGGCGGGTAGATGACGAGCAGGGCGCCAAAGCTAAAGCCGAGCAGGGCGAGCGCCACAAAGAACATGCTCTGCGTAAAGCTCATCGACATGATGACGAGCGCGACGATGGTGACGACAAGGCTGATGAGCAGCGACTTGTAGGCGCCGAGTTTGTCGATGATCTGGCCAAAGGACAGACGACCAACCAGGTTAGCGCAGGTGTTGACGGAGACCACCACGCCGCCGAGGGCGACGGCAGCGGCGCTCGTGGGGTCGGCGAAGAGCTGGACGGCGGCGATGGAGGCAACCTTGCCGACGAGCAGCGTGCCGGCGGTGGCGGCAAAGGCGAAGGTGATGATGAGAACCCAGAAGCGCGGGGTCTTGACCATCTCGCCCGGGGTGAGGTCGCCGAAGGTGCCGGCGTGCGCGCCGCCCTTGGGGGCCTCGAAGCCCTCGGGCAGCCAACCGGCCTCGGGGGCCTTCAGGAACAGGGCGGAGGCGGCGATCATCACAAAGAAGATGACGCCGAGTGCCTTAAGGGCGCCAAAGATGCCCAGGCTCGGGATGAGCAGCGAGGCGAGCACCGGGGACAGCACGGCGGGACCGGCGGTCGAAGCGGCCAGGGTGATGCCGGAGGCGAGACCCTTCTTGTCGATGAACCACTTTTGGCCGGTGGTGAGCGCCGGGTTATAGCCCAGACCGTTGCCGACGGCGGCGACGAGTGAGAACCACAGGTAGAACTGCCACGGCTCGGTGACGGTGCCGGACATGAACCAGCCCAGGCCGTAGCACACGGCGGCGGCGATCACGACGTTGCGCGGGCCGATCTTATCGGAGATGCGGCCGGCGAAGATGCCCGTCACGGCCATGATGGTTTGAAAGACCGGGAAAGCCCAGGTAAGGGCGCTGGACCACTCGGGATAGACGGCGAGCAGATTCTTGCTCACGACGGAATACAGCGCGATGGAGCTGATGAAGAACATGGTGACGCACGCGGCGGAAAGCACGACGGCGCGACCCTTGTTGGAGTTGGTGGAAGCCATTGGACTCTTTCTAATCGATACGGGGGAGGAGCGGGCGTGTCCGCGGGCCTCCCTGTTAGGTTGGTTTACTGGTCGGTCGGCTTGGCGACGCCGGACTCATCGGACCAGAGCTCGACACCTTTGTTCTTGAGGTAGTTGTCGGCATAGGCGCGACGGCCGCCGGGCTTGGCGGTGAGGTCGCCCATCATGTTGGAGAAGCCGCCGTCAACCTTGATGGCATCGCCGGTGGTAAAGTCCGAGCGCTTGGACGCCAGGAACATGACGGCGTTGGCGATATCGCTGACCTCGCCGATGCGGCGCGTGGCGATCAGGCGGCTGCGGCTCTTTTCGACCTCGGGGTCGGCGTAGAAATTGGCCGACATGGGGGTTTTGACAAAGCAGGGCTCGACGCAGTTGGAGCGCACGCCGTAGGGGCCCCACTCGGCGGCGAGCATCTTGGACATCATGTTGACGCCCGCCTTGGTGGAGCTGTACACGCCCGAGAACGTCTCAGGGGAGTGGCTGGCAACGGTCGAGATGTGCACCAGGCGGCCCTGGCCGGCCTTGATCATCTCGCGACCAAAGCGCTGCGAGGTGATGAAGTAGCCGGTGAGGTTGACGTTGAGCACCTGCTCCCAGTCGGAGAGCGGCAGGTCCTCCATAGCGGCAAAGCGCAGGATGCCGGCGGTGTTGACGAGGACGTCGACGCGGCCGAAGTCGGCGATGGTGGCGTCGACGGCGGCCTGAACCTCGGCCTCGTCGGTGGCGTTCATCTTGTAGCCCTCGGCGTGGATGCCAAACTCGGCGGCGAGGTCGGCGGCTGCGGCCTTGACCTTTTCCTCGTCCAGATCGAGCAGGACGACGTTGGCGCCGTTGCGGGCGAACTCGCGGCAAATCTCGACGCCCATACCGCCGAGTGCGCCGGTCACGGCGCAGACATCGCCCTCGAGCTTAAGCCAATTGCCCATAGGAACTTCCCTTCTTGTGCCTCCCGGTGGGTCGTTCCCATTAATCGACCCACGTGGTTTTCGCTGGTTATCGTATGCTTTGCATTTGCGCAGGTGAATTGCATATTTGTTAGAATGGCGTTAACCGTAGGTTTACACTGTGCATTGAGGTTTGTTCTCAATTGAGCGCGTGACCTGCGAAAATAACCCCTCTGTGGCACCATGTGGCCACGGACGTGAAAACAGGAGATTGACGTGTACGATCGACGACTTGAGGCCATATCGGCCGCCGCGGAGCTGGGAAGCTTCTCGCGTGCGGCGGCAAAATTGCGCGTGTCGACTCCGGCGCTCGTCAAGCAGGTGTCGGGCTTCGAGGCCGAGTTCGGCATCACACTGTTCGAACGTTCGCACTCAGGCGTCAAGGTGACGCCGGCGGGCGCACTGCTGGTGGACGACGCGCGCTCGATCATGCGGCAGTCCGAGGATGCGCTGCGCCGTGCCCGACGCGCGGCGGGCGATGGCGGTGCCGTGCGCCTGGGCGTGTCGATGATGTGCCCAGGGCGCCAAACGCTGTCGATGTGGTCGGGCATCCACGATCTGGAACCGTCGCTGCGATTTGAGATCGTGCCGGTAAGCGACCTCTACGACGAACGCGAGACCGTCATGCGCAGCCTCGGTCGCGAGGTCGATGTGGTGCAGTCGAGTTTTTCGACCCCGCGCTGGGGTGACGCCTGCCAAAAGCTCCGCATCGTTAACGTGCCGTTTTATATCGACCTGCCGCGCACGAGCCCGCTGGCGCGCAAGAATCGCATTACGGTCGCCGACTTGGAGGGTATGCGCCTGCGCGTGCTCCGCCACGGCAACGACGCCATGGACAGCCTGCGCATCGACCTTCTGGCCGACGGCGGCGTGGACGTGATCGACGTGGACAGCTTTGACTTTGCGCTCTTTAACGAGGCAGAGGAAAAGGGCGACGCGGTGCTCACCTGCGGCGCATGGTCGGGGGTACACCCGGCCTTTGTGGGCGTGCCATTCCTATGCGGTCGCGAGGTGCCGGTCTTTTTGCACTATCCGCTCGAGCCGACCCTCCAAGTACAAAAATTCATCAACGCCATGGCACAACTTCTCAAATAGCCAAAAGAGTCCCGTCCCAAATTAGCTACCCTTTGCTACGGGTTTAGCGGTCCTCGCGTTGCGGCCCGGCTGCCTCGGCTGTCTTTACGCGGTTCTTGTCGATGTACATGTTTTTGTCGGCCTGGGAAAAGAGCTCGCGCATCGTAGGCGGTTCATCAAAATCACTGGAAAGCGCATAGCCCACCGCATAGCTGATAGGCATGTCGGGATGAGTCTCGGAATACTCGTTCACGTTCGCGCGAACCCGAGCGAGACAGGACTCCACGGCAGCTCGATCGGTATCTCGCAGCACCGCGATAAACTCATCGCCGCCGTCGCGGCCCACAAAGCAGGTCTCCGACGCCACGCGCCCCAGCTGCTGGGCAAAAGAACGGATGTATTCGTCGCCCTTCTCGTGGCCGAAGCTGTTATTGACCGTATGCAGATTGTTAAGGTCGAAGACGCACACCGCAACGGGCGCCTCCGCGGAGACAGGTTGCTCCTGCCCCAAGACCTCCTCGCACTTGTTCTTGTTGGGCAGTCCTGTGGCTTCGTCGAGATAGACTTTGTTCTGCAGTTCGCGATTGAGCGCGGCAGTTCGCACCGCGCGAACAAGTTCGACCGCAAAGGTCGCCACCAAGCCCATGATGTCGATGATCACCAGGCCCTCGAGATAGTTGAGCGCCGACGCCTTCTCCTGAGAGTAGTCCTCTGCGAGTCGCGTAGCATCGTCGCAAATGCCAAAGAACTCCTCGCTCATGGAGATGATGTCGGTGTTCTCATAGCCGACTTCGCGCACGCGGATGATCTCGGTGCAAAGCTCATCAAAATAATTTGCAAGCTCGGTCATTTTTGCCTGATACTCATCGTCGTCGAGACGGACGAGGTTGAGGTCGTCACTTCCGTAACGCAAACCGTTGATGTATGAATCCACGGCTTTGAGCAGGTCATCTTGAGGCTGGCCCGCATCCTCGAGCTTAACGATTCGCTGCGTGGTACCGCGCACCAGACCGGCGTAGTTGACCACACGCGCCGTGCCCTGGATATCGGAGACGAGCAGCATAACATTGATGAAGAAGAAGATGAGAACTGCCGTGAGCACCATCATGAGCAGGCGCACCGCCTGGCCGGCCTTCTTGGCGACAGAAGTATTCACAAGTTCACTCCCCTAAATGACAAAAGAACAGGTAGCACGCAGTGTGCTGAAATTCATGGGTGGTTAACTCTACCATATGGGCTAGCAGCCTCAAACTGCAGCAGACGCTCGTCCAAATTGGCGTGACGCTTGCCTTGTTGTTCTTGACCTGGCCGCGCTATCGGACATGCTTCTGGTCTTGGATCACCATGGGAAAGCTCATCCCGTTTTGTGCGTCTAGAGTGGGATGCGGCTTCCCAAAGGTGCCGTTAGGGGAAACCACATCCCGGTTTATGCCCTTGAAATGGGATGCCGTTTCCCGGAGGGGGTCCAGCGGGAAACGGCATCCCATTTTGGGCCCGAAAAGTGGGATACGGTTTCCGGCCGGCATGAAAAAAGCCTCCGCAGCTCGTGTGGCTGCGGAGGCTTTATTCGTTGCGGCGCATTGTGTTTGGGTCGTTGAGATGAGTCGATTTGCCCCGAAAGAGGCGGGCATTGACCTTAGGGTCATGCCCGACGAATGAGCGGCAAATCGGCCATCTCGGCGAGCCGAACTACTCCAGCTCAAACGCTCCGGTATAGAGCTGGTAGTAATACCCGCGCTTGGCGATCAGCTCGTCGTGGTTGCCGCGCTCGATGATGCGGCCGTGGTCCAGACAGATGATCGCGTCGGAGTTGCGCACGGTGGAGAGACGGTGCGCGATGACAAACGTCGTGCGGCCCTCCATGAGCTTATCCATGCCCGCCTGCACGATGGCCTCGGTGCGGGTGTCAATGGAGCTCGTGGCCTCGTCCAGAATCATTGCCGGCGGATCGGCGACGGCGGCACGCGCAATCGAGATCAGCTGGCGCTGGCCCTGCGACAGCTGTGCGCCGTTGCCGGTGAGCATGGTGTCGTAGCCGTCGGGTAGGCGGGTGATAAAGTCGTCCGCGCCGGCGAGCTTGGCCGCCGCGATGCACTCCTCGTCGGTAGCGTCCAGGTTGCCGTAGCGGATGTTATCCATCACGGTGCCGGTGAACAGGTTCACGTCCTGTAGCACGACGCCCAGCGAGCGGCGCAGATCGGCCTTGCGGATCTTGTTGACGTTGATGCCGTCGTAGCGGATCTTGCCGTCGGCGATGTCATAGAAGCGGTTGATGAGGTTGGTGATGGTCGTCTTACCGGCACCGGTGGCGCCGACAAACGCGACCTTCTGGCCCGGCTTGGCAAACACGGACACGCCGTGCAGCACCTCGTGGTCGGGCGTGTAGCCAAAGTCGACGTTGTCCATGACCAGGTTGCCACGCAGCGGCACGTACTCGATCTCGCCGGTTGCGCGGTGCGGATGTTTCCACGCCCACATGCCAGTGTGGTGGTCGGCCTCCTCGAGCTGCCAGGTATCGGGGTTCACCTGAGCGTTGACAAGCGTCACATAGCCTTCGTCGGCTTCGGGCTCCTCGTCGATGAGCTCAAAGATACGGTCGGCGCCGGCGAGGCCCATGACCACGGCGTTGATCTGCTGCGAGATCTGGCCGATCTGTCCACAGAACTGCTTGGTCATGTTGAGGAACGGCACCACGACGGCGATGGACAGCGCCATGCCCGAGATGCTCAGGTTGGGCACGCCCAGCGCTAGGAAAATGCCGCCGGCCAGTGCGACCAGCACGTAGAGCAGGTTGCCCAGGTTCATAAGGATGGGCATGAGGATGTTGGCGTACATGTTGGCCTTCTGCGAGACCTCGAAGAGCTTTTCGTTGCGCTCGTCAAAATCGGCTTCGGCGGCAGACTCGTGGCAGAATGCCTTGACGACCTTCTGGCCGTTCATGACTTCCTCGATATGGCCCTCGACCACGCCGAGTTCGGTCTGCTGCGCAATGAAGAAGCGCGCGGAGTTGGAGCCGAGCAGCTTGGTCATAAAGGTCATAAAGGCGACGCCGGCCACAATGACCAGGCACATCCACACGCTGTAGTACAGCATGATAAAGAACACCGTGACGATGACGATGGTCGTCATGAGCAGGTTGGGCAGCGACTGGCTGATCATCTGGCGCAGCGTGTCGATGTCGTTGGTGTAGTGGCTCATGATGTCGCCGCGCTGGTGCGTGTCGAAGTAGCGAATCGGCAGGTCCTGCATGCGGTTGAACATCTTCTCGCGCAGCTTCTCGAGCGAGCCCTGCGTAACGATGGCCATGGCGCGGTTCCAGAAGAGTGAGGACAGGATGCCGACGCCGTAGATGCAGGCGAGGGTGGTCACAAGCTTCAGAATTTTGGGCTGCGCGGTCGTCCAATCGCCCGACTGCCACGACTCGCTAATAATCTGCAGGGCGCTCTGAAGGAAGGTCGCGCCGATGGAGTTGATGATGGCGCAGAGCACCACGCCGACGACGACGAGGGGCAAAAGCACGGGGTAGAAGCCAAAGAGCGTCTTGATGAGGCGCGACATGGTGCCGCCCTTGCGGTTGAGCGCGCGCTCGGCGGTCGTTGCCTTACTCATGTGCCTCGCCTCCTTCCTGGGTCTGAGCTTGCGTTGCAGATGCCTCGGTGTCGGCCTCGACGGCCCCTTCGCCCTCGGCAGACATCTTGCTTTGCGAGGTAAAGGTCTCGCGGTAGATCTCGCTCGTCTTAAGCAGCTCATCGTGGTTGCCGATCTGCGCGATGCGGCCACCCTCCATGACGATGATGCGATCGGCGTCCTGCACGGAGCTGATGCGCTGGGCGATGATGAGCTTGGTCGTGTTGGGCAGATAGCTTGCCAGCCCCGCGCGGATCTTGGCGTCGGTCTTGGTGTCGACGGCGCTGGTGGAGTCGTCCAGGATCAAGATCTTGGGGCGACGCAGCAGGGCACGCGCAATGCACAGACGCTGCTTCTGACCGCCGGAGACATTGGAGCCGCCCTGTTCGATCCAGGTGTCATAGCCCTTGGGGAAGCCGTCGACAAACTCGTCGGCGCAGGCCAGATGTGCCGCCTCGCGGACTTCCTCGTCGGTAGCGTTCGGGTCGCCCCAACGCAGGTTCTCGGCAATCGTGCCGCTAAACAGCACGTTTTTCTGCAGCACCATGGCCACCTGGTGGCGCAGGGCGTCCAAGTCGTAGTCGCGCACATCTACGCCGCCCACGCGCACGGTACCCTCAGTGGTGTCGTACAGACGGGCGATGAGGTTTACAAGCGTGGACTTGGCCGAGCCGGTGCCGCCGATGATGCCGATGGTCTCGCCGCTCTTAATGTGCAGGTCGATATCGTCGAGCGCCTGGCGCTTTGCATGCGCGGAATACTTAAAGCTCACGTGGTCAAAGTCGATGGAGCCGTCGGCAACCTCGAGCACGGGCTCAGCGGGATCGGCGATCGTGGGCTCGGCGGCCAGCACCTCGGTAATGCGGTGCGCCGATTCGTCGGCCATGGTCACCATGACAAAGATCATCGACAGCTGCATCAGGCTCATGAGGATCTGGAAGCCATAGGTAAAGATCGAGGAGAGCTGGCCCACGTCGAACAGCGTGCCCTGGCTCGTGATGATGAGCTTGGATCCCAGGTAGATGATGACGACAAATGCGCCGTTGACGCAGATATTCATCATGGGGTTGTTAAAGGCGAGCAGCTTCTCGGCGCGGGTGAAGTCCATCTGGACGTCGCGCGCGGCGGTCGCGAACTTCTCCTTCTCAAAGTCTTCGCGCACGTAGCTCTTAACCACGCGCATGCCGGTGACGTTTTCCTCGACGGACTCGTTAAGGGCATCGTACTTGTGGAACACGCGCGAGAAGATGGGGCGCACCTTAAAGATGATAAAGAACAGTCCAAAGCCCAGCAGCGGAATGATGACCAGGTAGACCATGGCAACGCTGCCGCCCATGATAAATGCCATGGTAAAGGCGAAGATCAATACCAGCGGCGCGCGCACGGCGATGCGGATGATCATCATAAAGGCCTGCTGCACGTTGTTGATGTCGGTGGTCAGGCGCGTGACGAGCGAGGAGCTCGAGAACTCATCGATGTTGGCAAAGCTGAACGTCTGGATCTTGTAGAACAGGTCGTGACGCAGGTTCTTGGCGAAGCCGCAACTCGCATGGCTGCAGGTGACGCCGGCAGCGGCACCGAAAGCAAGCGACGTCAGCGCGATGAGCACCAAAAAGCCTGCGGTGGGAAGCATCTCGGCTACGGTGGCGCCGTCTTTGATGGCGTCGATCAGGTTGGCGGTGATAAATGGAATCAGCATCTCGCAGAGCACCTCGCCAAGTACGAGCAACGGCGTGGCAACGGTGACTTTCATATAGTCGCGGATGCTGCCCATGAGGGTTTTAATCATCCAGTTCCTCCCAAGTTTTGCGGATTTTCTCGAGCATTTCGGCGAGCTGCTCACGCTCGTCGTGGGTGAGGGCGCCAAAGGCCTGCTCTCTAAAGCGAATGCGGGCGGCCTGGTCGATGCGGGCGTTTTCCCGGCCGGTTTCGGTCAGGCGAATGGTGAGTTGCCGTCGATCCTTGGGGTTACGGCTGCGCTCAATGAGGCCGTTGACCTCGAGCTTGGACAGGATCTCGGAAAGCGACCCCGGCTTGAGGTCAAAGTGCATGCCGAGTTCCTGCTGCGACATCTCGCTGCCGGGCTGCTTGGCCAGCAGGCAGATGATGGGCGCCTTGCCGGATACGCCTCCGCCATGAAAGTGCATGTAATGGCCGCAAAAGCCCAGACCGCTCAGGATGCGCTTGGCGAGTTTGTCTTCGGCGCTGACCGCTTCGGGTATGTCTACCGGTTGCGACGGGTCACCGCCGGGCTCATGTGGAAGGACGAGTGGTTCAACACACATATCTAAGCTTCGCTCCTTTCTTTAGTTAGGTAGTGGAATTGTTTTGTGCCTAACTAATCTAGGAGCATAAGAAATCAATGTCAAGGTACCAAACTAGTGGTTGCGCGGTTTTGCCAAACCGCGCAACGGCTCGACGCTGCAAACCCGCCAGAGCGGCAATCTGCCTTTCAACTTCGGCGGCATGACCAGAAGGTCAATGCCGCCTTGCTTCAAGGCACCTTGCTCGCTCTGACGGGTTTTCGCTGACTTCGCCAAAACATCGGCGTTGCCCTTGTTGGGATAGTCGTTGGGGACGCTCTTGTTGAGTGATCCGTGGGGGACGGAGGAAAACGAATCATTTTGGGCTGCGGTGACACCCTTTCGAAGTTGCTTTGTCCAAAACTATGCCGGATTACTACGATGAATTCGAAATATCAGACCTCGGCATTGTTTTTCGTAAAATCACAAGCTGTCTACCTGCGGTTTTGCCGGAGTGCAATTCGTTGTGGTTGGAGGCTAACGGTTTATCGTAGTAATCCGGCATAGTTTTGGAATGGTAGTAAATAGATGGCAGCTACTGTGCCGCTACCGCCGCGATTTTGCCTCCCATTTCCGTAACCTTTCCGCAACAATGTGCACTCCTCGGCGCCTGCGCCCGCTTGCAACGCCCCCTGCGCTACACTTAGTCGCACTATGGCGCCGTCGCGTCGCACCCGACCCAAGGGGGACACTCATGAAGAACACTCAGCTGCTGCTGATCAACGATATGTGCGGCTACGGTAAGGTCGCGCTTTCTGCCATGCTGCCGGTGCTGTCGCACATGGGTTACCGTATCCACAACCTGCCGACGGCCCTCGTTTCCGATACGCTCAACTACCCCAAGTTTTACATCCACGACACCACGGAGTACGTGCGTCAGAGTCTTGCCATCTGGGAGGAGCTCGGCTTTGAATTCGACGCCATCTCGACCGGCTTTATCGTGACCGAGGAAGAGGCGCGCATCATCTCGGACTTTTGCCACCGCCGTTCGCAAAAAGGCACCAAGGTGTTCGTCGACCCCATCATGGCCGACAACGGCAGGCTCTACGCCGGCGTGCCCGAATCGACCATCGGCCTTATGCGCAGCCTGGTCGAGTGCGCCGACTACGCGGTGCCCAACTATACCGAGGCGTGTCTGCTCACCGATACGCCTATGGCCGAGCAGATTACGGCCGATGAGGCTCGTGCGCTCGTGGACGCCATGCTCGCGCTGGGCGCCAAGTCGGTGGTCATTACGAGCGCGAAGGTCGACGGGGCGAGTGCCGTCATCGGCTACGACCATGTGGCGGGAGAGTACTTCACGATTCCCTTTGAGCTGATCCCGGTGTATTTCCCGGGCACGGGCGATACGTTCTCGTCGGTGCTCGTGGGTCGCGTTATGGCCGGCTGGAGCTTACAGCGTGCGACGACCGACGCCATGCGTGTGGTGGCCGAGCTTATCGAGCGCAATGCCGACCAAGAAGACAAGTCGGCCGGCCTTCCCATCGAGGCCTGCCTGGATGTGATCGACCATGAGTAACGCCGGCGAGGGCGGCGTCAAGCCTGCGGGCGAGAACGGGCCGCTCGGTGCGCCGCGTGGCAAGCGTCCGCGTATCCGCGTGAGCTGCGTGGACCAGCTGGGTGCGTGCCGTTGTCACCATGGTCACAAGCCGGGAGACGTCTTCGACTTCGATCGAGACCGCGGCAAGATGTGCGCTATGGCCTGTCACGTGGGCTTTCCCTATATCGATATCCTGCGCTACGGCGGAACCGTGCCTGGCAACGAGCCCGGTACGGCAAAGTTCTGCTGCCCCGAGGTCGATACGCTGAACGTTTGGCTTGCCGAGGTCGTCGACGAGTAGCTGAGCGCAATGTGACAAAGGGACAGTTCTTTTGTCACATTCGCGGGTGGTGTCCCTTCTTTTTGCTTATAATCTCAAATCTCTGCATTTCATCAGATTTTAGGTTCTAAAAATTCTGCGTTTCATCGATAATCAAGCGTATAAAACTTTGCATTTCATTTGATGACACCGAGGGGAGAGCCTATGCTGCGCAGGAAAATAGCGGCAGAGCTGGAGCGTTGGCTGAAGTCTTCCGAGCAAAAGGCCTTGTTCATTACGGGTTCTCGCCAGATTGGCAAAAGCTATTCGATTCGCGCATTTGGCAAAGCCAACCATGCAACCTACATCGAGCTTAACCTCATGGAAAACCGCCAGGCAAAAGATGCTCTTCTCGAGGCGCGGAATGCCGATGATTTCATCAGCAGGGTGACGCTTCTTTCGGGAAAGTCGATTGCGCCAGGCAAAACGCTCGTGTTTATCGATGAGGTCCAAGAGGCCCCCGACATCATGACGATGGCAAAGTTCCTTGTTGAGGACGGGAGGTGCCGCTGGGCGTTTTCGGGGTCAATGCTCGGGACTCAGTTCAAGGGCGTCAGGTCCTATCCCGTGGGGTATGTCCACGAGCTTAGGATGTTCCCGCTCGATTTTGAGGAGTTTTGCTGGGCAACCGGGGTGAGCGAGGGGGCTCGCCAAACGATACGTGACGCGTGTATCAGCGAGAGGCCCGTTCCTGATTACATTCATGACGCGATGATGGCAAACTTCAGGACCTATACCGTTGTCGGCGGAATGCCGGAGGTCGTGCAGCGTTTCCTTGACACGCAGGGCGACCTTGCCTCTGTTCGTCAGCTACAGTCAGAGCTCAACGAACAGTACCGGCGGGATATCTCCAAGTATGCAAGCGGGCGAGCCCTTCAGGTGCAGAGCATTTACGATCAGCTCCCTATTATGCTCGAGGGCGAAAACAAGCGCTTCGTGCTCAATTCCATTGACCCCAAGGCTCACTACGAGAAGTATCAGCGAGATTTTGTATGGCTTGTCGATGCCGGCGTTGCTCTCAAAGCCGATATCGTAACCGAGCCAAAATCGCCCTTGCTCAAGACGGCACGGCCATCGCAGTTCAAGCTATATCAATCGGATACGGGCATGTTGATGGCGCGCTACCCCGTCGGAGTCGCCCAAGCGGCGTATCTTGATAGCAAGGAGCCCAATCTGGGCGGCATTTACGAAAACGTGGTGGCCCAGCAGCTGGCTGCCCAAAATCGCCAGCTTTACTACTATCAGACAAAAAAGCGCGGTGAAGTGGACTTTGTGGTCGATGGACCGGATGGGACGGCTGTTCCGATCGAGGTTAAATCGGGCTCCTATTACCACGCGCACGCTGCGCTCGGTCATGTGCTTGATACGGCTGAATATGGCGTAAGGCTCGGGATTGTTTTCTCGAGAGGCAACGTTGAGCGCAACGGAGCGGTTCTCTATTTGCCGCTATATGCGACCTGGGCCCTTTCGGATGTTTTGGGCGACTCCTGCGCCGAGGGGATAAAGCTGGAGGTCAAGCCGGTCTAGGGCTAGTCCCGGATGTGACAAAGGCGTGGCCCGCGACCTCGATTGCCTACAGCTGCTCGAGCATAGCGGTGCAGCCGTCGAGTACGTCGCGGTAGGTGGCATCGAAATTGCCGGTGTACCAGGGGTCGGCCACGTCGCCGGGGCGCTCGGTCCAATCGAGCATGCGCGTGATCTTGCCGTCGGGGTCGTCGCCAAAGATGCGACGCAGGCCACGCGCGTTCTCGTCGTCCATATAGACAATGTGGTCCCAGTCGCCATACTCCGCGCGACGCACCTGACGTGCACGATGTGCGACGACGGGAATCCCGACCTCGCGCAGCTTGGCAACGGTACCGTGGTGTGGCGGGTTGCCGATCTCCTCGGTCGAGGTCGCAGCGGAGTCAATGACAAACTCGCCCGCGCGCCCGGCGCGCCGCACCAGCTCGGTAAACACCGACTCAGCCATCGTCGAGCGACAGATGTTGCCATGGCAGATAAACAGTATGCGTTGCATGAGCGGTTTCCTTTCGATCGCCATCATCAAGCTCGAGTATCGCATCTGCGCCTAATGTGATGTGACAAAGGGGCAGGGTCAAATAGTTATCTCTACCTGCGATAATAACAAGATAAGACCTTTATCCCCAACACTTCTACTGTGTTCAAAGAGTTGAATGGCTCTAAAAATCAGTTCCCAATATAGGGAAGGAAATCCACTTTATTAAGGCCAGAAATCAGTCAAAAGTAGAAGCAAAAGTAGTAAAAACGTAGTACGGCTCAAATTTTTACTACCAATGTCTACCTGCGGTTTTGTTCAATAGCAAGCATCTCGTCTTGAATATCTTCAAGCCCAAGATGGGTGTAAACGTTGTAGGTGGTGTTGATATCTGAGTGCCCCATAATGTATCTGAGCTTTGCTGGACTCATGCCAGCGCGTGCCATTCGGCTACAGAAAGTGTGCCTGAGCTGGTGCGGGGTTATATGAGGCAGCTCTTCCTTATAGATGCGGTTGTGCTTAATGACGGCGCGTTTGAGCCTATGCTCCCAATGCAGGGCAACGCATGGCATCTCATTCTTGTCTAGGCAGATGAAGCCCCTTACCCCATCAATAACAGGCTCTTCTTTTGGCTGCGCCCTCTGTCCGATGAGACTGTGGAAGGCCTTTTCGACAGAAGCGGTCATAGGGATATATCTCATACCAGATTTCGTCTTAGGTTCTTCAACGTAATACTGCATATCTCTCGCACGATGGAGTTGCTTTTGAACGCGTATGCAGTGATTTTCGAAGTCAATGTCATCAAAGGTCAGGCCGCAGTATTCAGAAATTCTGAGTCCAGTGTTCAACAAGATAAAGTAAGTTTCAAAGTAGCGCGAGAAGTGATGATCCGAGCGCATGAACTCAAGGAATAGCCGTTCTTGTCTAACGCTTAACGATTCTCTGGATACCGTATCGTTGACCAGAACATTGATAAGTTCGAAGTTAAAAGGGTTGCGTCTTATGATTCCGCATTCTTCGGCCAGTTGGAAAGCTGGTCTGAGTACGCCTCGGATGCTACAGACGCTGCTATATCCCTTTCCAACATCTTGCTGAAGGTGGATGAGCCATTTCTTTGCATCCAACACCGTAATGTTTGATATTTGGGCCTTGCTGAAGCTGTCTGTTTTCAGGTAATTGGTGACGGTTTTATAGGCGCTAACAGTTGTCTTTCGTACTGCAACCTTGGTCGCAAGGTAGTTCTCAACCAGAGTTATGACGTTCATGTTCTCAGGTGCAATGTGGTCGAAGAGGTCTTTTTGAATCTGCTGTTCTTTCTGCCTTAAGCAGAGGTCTCTCTTTTTGCCGCGTGGCGTTTGGTCGTGAATTGTCAAAGTCCACGAATAGACAAAGCAGGTTTTTCCCATCCAATTGGTGTATTTGAACGAGTAACGACCGTCTGGGCGCTGGCCTTCTCCGCGATGGAGAACTCGACCCTTGTTATCTTTCCTATTCGACATAGCTTGGATCTCCTTTCAGAGACTCAAGCACGACAACATGATTGTAGCTATGGGATTGTCTATGCCATGGTAAAAGGGTTCGTTTATTGGGTTAAATCAAAGGAAATGAGGCCTATTTGCCCCGTTGGGGCTGGGGTTGGAGTAAGTGCCCATCGGTGCAATTCCAAGCCTTAATTTCGCTCTCATCGTGCATTTTTGCTATAGGCTGAGCAGACATCAATTGAAATCGCAGTTTGAAAGAAAGGGCACCGTGGCGAAGTGCGCTACGGTGCCAGACATTGCATTGTGTGGATTGAGGAGCCTATGCGACTGTTGCCCTAAGCATGACTTTCTCGCCATCGCCTGCCAAAAGATAGCTAATCCCGTTTTTACTTGTAGACCCACTATTGCCTTCGACGCTGTTTGCAAGATTTGTAACGACTTCCTGAGCATCGGTTTTTGAGAGTGAGGAATCACAGGCCATTATGAATCCACGTGCAACAATCGCTGAGTCGCATTTCTTGGTGTCAATCATAAGGATGGGGGACGGGTTGCAGGAGCTGTCATACCTGCTGCTCTTTGTCAGATTGCTCTGCCCGTCCATTGTCGTAAAAGAGAGCATTGCGTACATATCGGGGTTCTTTATGTCATCAACAAACACATAGGAAATAAGCTCATCGGTGCTCTTGTCGATAACGTCTGCGTCTAGATTGCTTTTGAGCTTTCCATTGAAGGAGCTAGGGGAAAAGGAAAATGCGGAAGGGGCGGTCTCCTCTGTCGCGGTCTGGTCGTTGCCTTCAGATGACTGGCTAGTTGCGGTTGAAGGGCTATCGTCTCCCGCTTCATCGGTGCTATTCGGGGCTGGAATTATCTTTCCGCAGCGCGTACAGACTTTTGAACCATCGCTTCTGTCCTCGAAGCAATGATTGTCTGGGTTTTTCTCTCCGACGGTTTTCCTACAGTTGACACAAGTTTTCGGTTCGGTGCACGTTGCGGAGTTCCAGTTGTGTGCATCGGGGTCAATCTTTCCATTGGGATCGACTTTTCCGCATTTATAGCAATGATTGACTTGGCAACAGTTGTTTCCGCTCCATTCGTGTATGCAGATGATGTTCGATGCAAGCATAGCCCCAACGGCAATTTCTGCGACTGCGACTATGCCGAGTACTGCTGCTGTCAATTTCATTTTGCCTGAAACGACTCGCTTCTTTTTCTTTTGCCCCTCTTGCGCTGGCTTTTTCGTTTGCGTATCGGGAAGCCTGTTATTGTCCTGCGCTTCATTCGAGGAACCGTCTTTTTGCTTCTCGGTCACAGATTCTGGCTGGTCGCTTTGAGTATCTTCTGTACTGCTGGTTGCTTCGTTGCTGGAGATGCTGTTCAGCGGAAAGCCACAATTTGGGCAGGTCGGAGCTTTGTCTGAAACTTGCTTCCCGCATTCTGGGCAGTTGATAAGGGGCATGACCTCTCCTTCCAAAGAAATTCCGACAAAGTGGAAGGGAAGAAGCACATCAACTAAATGAAGCGATGTGGAGGACACCTACCACAGTTACCACACCGCAAGGCTTCACATGCATATGCGAACAGACCTTGAAAGGCGGGTGCCCTCCAATTCGCCTGTTTGCATACGCAAAGCGGCAGCTATGCCATTGTGAAGCTCCATCCAAATATATGGATGTTGCGGTGTGGTAGATGAGATTGTATCAAGGACACGGGCTTTCATTTTGAGTAAAAGGGCGAACGGTGCCGCTTCCTGCTGACATTTCTCAGGGCGCGAAGATTCAAGGCATTTTAGGCAGCTAGCGGTCTTCTCGATAGCATTGGCGATTATGCCTTGGTAATACGCTATTTACAGTGAAGGTAGACGGTCGGAGGAATTTATTCTTCCTGTCATGTTGATATCAACTACATAGATGGGGTCTGCCAAGTAGAAGTTGAGGCCAAAGTGTAAAACACCCCGTATGCGACAAAACAGACTGGGGGCAGGGGCTTATGAGGTAGCGCATCTTTTGCAAGCTGGGAGTGCGTAAGAGAGTTGAGCTGCGTTACGGTGTATCCCAAAATTCATAACATTTGAGACATGAGAAATGCCACTCCCCAAGTGAGTCTTTTGAATCAAATAGTGTCCTAAAAGATATTCCAAAAGTGTATGTCCCAATATAGAATACTAATAGGACTTTTGAGACATATAGGAATTGGAGGCACGCGGTGAAGTTTCTCTACGCTCGCTGCTCAACGAAGGAACAGAACGAGGCAAGGCAGCTTGAATATGCACACGAGCTTGGCCTAAAGGATAACCAGATATTTATCGATAAGGCTTCGGGCAAGAACGCTAATCGTCCCGCTCTGAAAGATATGCTCTCTCGTCTGCGCGAGGGCGATGAAGTTTATATCACTGAGCTGTCTCGACTTGGCAGGAGTACTAAAGACCTAATTGACCTTATGGAGACCTTCGAACAGATGCATGTCGAGGTTCATAGCAAGAAAGAGGCTATCGATACAACCACTCCAGCAGGCAAATTGATATTTCATATGCTGTCAGCCATTGCTGAGTTCCAGAGGCAGATCATCCTTGAGAACGCTGCTGAGGGCAGAGAGGCCGCTATGAAGCAAGGTGTGAAGTTCGGTAGGCCTAATGTTGATGAAGACGCTCTCAACATGGCTCTCTATCTATTTGAAAACGACAGAGCGAAGTCAGTCAAAGAGATATGCGAAAAGACTGGCATTAGCAGAAGCACCCTATATAGGGAGGCTGAAAAAAGGGGAATAAAAAGGCAGTGATAACACTTTAGAAAGAAGGTGCTGTTTGATGGACATTGCAAAGACATGTTTAGAAATTCTTAGTCAGCTAGGGCCAATAGACGAAAAAGTGAAACGCGTGAACCTAGAGCTTGAATATGTGCTCGGTAAAAACGCCTCTCGGCAGTATATGACCGCTGTTTTAAATCGAAAAATACGAGAAAATGGCGATCAATTTGAAGTGGAGACCAATCCAGTCCTTGCTGAAATATGGAGGGAGACGGAGAGGCAGCTAATAGAGTCAGACCAAAGGAGAGCAGCCAATCGAGCGGGCGGTCAGATAAAACGGCAAAAAGAGCTAAAGGAAAATGACGAGAAGCAAGATGCTAAAACGGACGTGCTTGACTTGTTTTATCAGCCTCCAACACCGATAAGCCTCGAAGAGCGTGAAACGCATCCAGAGAAGAAATATTACATTTCCGATGTAATCGATATGGCTGAACTGAAAAGCGGCAAACTGAACATTCTTTATTCGCCGCCAGGTACGGGCAAAACGACTTTCATCGAAAGGGAGCTTAAACGCTATGCAGATGATTTCGACGATGATCTGCTCTATTTAGCTCCACAAACATCATTGGTTGACCAGCTTAAGTTCAGGGGGCATCCAAAGAAGGTCTCACTTGCTAATGGCGGTTACTATATTGAATGGAAACAAGATGGTATTACTGCGATGACCTATTCTGCCTTCGGATATCGGATAGAAGAGGCCAGACGGGGAGGCCATTATTATTCAGATGATTGGTGGGGGCGAGATTCAGTTATCTGTCTAGACGAGCTGTCTCAAGCAGTTCACCAATCCTTTTATGATTCAAAGAACGTGAACTATACAGCGCTGGCATTAAAGGAACTTGTGAAGAGGACGAAAGACGATACAAATATTGTCATTACGCTAAGCGCAACTCCGAAGGCCTCGATTGACTATTTTCGTTTCTGGAACAAGACTCATATAAACCTGCTTAAATCGGTGCGAGGGCTTGAGGGCTACCACAATAAAAAAGAAATCAGATTTATCGACCTTGACAGCGTGTTGTACAGCGTTGATAAAAATGCTAAGGGGTTAGTTTATACAAAACATGTTAAACAAGTAAAAAGGGCAGTAGACTTGCTTTGTTCGAGGGGTATTAGAGCGATGGGTATATGGTCGTTGAACAGGCAAGATGACCCAATGAACGAAGAGCAGATTAAAGTGAGAAATTATCTGGTTAAGAAAGAATGCTATCCAGATGACCTGCAGGTGCTCGTGGTAAATGGTGCATATGAGACGGGTATTAATATAAGACCAGAAAAAACAAAACTGGACTATGTGATAGTTAATGATTCGAATGATGAAACCATAGTTCAGGCTAGGGGAAGATACAGAAGCGATTTAGAGACGCTTTATAAAAGGGTTCCAAAGAATGATGACAAAAAACCAGAACGGATAATTAACCATGAAGTTATCGAACCATACCTTGGGATACGACTCGATAAGAAAATGAAAGACGAGCTTCGTGGAAAACTGGGTTTTAAGGACGAGCAAGGACGTCTAATAGGGTGGAAAGCAACAGCGGAAGAGCTGAAAAAAGAGTACATCGTCCAAGAGAAAAAGAGCGGCAGTCATCGATTCAGTTTGATAAGCAGAAAATAACGATAGATAATTTGGGACAAATTTGTGAGTCTTATATATAAGAAGTGCAAATTTGTCCCATTTACAGTTTCATGAATAGACGGTCAATTTGTTTTGCTCGACGGCCCGCGCGGCTTCGCCTTGCTCTACCGCACTTCATAATGAACCCTTCGGTTTCATTACTGTGTTTAGGGAGCAAATTAATTTCTGTGGGCAGAGGGTTTCCTCCGCAGAGCAGATTGGGAACAGGATGAGAATAAATACTCAAATCAAAAAGGGCCGATAAGTCTTTTGGATGGTTGTGACATTCTAAGAGTAACGATGATACCTTGTTCAGTTCCCAGACGTATAAAGAACGTAATGGTCTTCGCCGTCATAGTTTTGGAGAGCGAGGACGATTGCGTTGTCCTTTGCCCTTGCAAAGAAATAAGCGGGACGTTCGTTTAACTCTTTGTTGGGATCGACGTTGACAACTTGGTCGAATTGTCCCGTGAACTGAACTTCGGTGTTTACCAAAGCAGTTTGCATCTTTCCATCCTCGTCCTGCACTTTGATTGCTTTGGTGGGGATTTGGTTTAGCTGGTAAGTGTACTCACGGGAAGATTGGTTAATGAAGAAATAGACGTATGTGGGGAGGTTGGTCGCCTTCTTCTCGCTCATAACCCAGTTGGGGTGAGCGGAAGACTGCAATGTAATCGGCTTGAAAGACCATTCTGAAGGAAGATCGGACTCTTCCAGCCTGAAGGGGTTATCTCCGCCGTACGTTTCCATACTGTAGGATTTCTTCTTTTCGTCCTTAATATAGGTATCAAGTTCCTTGTCGGCTTTTTTCAACGCCTTGTAGACTTTGTAGTAACCATCAGTATCAGAAGCATCCAGTGCGGCCTGTGCATCTGTTTTTGCAGCTTCGATTTCTTTGGTATCGAACTGCTGGGCAAAATACGAACTCAGAATTTCTTGAGAATGGCTGATTTCCTTGGTGATTTCGCTATAGAGAAGTTGGTCATAACGTTTGTTTGCGCTCTTCAGCTCATCGTAGTTCTCAACTTCTTTTTTTAGCTCTTTATCAAGGGAGTCGTACTGCTTGTTTGCCGAGTCGATGGCATCCTTTGATTCGATTGATACGGTGCCGATAGAGTCAATGGACTTCATCGTTGCAGACACCGAAGGGTCAGTGCACCCAGTGACGCTTAAAGCTAGGGTAAGCCCCACAACCGCAGCGAGAGGAGCTGATCGTTTCATGGTGTGTTCCTTCCTCCGACACTTGGTAAACGCTGTGTTTGGTTGGCTGATACGCCTGATAATCAGCGCTTACCTAGCCGAGCGATAGATGTTGCCGTGTCATTCGAGGCTGTTCCAAGTTTTTCCATTATCGGTTGAATAGGAATCGAGTTTTCCGTCTCCATCGTTATCCACGGCTTTGTTGCCATTGCCGTCAGCAATTGCTCCAGTTCCATCAGCATTTTTATGAATGGCGTACTTCCCATCGGTGTCGATATAGTCTGTGCCACCGTCTTCCGAGTCAGACTTTAGATACGTTTTGCCGTCATCCGTATCAACCCAATCGTCCTCATCTAATAATGTGCTCGATGATGAGCTGGAGTGAGAAGAATAATCATCATCGTCATCGTAGCCCTCATCGTCTTCGTCATAGGCGGCAGAAGAAGAGGGGCTTGACGAATCATTGAAAGACTCCAATGTGCTGGCACAGCTGGTGATGCATAGGGCGCAAAGAGTGAAGGCAGCGAGCAAAAGCAGCTGTGCCTTTATAAAGCGCGTCGCAAACTTCGCGCTTTCACTTTCGGTGTCAGTGTTTTCGTCCGTCATGGGTGTCATCCCTTACGCATCGTAGTCTTCGCGGAATCCGCAGTTCTGGCAGTAATACGTCTTTTTCTTCTTGCCAAGTGCTCCGCCCACGAGGCCAATGGGGCCTAAAAGCAGACCTCCAGCAGCGGCTTTTCCCACACTGAAGCCTTTATTAGATTCACCTGTGCATTTCCAACCTGTGCGCTCTCCGCAAGATGGGCATTGTGCTGGTGCTTTGTTTGCCATAAAAATCATCCTTCCATTGGCGTGACGGGAACCGTGGAAGGAGGCTCATCCGAAGAGCTGATTGCGCAGCACGAAAAGGAGGAGTATCCACCCACAGTTGCTACACAGCTCCAAGCGCCTCGCAATAGCACGAACCAGCAAGGAGAAAGGGCAAATACCCCTCCTTGTCGCTGGTTGAGTGTCTTCGGTTGTGAAGCGCGAGCATTAAAAATGCTAGAGCTGTGTAGCAGGTACAACTCTAGCATGCTGATAAGCAATTTAATCTACTGACCTGTTGAACGGTCGAAAAAGTAGGCTGTTGTGAAAAAGCGGAACCATCTGGCCTGTCGTGCCTGAGCCTCTATGAGTAGTAAAAAGGTAGTAGACCAGATGATTTGAATGGTTAATATGCCTGATAATCAGCGGTTATGTTGCCCTCGGCAGATGTTGCCATGGCAGATAAACAGTATGCGTTGCATGAGCGGTTTCCTTTCTAGGCGGTCGTGCAGGGCTTACAGACTGCTCTTGAGGCAGTTTGCTCCAATAAAGCCCGCTGCGTACAAGGGGAGGTGGCGTAGCTCGCGCCCGTCATCGGTTTCGCTGCGGAAAAAATTGTTCTCGGACAAAATGTAGGCATATGGCGATCGGGCTTTGTCCATGAACGACCCGAGGGTTCTCGCGCGCACGTTGCGTGCGGACTTTACCTCGACGGGCACGATTTCCATACGGTCGGTCTGAAGTAGAAAATCGAGCTCGCCGGTCGTCTTCCAAGACGACGGCGGCACCCAGTAATACGTCTGCAAGCTGTTACCCGAAAATGCTTGCATGACCGAGTTTTCCGCCAGGGCGCCTCGGAAGTCGGAAGATAGCGCTATGGCGGAATCTTCTTTGAGGTCGAGCCAGAGCCTCGGGTTGATGCCGAGTTTGTAGAACATGAGGCCGGTATCGAGAAGATAGACCTTAAAGAAACTTCCATCTTCGTCGTCGAAGGGAACGAGGGGAGGCTCGATGCCTTCGGTCAGGTTGTTGACCGATATGATACCGGCGCCTTCGAGCCAGTCGAGCGGCTCGATAAGCTTGGCGCGACGGCCTCCGCGTTCGACCTCGGAGTACTTGAATTTTTTTGTGGACGATCTCAGCAGCTGGGACGGAATGGAGCGCCAGACCTTGCGTGCCGCCACGCCGCTGATCCCGTTTTCGGGGTCGGTCATATCGGCGGTATAGGTCTCGTTGATTTCGCGCTGCTCGACGCGCGCATCCTCGATGGATAACGTCTTGCGATATGCGTTGACGGCGGCGGGCATGCCGCCCACGATCTGGTATCGATGAAACAGGCTGAGCGCGGCTTGGTGCGCGGCGTAGGTCTCGAGCGTGCCGGCGTGGGTACGAATGGCATCGGCCATCTGCTCCTCATCGAGCGCCCAGAGAAACTCCTCGAACGACATAGGATGCATGGTCTCTTGACGAACGCCGCTGGGAAAAGGCAGCTTACGTTTGCGCGTGGCGACGCCGAGCTGACTGCCGGTCGCGCATATGCGCCAGCCCGAACCCGAAAAAAAGCGAAGCGAGTTGAGCGCCCGTTCGCAGAGCTGCACCTCGTCAAACAGGATGAAGGTGGTTTCTTTGCGAATGGGGGCGCGTTTATAGTCTGAAATCCGCGCCACGATGGTGTCAACGTCGTCGGTGGGACAATCGAACAGCGGAGCGATCAGCTCAAGATCGGTCTGAAAGTCGAGTTTGACAAACGCATCGCCGGCGATTCGCCTGCCGATTTCCTCGGCAGCGTACGTTTTGCCTACGCGTCGCGCACCACGGATGAGGAGGGGGCGTGAGGCGTCCTTTGTCGCCCATGATTCGATAACGGACTCGATTGATCTGCGCATGGGGCCGCCTTTCCAATTTCGTGTACTTCAGATACATAGTTTAGTACGATTTCATGTACTTGAAATACACGAAATAATAGAAAAGCGTGTATCTCAAATACACGAAATTGCACTGCTGAAGCTTCCAGGCGGATAAACATACTCATATTGGGCGGTTTTCACCGGTTACTCGCCACCTTGGGCTATGTTTGCCCCTATGCCCGTATTGAGGGCCGTGCTGATTGACGACGGCGCTCCCAGCGAGCCAGCTTAATCGTCACCAGCGTGAGGGCCCAGGCCACAAGCGAGAACGCGGCGCCCACTGCGCCCACGTACGCAATGCCAACGCTGCTTACCACGGCGCCGCCCACTGCGGTGCCAAACGAGATGCCGACGTTAAACGCCATGGGCTCAACCGAACTTGCGAGTACCATCGACTTGGGATGGCGGCTGCGTGCCACGTCCATAAAGTGCGTGATGCATGAGACCGAGAACAGGTACATGAGCATCGCCAGGCTAAAGACAAAGACCAGTGCGAGCGGCATGGCGGCGCCCACGGCAAACAGCCCGAGCAGTGCCGCCGCCTGCAGCACAAACGTAACCAGCAGCGCCTTCATGCCAAAACGCGCATCGATCCATCCGCCCAGGATGTTCGAGATCAGGCAGAACACGCCATAGGCCATAAGTGTGGTGCTCGCCTGAACGGTATCCATGCCCAGCACCTGCTCCAGATAAGGCGTCACGTAGCCGTAGAATACGTAGACCGAGCCCACGCCAAACAAGAAGATGAGCATGCCGGTGATGATACTCGGCTCGCGTAGTAGCCCCGCCTGCTCGCGGAAGGTGGCGGGCTCATCGGTCTGCCCGGCGCGAGGCATAAACGCCACGAGCGCGCTACAGATCAAAACGGCAAAGGTCAGCGTGCCGTACATGGCCACGTGCCAATCGAGTGTGTCGGCCACAAACTTGCCAATCGAGGTCACAAAGACCATCGCCACGGAAAACGCGCCGTACACGACCGAGATGGCAAGTGAGGTTTGCTGCGGGGATAGCAGCTCAGGGATGTACGTCACGCCCACGGCGAGCAGCGCACCCGAGACAGAGCCCAGGACAATGCGTGAGATAAACAGCACCTGGAAGTTGGGAGCCAACGCCATGACCAGGTTGCCGAGCACAAAGACGACGCTATAGCACACGAGCAGCTGGTAGCGGCGGAATCGCCCCGTGCTGAGCGCGAGCACCGGCGTCGCGATAGCGTAGACGAGCGCAAAAACGCTGATGAGCTGGCCCGCAGTGGCAAGTGATATGCCGAGTTCCGTTGCCAAGTCGCTTTCGATGCCGATGACCACGAACTCGGAGCAGCCGAGCGAGAATCCCAACAGCACGAGCAGCGCCAGGCAGAGCTTGGTGCGCGCGGGGGAGAGCGCGGCGGCGGTTGGCTTACTTTTAGGCGTGGTTGCGGCGGTCAAGGTTGTCATTCCAATGTCGCATGAATAAGCGGGATTCAATCCCTGCAACTCTAACAGAATGTGACAAAGGGGCAGTCCCTTTGTCACATGGAGGGCTTGCCTGTATAGTCGCAATGCAGGCGAAGATGGTCTCAGGTACATCGCGGGCGGCAGGAGATCCCATGGGTATGCACACGACAAAGGTTGCAGTGGGCGAGGGCAAGTTTGCGCTCGAGGCCCAGCTGACGGTGACGCCGCGAGGCATGGCGGTGTACGCCTGCTCGCCGGAGTTTGCGCACCTGGGCGCCACGGCGCAGGCCATTCCGCGCCCCGAGCCCGGCCGTACGGCAACGGTGAGCATCCTGGCCGTTCCGTGCCATCGAGACGAGATCCCGGCGCACGATATCGCGGCGGCGCTGGCCACGCGCTTTGGCGTGCCGGTAGTTGCAAGCACGGGTTTTCATGTTGAACAAGCGAGCGGTGACGACCTGCAGCGCGTGCTCGACACCACCAAGGAGCTCATCGCCGCGCTCGAGGAAGCCGCAGCCCGCATTCTGCGCGCCGGCTGGGATGAGGGCGGTGCGGGCGCCGAGGTCGTGGCGGTCGATGCTGCGACCGGCGAGGCGCTTGGCTCCGTCGACCGCATCGAGGCCCATGCTGGTGAGGGCATCCTGCATCAGGCATTTCTGACGCTTTTGGTCGAGGGCCGGGGCGAAGACGCGCGCCTGCTGCTCTGTCGCCGCAGTCCGCTCAAGCGCCTGTGGGGCGGGGTGCTGGCCGATAGCTGCGCCGGCCATCCGCTCCCCGGGGAAGACGTCGCGGCCGCCACGGCGCGCCGCATCAACGAAGAGCTCGGCATTACGCGCGAGCCCGATCAGCTCAAGCACCTCGGACACGTGGTGTACCGCGAGGACCACGGCGACGGTCGCTGCGAGTGCGAATGGTGCGAGGTCTACCTTGCCCATGTTGAGCCGGGCGAGCTGCATATCAACCAAGAGGAGATCTCGGAAGTGCGTCGCGTGGCTCCGTCCGAGCTCAAAGGCTACCTGCAGGGTCACCCCGAGCAGCTGGCCCCCTGGCTCCGCGAGGCCCTCGGCGACCCATTCATCCGCACGGCCCTCGCTATGTAAAAAAGACAGTCCCTTTGCCACATCCAAACCGTCACAACATTCGGCGAAAATCTCGAAAACGAGGAAAAGCGTCGAATGTTGTGACGGTTTTTGTCTAGGGAATCGCTTCTCATCCAAAAAATCCGCTTGACTGTATTGCCGCAACACAGCGCAACGTAAGGGGTGTCCGATAACGGGCGCCCCTTTTTAAGCGGCAACGTGGCTGCGAATCCGGAGCGCCCCCAACAAGAAAGGTGGGGAGATGGAAGCGGAAAAGAAGGCGTTTAAGATCACCAAGCGCGAAATTGGCTTTGTGCTGGGTATCGTTGTCTTTTTGCTGGTGAAGTTTCTTCCTTTGGCGGAGCTGAGCTCGACGGTCGAGCTCACGGTCGGCGGTCAGACCTGTCTGGCACTGACGCTCGCCACGGTGGTGTTCTGGGCATGTGGCGTGGCACAGCCGGGCTTTGTGGGCCTGCTCTACTGCGCGCTGCTCGTTCTGTTTAAGGTGTGCGTGGACGACACAGGCGCCGCGAGCGTCTCGGCGACGGTCGCCTCCACGTTTAGCTCCTGGACCAAGGCCACCATGTGGCTCGTTATCGGCGCCTACCTCATCGCCAGCGCGGTCAAGGAGTCGGGCCTGGGCGAGCGCATCGCCTACGCGTTCATGCTCAAGTTCGTGCGCGACGCCAAGTCGCTCATCATCTCGATCTTCGCGCTCACTTTTGTGCTGTCGCTGCTGATCCCGCATCCGTTCCCCCGCGCCTTCCTCATTCTCGCCGTCGTCTCGGTCATTGCCGAGTCCGCCGGCTACGGTGACGACGACAAGGGCAAGCTCGGCTTCCTCGTGTTTGCCGCTGCCGCCCCGGGCTCCATGTTCTTCCTGACGGGCGACTCCACGCTCAACCCGCTCGTTGCGCAGTACAGTGCCGAGGCCGGCGGCATGAGCCCGTCCTTCGTCGACTGGTTCCTGTACATGAGCGTGCCTATGCTGGTTGCGCTGCTGTGCACCCTGTTCCTGGGCCTTTTCCTCTTTAAGCCCAGCAAGGAGCTCGTCTACGATCGCGAGCAGATCGTGGCCAAGCAGGCCGCGCTCGGCAAGCTCTCCGTCAAGGAGATCCGCACCATCGTGTGGCTTGTCATCGCCATCGCGCTGTGGCTCACCGTCTCGGGCGACTATATCGGCTGGGTCACCCTGGCCATTGGCGTTGCTCTCGCCATGCCCATCATCGGCGAAGTCCTCACTCCCGCCAGCTGGAACGCTGTCGACATCAAGTCCCTCATGTTCCTGACGGCCGCCATGGCCGTGGGCTCCGTGGGCGGTGCCACCGGCATGAACGCCTGGATCGCCGACGTCGTGCTCCCCAGCTCCGTGCCCGAGAACATCTTCCTGTTCGCCCTGCTCGTCGCCGCGCTTTCCATGATCATCCACATGTTCATGGGCTCGGTCATGGCCGTGCTCGGCGTGTGCGTGCCGGCGTTCATCAGCTTCGCGGCTGGCTCCAGCGTGAGCCCACTCGCCGTGGCGCTCATCGTCTTCACGTCCATCAACATCCACTACATCCTGCCGTTCCATAACCTGCCGATCCTTATCGGCGAAGGCAAGGACGCCGGCGGCTACACCTCCAAAGAGGCTATGCGCATGGGCATCCCCCTCACCGCGGTCGTCTTTGTCGTCGTGCTGGTCGAGGCCGCCTGGTTCCACCTCTTTGGCCTGATGTAAGCGGTCGAGCGCCTCGGCTGTAAGCAGCCAAGCGCTTGAACTTCGAGTGGTCGAGCGCTCCATTTGTGAGCGCCGCGGCCCCATTACGTTACCCCGTCCGGCGGCACCCCGTCGCCGGACACTCTCCCGAAAGGAGTACGCCATGTCCACTACCGATGCTTCCCAGATTCACGACCTGCGTTCCGCGCTCGACTTTTTGCGTGAGATGCCGGGTCAGCTGCTCGAGACCGACACCCAGGTCGATCCCGATGCCGAGGTCTCGGGCGTCTACCGTCACGTCGGTGCTGGCGGCACCGTCATGCGCCCGACCAAAGAGGGTCCGGCGATGGTCTTCAACAACGTCAAGGGCTTTGACGACACCAAGGTCTGCATCGGTATGCTTGCCAGCCGCAAGCGCGTTGCCGCCCTGCTCGACCTGGACGAGGAGCACCTGGGCCTCGAGATCGGCAAGCGCTTCGAGAACCTGATCGCCCCCGAGCAGATCGCCGAGGGCAAGCACGTCGACTGCCAGGAGGTCGTGTACAAGGCGACCGACGAGGGCTTTGACCTGCGCAAGATCGTTCCCGCTCCCACCAACACGCCCGTTGACGGCGGCCCCTACATCACCATGGGCCTCGCCTATGGCACGAGCCCCGATGGCACCCAGTCCGACGTAACCATCCACCGCTTCTCCTGCGTCGACAAGGACAAGCTCGCCATGTGGATCACCCCGGGCAGCCGTCACCTGGGTGCGTTCTTTGACGAGTACTGCCAGCGCGGCGAGGATATGCCCATCTCCATCTCCATCGGCCTGGACCCCGCCGTGTACATGTGCTGCGGCTTCGAGGCTCCCACCACGCCGCTCGGCTTCAACGAGCTGCAGATCGCCGGCGCCCTGCGCGGCCGCGCCGTCGAGCTTGCCGACTGCGTCACCGTTCCGCAGAAGTGCATTGCCAATGCCGAGTACGTGCTCGAGGGCTACCTCATGCACGACGAGACCATCAACGAGGATGTCAACGGCCACGGCTACGCCATGCCCGAGTTCCCCGGCTACACCGGTGGCGCCAAGGTCTGCCCGGTGATCAAGATCACCGCCGTCACCACGCGCGTCAACCCCATTATGGAGAGCTGCATCGGCCCTTCGCACGAGCACGTGTCCATGGCCGGTATCCCCACCGAGGCCTCCATCTACAAGATGGTCGAGACCGCTATCCCGGGCCGCCTGCTCAACGTTCACGCCGCTCCCTGCGGTGGCGGCAAGTTCGTTGCCATCATGCAGTTCAAGAAGTCGAGCAAAAATGACGAGGGCCGTCAGCGCAACGCCGCCATGCTCGCCTTCTCGGCGTTCTCCGAGCTCAAGCACGTCATCCTTGTCGACGAGGATGTCGACATCTTCGATATGAGCGACGTGATGTGGGCCATGACCACGCGCTTCCAGGCCGACGTGGACCTCATCACCATCCCCGGTTGCCACTGCCACGTGCTCGATCCGTCCAACGACCCCGCGTTCGATCCTTCGATCCGCGAGCACGGTATCGCCTGCAAGGCCATCTTCGACTGCACGGTTCCGTTTAACCTCAAGAAGAACTTCATCCGCTCGCAGTTCATGGAGATCGACAAGGACAAGTGGGCCGCCGAGCTCGCCTTCTAGTAAGTAGCCCTACCAAGTAGTTAAGGAGTTGTCATGCCTGAGTCTTCTGTTCTTCCCCGTCGCATTGTCGTTGGCGTGTCTGGCGCCAGCGGTGCGGCACTGGGCCTTGAATGCCTCAAATGCCTGCGCCAGGCCGGCGCTGAGTCGGCGCTTGTCGTCACGCGCGGGGGAGAGATCACCATCGAGCAGGAGCTCGGCATGACGCTCGACGAGTTTGCGTGCTATGCCGATGTGGTCTACGACAACAAGAACATCGGTGCTGCCATCGCAAGCGGCACCTATCCGGTCGACGGCATGATCGTGGCGCCCTGCTCTATGAAGACGCTCGCCGGCATTGCGAGCGGCTACAGCGAAAACTTGTTGCTGCGTGCGGCCGATGTGCAGATGAAGGAGCAGCGCCGCCTGGTGCTTATGGTGCGCGAGACGCCCTTCAGTGCGATCCATGTCGACAACATGGCGCGCCTGGCGCGCGTGCCGGGTGTCATGCTCATGCCGCCCATGCTCACGTTTTACAACGGCCCTGCCACGCTCGACGACGCGGTGCATCACATCGCCGCCAAGGCGCTCGAGGCCGTCGGCGTGTCGTGCGACAACTATAAGCGCTGGTCATAGGTATCTTTAGGGCAGGATACGAGTAGTGTTTGAGCCCGCTGCCCCTGTGGGCGGCGGGCTTTTCGCGTCAAAGGATGTGTCGGGAGGACTTATGCAGACGGGTATGTATGCGATTAGCGAGATGGCGAGCTTGTTTAACGTTTCACGCCAAACGCTCATCTACTACGACAAGATTGGTCTGTTTAAACCCGCCGTGGTTAACGAAAAGGGCTACCGTTTCTATTCGCCCACGCAGATCCCTCTCATGCGCCTGATCTGCATGCTGCGCGACTTGGGGCTGGAGCTCGACGAAATCGATCGCCTGACCTCGACGTTCGACATTGGAGAGATGACCGATCACCTGCGCTCGCGGGTGCAGGCGCTCGACGAGAAGATTGCCGGGCTTAATGCCGAGCGCGCGAGCGTGCAGGAGCGGCTGAGTTTTTACGACGAGGCGGTCTATTGGCGCGAGCGCGAGGGCAAACCGGAGCTCAAGCAATTCGAGCGCCGCTACGTGGTCTTTGAGGAGTTCCCGAGCGATATCGAGCGTGGCCGCTCGATGCTGCACCCCACGCTCATGCGGGCGATTCTGCACATGCGTGCGCTCACGGGCACACGCCCCATGCGCGGTTGGGGCGCCATGCTGCGTCGCGAGGCGCTGCATTCCGACGACCCCATCGCCGGTGCCGGTTCCTTTGCCGTGTTGCCGCGTGGTGCCGAGGAAATACTGCCGAGCGATCCTGCCGAGCTGGCGGAGATTGGCGTCGAGGTGCTGCCCGAGGGCACGTACCTGTGCATGAGTCGCTGGGGCATGCCGTACGAGCCCGAGGGTATCCGCGCCATCGTGGCCTGCATGGACAGGCACGCGCTCCAGCCCATCGGCAATGCTTTCGATTTTTGCTACCTGGACACCACGAGCTACGACGAGTCTCACCAAGAGGACTTCTGCTGTATCCAAATCCCCGTCGCCCTCAAATAACTTGCGGTGAAATAGTCCCTAAATAGCTCGAGTGGGCGTGCAAACAGGAACTATTCCACCGCAACTTCGATGCGACAAAGGAGCAGTCCCTTTGTCACATTCCATGCGAGCTCCAGCGCTGTCTGGGGGTATAAGGCTAGCAAGTGTTTATTTGCGAGGCCTAAGGGGCGCCCCGTATGGATATCGATAACTTTGAATGGTGGTATAGCGAGGGCGAGGCTCCGGACGAGGAGTGGGACGAGCCCGCGCCGCGTGACGTGTCGAGCGACGAAGACGAGACCGGTAACGATGCCGTCGAGATGGACGCCGCCTCCGACCCCGTCGAGCCCCTGACCTTTGAACAGGCCTGGGCCCAGGCCGAGGCCGACGAGGCAAAGGCCGATGCCACGGCCACGCTGGGTGAGCCAGCCGACATGTCCATTTCGCCGGCAAAGACCCCGCAACCGCGCCACACCATCGACCCCGGCAGTACGGCATCTTTCAGCATTCTCGACGTGCCCGCGCAAGGCGCCCAGGCGCCAGCGCCCACGCATCGCCCCGACCTGGCTCGTGAGGAAGACGCGGGCCGCCGTTCTCCGCTCGGCCCCATCCTCATCGCCTTCATGGCCGGCGTAATCGCCTGCTCGGCAATCGGCAGCATCTGGGGTCATGTCGAGCAGCAGCGCCAAGACGCCGCCAAGGTCGAGATGTCCGTCGAGCAATCGCTCAGCCGCACGCGCTCGGTGCATGTGTCGGTCGAGGTTAAGGACGGCGCGACGTGGGATACCGCGCGCGGCGACAGCCAAATGCTCGTCCATATCGTGGGCCGCACGCTCAGGGGACAAGCAATCGACGAGTACCAATACGTCAATTCCGAAGGTGACGGTATCGAGCTCAAGCCCGGCGACTACGAGCTCACGGTCGATGAGCCACCCGTCGCCACCGACGGCACGCGTTACCGCGCCTCAAAGCGCATGGTCCCGGTGAGTTTTAATTCACAGGCGCCCGACACGGTCGATAGCACGCCGCAGGGCGGGTTTGACCTTTACGCTATTGCTCAATAACTGCGCCTGCCGCTCAGCCCTGCTGCCAAGAGTGGGACAATAACCCTCGACACTGTTGTTTACTTTTGGAGGAAGTAGCATGTCCACCGTCACTACCATCAAGCGCGGCGGCCTCACCGCGGCCATCGATTCCATGGGCGCCCAGCTCACGAGCCTTGCCCTCAACGGCAATGAGTATCTGTGGCAGGGCGACCCGGCCTTTTGGGGCAAGCACGCGCCCATCCTGTTCCCCATCGTGGGATCGCTGCGCAACAACACGGCGACGTCTGCCGCCGGCACCTGCGAGATGGCGCGCCACGGCATCGCGCGTATCGTGGAGCACAAGATCGTCGAGGTGTCGGAGGACAGTTCGTCCGTTACCTACGAGCTCACCGACACGCCCGAGTCGCTCAAGGCGTTCCCATTCCACTTTAAGCTCAACATGACCTATGCCCTGACCGGCGACGCCACCCTTACGCAGACCTTTGCCGTCACCAATACCGGCGACGTGGACCTGCCGTTCTCGGTGGGCGGCCACCCCGCATTTAACGTGCCCGCCCCCGGCGCCGAGGACGAGGCGTTCGAGGATTACGAGCTGGCGTTTACCGAGGCTTGGACTAACGAGGCCCCCGTCATCACGCCCGATGGCCTTATGACGTTCGAGGGTAGCTACAAGGCCCCCGATAACTCGGACGTGCTGCCCATCACGCACCGCAGCTTCGATAACGACGCCATCATGTTCACCGATACCCCGGGCTCCACGCTCACGCTGCGCGGCCGCAAGTCGGGCCACGGCGTCAAGATCGACTTTGAAGGCTTTAAGTACATCGGCGTGTGGTCCGCCGCCAACGACGCTCCGTTTGTGGCGCTCGAGCCTTGGACCGGTCACACCACCATGTCCACCGAGGACGACGTCTTTGAGCACAAGGTCAACACCATCACCTTGGCCCCCGGCGCTACCGATAAACGCAGCTTTAGCGTCACCTTGCTCTAGAGGTTCCGCCGCTCGGTCGATGCTGCGTGCCGTCCAGAGCGATAATTTGTCATTCAAAAGGCAAGGCATAGACCTTCTGGTCATGCCTTGTCTTTTTCATGCCACTTGTTCGCTCTGGACGTCGCTCGCCGGCATTGCCAAAACATCGACGTCCCCAATGACTACCATGTGTCTATTAATTTTTCGAGCTTGTGCTGCACTGCTGGTCGCTGGCGTATATCCTGTTAAGTCGTCAGCATACGATTCAACAGGGAAGGCAGATTATGCATTCTCCCCAACAGCGCGGCATGCAGGCCCAGCCGGTGTGCAGTCGTCGCATCTTTTTGGGTAGCGCTCTCGCTGCGAGCGCTTCCGTCGTCGCCGGCGCGCTCGCCGGCTGTCAGCGCCCGTCCACGCTCAAGGTGGTTCAGCCCACGACGGGCGGCGGTCGCGACGACCTGTCCGATTCCGTGATTGGCAAGGACAAGATCCGCATTGGTATGGAGGCGGCCTACGCCCCGTACAACTGGCAGGTTTCCGAGGCCAGCGAGTTCACCATCCCCATCGATAACGTGCAGGGCGCCTACGCCGATGGCTACGACGTGCAGATCGCCAAGATCGTCTGCAAGGCCCTCGGCGGCGAGCCCGTTGCCGTCAAACAGAGCTTCTCGGGTCTCATCGATTCGCTCAACAACGGCCAGATCGACCTCATCATCGCCGGTATGAGCGCCACGCCCGAGCGTGAGGAGTCGGTCGGCTTCTCCGATCCGTACTTTATCGGCTACTTTGGCCTGTTCGTAAAAGAGGGCTCGCCCTACCAAAACGCCACCAAGCTCAGCGACTTTAGCGGCGCCACGGTGCTCGGCCAAAAGGACACCATGCTCGATACCGTCATCGACGAGATCCCGGGCGTTGTGCACAAAAACCCGGTCGATTCGGTCCCCACGGTGTTCTCGAATCTGCTGCAGGGCACGTGCGACGCCGTGACCTACAACACCGAGAACGAGAAGGGCTATATGGCTCAAAACCCGGGCATCGTTCCCATTCATTTTGCCGAAGGCGAGGGCTTTAAGCAGGAAGTCGCGGCAAACGTCGGCTGCCGCAAGGGCTCGGACAAGCTCCTTAAGCTCATCGACAAGACACTCAAGGGCGTCAGCCAGGAGGAGCGCGACCAAATGTGGGACGCGTGCCTCGACCGTCAGCCGGCATAGGGAGGCAGCATGAAAACCATCAATCGTCTGGCCTCCTTTATCAAGGCCGACCACCGTTATGTATATCTGGGCACGAGCGTCATTGCGGCGCTCGGCCTGGCGTTTAGCCAGCGCAATCCCACACCGCTGAGCTTCTTAGCCCCCACCGGTATCTTCCAGGATTGCCTATGGGCGATTCTTTGGGCCTGGATTGTCGTGTCGGCGGCGGCGCTCGTCACCAAGCTTATGCACTGGAGCGACTATCGCGAAAAGTCGCCGTTCGCATCCGAGCGTTTCCGCCACGGCGCGCGCCTGGGCAGCTATGTCGTGGTCGCCATCGCGGCGATCTTTTTCGTGGACCGTTGCGTCATGTCGTTTATCGACCTGGTGCAGGTGAGCATTGTCTCGGATTCCAACCCTAGCGACTTTTTGTCGAGCCTGGTCTACATGACCTACAAGAGTGGCGACTTCTTCATCCGCGGTATCGAGATCACCATTGCGCTCGCGACCTTCGGCACCGTCATTGCATTCTTCCTGGCGCTGCTCTTTGTGTTCCTGCGTATTCAGACCTTCGATCGCGTGGACAACGACCTGGTGCGCTTCTTTAAGAGTATCGGCCGCGGCTTTGCGACCATCTACTCCACCATCGTGCGCGGCACGCCCATGATGGTCCAGGGCCTGCTCATCTATTACGCGGGCTTCACCGTTTTGCGTGGCATGGGCTTTGAGACCGCCCAGGCCAACCAGATTTGGAGCACCTTCACCGCCGGCCTCGTCACCATCTCGCTCAACTCCACCGCCTACATGATGGAGGTCCTGCGCGGCGGCATCGAGTCCATCGATACCGGCCAGGCCGAGGCAGCGCGCTCGCTGGGTCTTTCGCAGTGGCAGGCCATGCGCAAAGTCGTGTTCCCCCAGGGCATTAAAAATGCGATTCCGGCGCTCACCAACGAGCTCATCATCAACATCAAGGATTCGTCGGTGCTTTCGGTCATCGGCGTGTTCGACCTTATGTACGCTACTACCACGGTCGCCGGCGTGTACTACCGCCAGATGGAGGTCTACTGCGTGGCGCTCGTGGTCTACCTGATCCTGACGCTCGTGGCGAGCCGCCTGCTCGAAGCCTTTGGCAAAAAGCTCGGCGCCGAGGCCCCTGCCACGCTGCCCAGCTCTAACTAGGCTTAAGACGAGGAGAATCATCATGGCAGATACCGCCACTACCGGCACCGCGGCCGCCGCACAGACCAATGAGCCGCTCATCCGCGTCGAGGGCCTGCGCAAGAGCTTTGGGTCGCTCGAGGTGCTCAAGGGCATCGACCTGTCCGTTAACCCCGGCGAGGTCGTTACCATTATCGGTGCCTCGGGCTCGGGCAAGTCGACCTTCCTGCGCTGCCTCAACCTGCTCGAGACCCCGGACGCGGGCCACATCTGGTTCCACGGCCAGGACCTTACGGCCGAGCGCTGCAATATCAATAAACTCCGCGAGGACATCGGCATGGTGTTCCAGGGCTTTAACCTGTTCAACAACATGGATGTGCTCGACAACTGCACGCTTGCGCCCGTCACGCTCAAAAAGATGAGCAAGGCCGAGGCCGAGAAGGTCGCGATGGAGCATCTGACGAGCGTGGGGCTCGAAAAGTTCGCGCACGCCACCGTGGGTCGCCTGTCCGGTGGTCAAAAGCAGCGCGTGGCCATCGCGCGCGCCCTGTGCATGAATCCGCAGATCATGCTGTTCGACGAGCCGACCTCCGCGCTCGACCCCGAGATTGTGGGAGAAGTGCTCGAGGTCATGCGCAAGCTCGCTGCCGACGGCATGACCATGGTCGTCGTCACGCACGAGATGGCCTTTGCCCGAACCGTGTCCGACCGCGTGGTCTTTATGGACAAGGGCGTGGTGCTCGAGGACGCCGCGCCGGCCGAGCTCTTCGGCAACCCCAAGCACCAGCGCACCCGCGAGTTCCTCTCGCGTTATCTCGAGGACAAATAACCGACCGCAAACTCTTGCGTTGCAGGGCCGCTCCCGTGGGGCGGCCTTTGTCGTCACAATCGAAAGGATGCCATGGCCGAGGTTTGGCGCTTCTTTGCGCATGAGGATGATTTTGCCGATTTGGACGAAGCTGGCGCGTGCGAGCGCTTGGGCCGCGTGCTGTCGTTTCCGACTGTCTCGAGCATGGATGCCGAGGCGGTGGACTGGCAGCCCTTCGACGACCTGCGCGTCTATATGCAGCAGGCCTGGCCGCGCGTGTTTGCGGCGGGCGAGGTCGAGCTTATCGACCATTCGCTGTTGGTGACGCTTAGCGGTTCCGACCCCGCCCTCAAACCCGTCATGCTCATGGGCCACATGGACGTGGTCCCCGTGGTGCCCGGCACCGAGGCTGACTGGACGCATGCCCCCTTTAGTGGCCACGTGGACGACACCTACATTTGGGGTCGCGGCGCTATCGACATGAAAGACCAGGTCGCAGGCATTCTCGAGGCGGTTGAGTATGCGCTGGCGCACGGCTGGGAGCACGAGCGCACCCTGCTGCTCGCCTTTGGCCAGGACGAGGAGACTACGCAGTACGGCGCAGGCGCCATCGGCTGCGTGCTCGAGGAGCGCGGCATTGAGCTTGAGTACCTGATCGACGAGGGCGACTACCGTATTGTTTCGGCTGCCGAGTACGGCGCGGGCGAGGGCTGGCTTATGCATGCCGACCTTGCCGAGAAGGGCTATGCCGATATCGTGCTCAAGACGAAGAGTGAAGGCGGGCATTCGTCTAACCCCTACGGCGGCACTTCGCTCGAGGTGCTGAGCCGTGCCATCGCCGCAATCTGCGATATCGAGTGGCCGACGCGTGTGACCGATCTGCTTGCCGTACAGCTCGTCGAGCTGGGGCTCTACACGGCCGATGAAATTGCCGCCAACGGGGATGCCATTGTCCGCGATTGCCTCGTCAGCAAAAAGCTCTATCCGCTGGTGACGACCACCTGCGCGCCCACGCAGATCGAGGGCGGCAGCACTGGCGCTAACGTGATGCCACAGGATATGTGGGCCAATATCAACTTCCGCATGCTCGAGGGTGCGGGCGTGGCCGATGTCGTTACCTGCTGCTGCGAGGCCGTTGCCGCGGCGGGCCTTGCCGGACGTGTGGAGGTCGAACTCGGCCCCGGCAGCTCCGAGCCCTCGCCGTCCCCGCGTGTCGGCGGACCGGGACTTGAGGCCGTTCGCGCCATTGCCGCCCGCTATTTCCGTGATCCAAAGGGGACGGAGGAAAACGGATCATCTACGACGGGCGGGGCTCCTGTCAGCATCGTCCCCTCAACTGTCATCGGCGCGACCGACGCTGCCAACTATCAGCGCATTTGCTCCGAGTGCATTCGTTTTTCGGCGTTTGTGGTCGACGATGACGAGTGCGAGCGCGGTGTCCACGGCACTAACGAGCGCATTACCCGCCGTGCCTACCTCCAGGGTGTCCGCTTCCTCATCGCCCTGCTCCACACGCTCTAGAATGTGACAAAGCGACAGTCCCTTTGTTGGCCGTTGGGAACGTTCTTAAACGACTAGTCGTTAAGGAACATACCCAACGGCTACGTCCACTCATTCCGTGCGGGTTATATGCAGGTTTGTCTGCGCACGCTATCATGTATGGGTTAGACCGCAACTATGTACCCCACACGCGAAGGGATGCGCATGTATCTGAAGATCGACATGTTCTAGCTGGGCTTACCCCCGCAGTGGCGCCATGCGCCCCATCAACTCTGCCGATTTTCACCTTCACGCATATAAAGGAGTCCCGCCATGCGCGACAAGCTCGAAAAGATCATCAAGGCCTACGAGGAGCTCGAGAAGAAGCTGTCCGACCCGGCCGTCGCCTCCGACATCAAGGAGTTCACGCGTCTCAACAAGGAGTACGCGCACCAGTCCGACCTCATTGCCGCTTCGCGCGAGTACATCGGCGCGCTCGATGACATCGATGCCGCCAAGGAAATGCTCCACGATACTACCGATGCCGATGAGAAGGAGATGCTCCAGATGGACATCTCCGAAAACGAGGCAAAGCTTCCCCAGCTCGAGGAAGACATCAAGTACATGCTCATCCCGAGCGACCCCAACGACGACAAGAACACCATCGTCGAGATCCGCTCCGCCGCCGGTGGCGATGAGGCGGCCATCTTCGCCGGCGACCTGTACAAGATGTACCAGCGCTTTTGCGAGTCGCGCGGCTGGAAGACCACCGTGCTCGATTCCAGCCCCAGCGAGGCTGGCGGCTTTAAGTCCATCGAGTTCAAGGTCGAGGGCGACCGCGTCTACTCCGTCATGAAGTTCGAGTCCGGCGTGCATCGCGTCCAACGCGTCCCCAAGACCGAGTCTCAGGGTCGCATCCAGACCTCCACGGCAACTGTTGCCGTGCTTCCCGAGGCCGAGGAGATCGACGTTCAGATCAACCAGTCCGACCTGCGCATCGACACATACTGCGCCTCGGGCCCTGGCGGTCAGTGCGTTAACACCACGTATTCCGCCGTACGCATCACCCACCTGCCCACCAACACCGTGGTTCAGTCGCAGGAACAGCGCTCCCAGATTCAGAACCGCGAGGTCTGCATGCAGATGCTGCGTGCCCGTCTGTACGAGATGGAGCTCGAGAAGCAGCAGGCAGAGCTTGGTGCCGAGCGCCAGAGCCAGATCGGCCACGGCAACCGTTCCGAGAAGATCCGCACCTACAACCAGCCCCAGGACCGCGTGACCGACCACCGCATCGGTTTCAACTCTACTTACAACGGCGTCCTTCTGGGCGACCAGCTCGGCACCGTGATCGAGGCGCTCGCCGCCGCCGAGCGTGCCGAGAAGCTGGCACAGGCTGTTTAGGTTACGCGGTTTTACCAAACCGCGTAACGGCTCGACGCTGCAAACGCCCCTAAGCGGCAATCTGACGTTCAATCGTCGGTCGCGTACCGAAGTACGCTTCCCTCCTCTTTCACGTCACCTTGCTCGCTTAGGGGCGTTTTCGCTGACTTATGCTCAACCTGTGGGGTTTCCAAGGTAGTCATTGGGGACGTTCTTAAATGACTAGTCAAAAGGGACATTCTTGCGGCGCTTGGCGCTTGGGGACGCTCCTTTTGTGCCGGCAGTTGGGGACGGTCCTTCGCGGCTGGCTGCGAAGGACCGTCCTCGACAGCTAGTCGTTTAAGAACGTCCCCAATGACTAGGTTGGGCACATTGCTTTGAGATGTTGTTCGATCGGCTTTGATGGCCGTTAAACTGTCTACCTGCTCAAATAAATTAACAGCATGCATCCGCAATTGAAAATATTGCTCGAAAAATCGTCCAAGAAGTCGCGGGACGATTTTTGACGCGTCGCGCGTCAAGCGATGTGGCAAGCGTTTGGTTAGATATTGGTCAGGTTAGGGGCAACCTTGCCAAAAGCTTGACGGATGCAGATATGAACGTCGACGAATGAACACTTTGGACGGGGTCAAACCAAAAATCTGGGCTGATTCTCGATAATCGCCTTCAATCGTCCCTTGCCAAGCGCTGGCCTCGCTTACAATCTGCTCCGACATTCGCGCGCCGCCCGGCGCTTAAGAGGGGAGGACCCCATGGCAAACGAGATCTGGACCATCAAGCGTTGTCTCGAGTGGACCAAGGAGTACCTGGCCGAGCGCGGCGAGGAACACCCCCGACTTTCTGCCGAGTGGCTGCTCTGCGCTGCCACGGGTCTGGCGCGCATCGACTTATATATGCGTATGGACGAGACGCTCGATGCGGCGCAGCTCGAGACCATGCACGCGGCGGTCGTCCGCCGCGCCAAGGGCGAGCCGCTGCAGTACATCACCGGCAGCACGCAGTTCCGCATGATCGACGTCGCGTGCGCCCCCGGCGTACTCATTCCGCGTCCCGAGACCGAGATGCTCGTCGAGGAAGTCCTCAATTATCTGGATGCCGAGGTGCTGAGCCCCGAGGTTGCCGCCCGTCAGCGCGTTGAGCTGCCCTGGAACGACGAGGTCGAGCAAGCGCGCAAAGCCGAAGCCGCGTTGGCCGACGAGCGAGCGACGGCCGAGCGCCGTGCCGCTAACCTCACAGCTGCCGATGAGGCGGCGCTAGGCAGCGACGTACTGGGCAGCCGTGCCTATGCCGAGGAGCTGGCTGATCGCGAGGCCGCGCAAGCCGCCGAGCCGGCAGCAGAGGCCGAGACCGATGCCGCGGAAGCCGCCGAGCCCGAGCTCGACGAATACGGCATCGCCATCGAAGGTGCCGACCAGGAGACGGCTTCAGCTCAGGATGCCGCTGCGCCTGCCCCAGCCGAGCCCCGCACTGCCCGCGTTCTCGAGGTCGGTTGCGGCACGGGCTGCATCTCGCTCTCCCTTGCCTGGGAGCGCCGCGGCCACGTCACCTGCACCGCTACCGATATCGAACCGCGTGCCATTGACCTGGCCACCAAAAACCGCGATGCACTTGGCCTCACGTCCGATGAGGTCGCCTTCAGCCTCACGAACCTGGTGAGCTCTATTCCCCGCGAGGAATGGGGTACCTTTGACGTGCTCGTCTCCAACCCGCCTTACATTCCGACCGACGTCATGCGCTCGCTGCCGCACGAGGTCAAGGACTTTGAGCCCGATCTGGCGCTCGAGGGCGGTGCCGACGGCCTCGATATCTTCCGCCGCCTGCTCAACGCGGCGCCTTACATGCTGCGCGCCGGCGGCCTCTTTGCCTGCGAGCTCTACGAGGGTGCCCTCGATGCCGCCGCCGAGCTCTGCCGCCAGGCAGGTCTCTCGGACGTGCGCATCGTCCGCGACCTCACCGATCGCCCCCGCATCGTTCGAGCCATCGTCACCGAGCCCAAACAGCGCCAGTAAAGTACGAAGCGTATTGGCGGCGCGGCGGGCAGAAGCGCTGCGCCGCCAATACAAAGAGACTTGTTGCTGCGCAATAACCCCCTCACTTTCACCGACTACTAGAGCCGCTCACCAAACCAACATGCGCTCTGGGCAAATAGGTTGAACGTTTCGTGCGAGAATGCCCCACAGTAAACAAACTTTCACCAGAGCGTAAGGGGCTGGCATACACATGCAGACGGTCTATCGGGTATTCGAGGGAGAGCGTGAGCCGCATCGGCTCGCCGTCGAGCGTACGGCCGAGGTACTCGGCTGTGGTGGCTTGGCCCTGATCCCGACCGAGACCGTCTATGGTGTCGCCGTGGCAGTCAATGCCTTCTCGGACGCCGTACCTCAAGATACAAGCGAATTTCCATCGTGGCCGCGCGATCCGCAGGCTGCCGTCAACGGCGCCGCAGTCCCTGCGCTCGGCACCGGCTATCGCCGTATCTTCACTCTTAAGCAACGTGAACTCACCCAAACGGTCGCCTGGCTGGTCGATGATGCCGAGGCCCTCGATCGCTACGGCGTGGATATTCCGGAAGAGGCCCGCGCGCTTGCTCGAAGATGCTGGCCGGGCGCCCTGACTATCGTGGTCAAGGCGGCGCCCTGCGTGCCGACCTTTATGCGCGCCGCCGACGACACCGTGGCCCTGCGCGCTTCGGCCTCTCCCGTGGTCCAAGCGCTCATCCGCGCCTGTGGCAGCCCTCTTGCCTGCACCAGCGCCAACACGCATGGCGCGCCCGCGCCGGCAAGCTTTGCCGCCGTCGAGGGTCGTATCCTGGAGGGGGTCGATGTCGCCGTCGACGCCGGTGAGACCCCGTGTCGCGACGCTTCGACCATCGTGTCGTTCCAGCACGGCGGGCTCCAGATCCTGCGTCGAGGCGCACTTCCCGCATCAGAGATCGAGCGGGTCCTGTCCGACCCGATGCAATAGAAAGGTGTAAGCGATGTCGTTGAATCTGGGCAGCCTGGGCATGGAAGATGCCTCGTTTAACTTTGGCGGTTCCTACATCATGGCGCTCGACTGCGGCACCACCTCGGTACTTGCGACCATCGTCGACGAGTACGGCTGCATCGTCGCGCAGGCACGTCGCAGCGTCAAAACGAGTTTTCCGCGTCCCGGTTGGGTAGAGCAAGACCCCACGGCGGTCCTTGCCAGCCAGATCGCCGTCATGATGGAAGTCCAGTTTAAGAGCGGTATCCACTCCGACCGCATTGCCGCCATCGGCATCTCCAACCAGCGCGAGACCACGGTGGTCTGGGACCGCGTGAGCGGCCAGCCCATCTATAACGCCATCGTATGGCAGTGCCGTCGTACCGCGCCGACAATCGACGCGTTGGTTGAACAGGGTTGCGAGGAGCTGGTGCGCTCCCGCACGGGACTCACACTCGACCCGTATTTCTCGGCCTCCAAGGTGCAGTGGATTCTCGACAACGTCGACGGCGCACGCGAAAGCGCGGCGGCGGGCGACCTCATGTTTGGCACCATCGACACCTGGCTCATCTACAACCTCACCGGCGGCCAGGTCTTTGCCACCGACTACACCAATGCCAGCCGCACGGCACTCTTTAATATCCATACGCTCGATTGGGACGACGACCTGCTGGCGCTCTTTGATGTTCCACGTTCCATGATGCCCGAGGTTCGCTGGAGCTCGGGCGACTACGGCCGCGTCGCGAGCGACATCATGACCAACATGCCGCCCATTATGGGCGTGGCGGGCGACCAGCAGGCGTCGCTGTTCGGTCACTGCTGCTTCCATCCCGGCCAGACCAAAAACACCTATGGCACGGGCTGCTTTATGCTCATGAACACCGGCGACGAGATCGTCGAATCCAAGAATGGCCTGGTCTCCACCATCGGTATCGCTGCGGATGGCAAAGTCAGCTATGCGCTCGAGGGCTCTATTTTTGCCGCCGGCTCAACGATGAACTGGCTGCGCGACAACATGGGCGTTATCTCCAACGTATCCGAATCGGCACAGCTCGCCTCTTCGATCAGCGATAACGAGGGATGCTACTTTGTTCCCGCTTTCGCGGGCTTGGGGGCACCTTGGTGGGACGCGCACGCCCGCGGCATCGTATACGGTCTGACCGGCGCCTCGAGTCGCGCGACCATCGTGCGTGCCGCTTGCGAGTCCATGGCCTATCAGAGCTATGACGTGCTGCGTGCCATGGAGCAGGACGTGGGTCTTTCGATTGAGCGCCTGTCCGTCGATGGAGGTGCCTCGCGCAACGAGTTCATCATGCAGTTCCAGGCAGACTTGCTGGATATCCCTGTACTGCAATGCGAGACGGTGGAGACCACGGCAATCGGTGCCGCGTACTTGGCGGGTCTTGCGGTTGGGTATTGGGAGGATCTGGAGGAGCTGGAGCAAAACGCCCAGATCGTCAAGACGTTCCATCCCCATATGTCCGTTGAGCGTCGCGAGCGCAACCTGGACGGTTGGCACGATGCGGTCAGGCGTTCGCTCAGCACCACTCAGTAGGGTTGTGACGGAGCGTTCGATACAACAAACCGCTAAACTTATGCATGGCGGGCGGCGGCAACATCGCTGTGCGTCATGTCAGCAAGGTCGTTTTGCGGCCGCAACGAAAGGGGCAATCAACCCATGACCGTTACCTACGATGCGTCCCGCGTGACGCTTGTCGACCATCCGCTCGTCCAGCACAAGTTGTCGATCCTGCGCGATAAGTCGACCGGCACCAACCAGTTCCGCCAGCTCGTACGCGAGCTCGCGCTTTTTGACGGCTACGAGGCCATGCGCGACCTGCCCATGGAGGATGTCGAAGTCGAGACTCCCATCACCACTGCCACGTTTAAGCAGCTTGCCGGCAAGAAGCTCGCCATCGTCCCCATTCTGCGCGCGGGCCTTGGCATGGTCGACGGCATCCTCGACCTGGTGCCCTCTGCCCGCGTGGGCCACATTGGCATGGAGCGCGACGAGGTCACCCACGAGCCGCATGAGTATTACTGCAAGATGCCCAAGGATATCGACCAGCGTATCTGCCTGGTCGTCGATCCCATGCTCGCCACGGGCGGTTCTGCCGAGATGGCTATCAGCTATCTGCGCGAGCGCGGTGTCAAGGACATCCGCATGCTGTGCATCGTCGCGGCCCCCGAGGGCCTCAAGTCGCTGACCGAGAAAGACCCCGACGTGCATATCTATACCTGCGCCATCGACGACCACCTCAACGAGGCCGCCTACATCGTCCCCGGCCTGGGCGATGCCGGCGACCGCATCTACGGCACGCTGTAGTCTCTGGGCCAAACCGGCTAACGTCGAAAATACGAAGAAACGGTGCGCGCGGACAAATAAAAGGCGACCGCGCTCGCCCCTGTTAGCGGACGTTTAGCCCAGAGGGGTTCGCGAAAAAACGTATTACCTACCTGCGGCATAAAGAAGGTCTTAAGAAAACGAACAGGTGCGTATTAACCGATGCTTTTTCGGTTGTACTTTAGCGATTGGCTCGTACAATAGTCACCAATGTTTGGCGGGAACTGTTCTGTGAAGCGTTAAAAAGGAAAGTGAGGACGCCAGTGTTTCAGGTAGCCGATCTGCTCGCTATCGTTGCAGGCGCCATCGCGGGCGCAATCGCCTTTCTTCCCTTTGTTTTTACGCTCAAGCCGGTTCTTGACGATAAGCAGAATGCGGACATGCTCAAGGGCATGATGAGTCTGGCGGTCTCGGCAATCGCCCTGCTCGTCTTTACCTTGGTTGTGTTTGCGTTGTTCGGAGAGGCATTTCGCATGTTCCTTCTGGGCGAGGCGATCGGCTTCGTGGCCTTTATGGCCGCCTGCACGGTTCGTGTCGCCAAGGCGCTGCGAGATCCTCATGAGGTCGAAAGGTAAGTCGTGGAAATTTTTGAAAAGCTGCCTGATGAGATTAATCATCTGGTCAGCGAGTTCAGCTCCACCCCCGTCGTGGGCGATCTAAGCTGCGGCATCACGCAGTACTCGTTTTGGCTGATCGTCTCCACGATCGTGCTCCTGATCGTCCTGGCCGTGTTCAAGAAGAAGCAGACCCTGGTTCCCAAGGGCTTCTTCGTCAACGGTTTCGAGTACATCATCGAGTACGTCGAGAACGATATCGGCAAGGGCGTCGTGGGTGAGAACTGGAAGAAGCACTTCCCGTTCCTGTGCTCGCTTTTCCTGTTCATCCTGATCAATAACATGATCGGCCTGATCCCGGGAATGAAGCCCGGCACCGGCGCAATCGGCTCCACCGCCGCGCTCGCCATCTTCGCCTTCGTGTATTTCATCTACTACGGATGCAAGGCTCACGGCGTGATCGGCTACATCAAGAGCCTCGCCCCGCAGGGCGTGAGCTTCCCGATGAACGTGCTTGTGTGGGTCGTCGAGCTTTTCTCGACCTTCCTGCGCCTCATCACGCTCGCCGTCCGTCTGTTCTGCAACATGTTCGCAGGACACGTGGTCATGGGCTCGTTCGCCATCATGGCGAGCATGTTCATGCAGCCGCTGCTTCAGCAGGTTTCCGCGGCCCACGCCGTCGGCGCCCTGCCTTCGCTGGCCTGGCTTGCCATCCTCATCCTGATCTATGCGATCGAGCTTGTGGTCGGCGCCATCCAGGCTTACGTCTTCACGGTCCTTACCGCCGTGTATGTCTCCGAGGCAGAGGAGGTCGCGGAGGAGGAGTAGTCTTCCGTTCGCGCCTTAAAGGTAAGGCAATTCGTTAAACCGCCGGTGCCCGTACCCATGGAGCCCGGCAGTTATAAAAAGGTTATCCTGCGTGAAATAAGACACGCACGACAAAGGAGGAATCGTGGGAGTTATCGGTTACGGTCTCGGTGTTATCGGCGCTGGTCTTGCTATCGGCCTGTCTGCTCTGGGTGCTACGGGTGCTATGGCCCGTCAGCCTGAGGTCCAGGGCCGCGTGTTCACCGTCTTCATCATGGGCTCCGCCTTCGGCGAGGCTCTGGCTCTGATCGGCTTCGTTGTCGCGCTGATCGTTAAATAGCACGGAGCGTCAAGTATGAATCTTTCATCCCAGAAGAGCGCGATCGCACTCTCCGCGTCCGCGTCCGCGCTGCTCATGCCGGTTTCCGCGTTCGCCGAGGACGGCGCTGCCGGTGCGGACATCCTCATCCCTAAGATGGCGGAGTTCATCCCGGCGCTTATCGCCTTCCTGATTATCTGGATCGTGCTGGCCAAGGTCGCCCTGCCGGGCATCATGAAAACCATGGAGGAGCGCGGCAAGAAGATCGAGGAGAGCCTCGACGAGGCCGAGAAGACCAAGCAGGAGGCTATCGCCAAGCGCGCTGAGTCCGACTCGATCGTCACCGACGCCCGTCGTCAGGCTGCCGACATTGTTCTCGAGGCCCGTAAGGACGCCGAGTCCGAGCGCGCCCGTATCATCGAGGCTGCTCACAAGGAGGCCGAGGAGATTATCGCCAAGGCCCACACGACCGTCGAGGACGAGCGCAAGTCCATCTACGCCGGTGCCGCGAGCTCCATCGCCGACCTGTCCGTTGCCGTCGCCACCAAGATCGTGGGCGAGGCACTCGAGGACGAGGCCGGGCAGAAGAAGCTCATCGAGCGCTACATCCAGGAAGCAGGTAGCCTGAATGCCGACTAGCCGCTATCAGGACAAGGTGCTCGAGACCTACGCGCGCTCCCTTTTGGAAGCCGCCAAGGCCGAGAACCATGTGTTCGAGGACCTCGAGATGATCGAGCGCCTGGCTTCCGCCAGCCCCGAGATCATCGCCGTGCTCGACACCATGTCCAAGCGCGACCAGCTCGACCTTCTTCCCAAGGTGGCAGCTGCCTTTAAGTATGTTGCCGAGGAAGACGAGGATGTAGTGGGCGTGACCGTCACCACGGCGATCCCGCTCGACGACGAGCTGCGTCAAACCATCACTAAGAAATGCGAGCAGGACTTCGGCCGCAAGGTATTCCTTATCGAGCAGGTCGACCCGTCTATCGTGGGCGGCCTGGTGCTCGAGGCCCGCGGCGAGCGTCGTGACATTTCCGTCAAGACGCAGCTGCGCATCGCACAGGAGACCCTCGCAAACTCTGCTAATTCGTACGGAGGTGAAGCCTAATGTCCGAAACCCTCAATGCCCAGGATATCGCCAAGAAACTGCAGGAGCAGCTCACGAGCCTCTCCGCGACGGTCGATACGCATGAGGTTTCAACGGTCGACGAGGTAGGCGACGGCATCGCGCGCGTCACTGGCCTCAAGAGCGCCATGGCAGGCGAGCTTCTGGAGTTCAAGAGCTCCGATACCGGTGAGACCGTCTTCGGCCTTGCCCAGAACCTTGACCGTGACGAGGTCGGCGCCGTTCTGTTTGGTGCCGTCGACTCCATCAAGGAAGGCGACGAGTGCCGCACCACTGGCCGCATTATGGATATCCCCGTGAGCCGTGCCATGCTCGGCCGCGTCGTCAATCCGCTCGGCCAGCCCATCGACGGTTTGGGTGACATTGTCGCCACGCACCGTCGTCCTATCGAGTTCAAGGCCCCCGGCGTCATCGACCGTACCCCGGTGTGCGAGCCGGTTCAGACCGGTCTGCTCGCCATCGACTCCATGGTGCCTATCGGCCGTGGTCAGCGTGAGCTCATCATCGGCGATCGTAAGACCGGTAAGACCGCCATTGCCATCGACGCTATCCTCAATCAGCGCGGCAAGGGCATGGTCTGCATCTATGTCGCCATCGGCCAGAAGGCCTCCACGGTTGCCAACATCCGCGAGACCCTCGCTCAGCACGGTGCGCTCGACTACACCATTATCGTTTCGGCCACCGCTGCCGATTCCGCCCCTATGCAGTACATCGCGCCTATGGCCGGTGCCGCTATCGGCGAGTTCTTCATGTACAACGGCGAGGACGGCAAGCCCGCCAGCGAGACCAACCCCGGCGGCCACGTGCTCGTCATCTACGACGACCTGTCCAAGCAGGCTGTGGCCTACCGTCAGATGTCGCTGACGCTGCATCGTCCGCCCGGACGCGAGGCCTATCCTGGCGACATCTTCTACCTGCACTCTCGTCTGCTCGAGCGTGCCGTCAAGATGTCCAAGAAGAACGGTTACGGCTCCATGACGGCTCTGCCGATCATCGAGACCCAGGACGGCGACGTCTCGGCCTACATTCCGACCAACGTCATTTCCATTACCGATGGTCAGATCTACCTGCAGTCCGAGCTCTTCTTCCAGGGCCAGCGCCCGGCAGTCGACGTGGGTATCTCCGTGTCCCGCGTCGGTGGCGACGCACAGACCAAGGCCATGAAGCAGGTTGCCGGCAATCTTCGTCTTGACCTCGCTTCGTACCAGGAGCTCGCCGGCTTTACGCAGTTCGGCTCCGACCTCGACGAGGCCACGCAAAAGCAGCTTACCCACGGCGCTCGCATGACTGAGCTCCTTAAGCAGCCGCGCTACAAGCCGTTTGAGGTTGGCGAGCAGATTGCAGTTCTGTTTGCAGGCAACGAGGGCTTCCTGGACGACCTGGAGATCGCCGACGTGTTGCCTTTCCGCGCTGAGCTTATCGAGTACCTGGACAACGGCTTTGGCTCGCTGCTCGATAAGGTTCGCGCCAAGAAGATCGACGATGACACCAAGGCTGAGCTTCTGCGCGTTATCGGTGACTTCAAGCAGCAGTTCATGGCCAAGCATCATGCCGATACGACTGGATCAGAGGAGAACTAAGCCCTATGGCCAACCTTCGCGACATTAAGAAGCGAATCTCCTCGGTTACCACGACCAAGCAGATCACGCGCACGATGGAGATGGTCTCTACGGCCAAGATCCGTCGTGCCCTCGATCGCTCCAAGCAGGCCGAGCCCTATAAGGAGGCGCTGACCGACGTCATGTTGACGGTCGCCGGCGACGCCTCCTGCTCGGGCACCGATCCCATGCTACAGAAGCATGAGAGCGTCAAGCATGGCCTGATTGTCGTTATTGCCTCGGACCGCGGCCTTGCCGGCGGTTTCAATACGACGGTGGAGCGCACGGCCGAAAAGCTCGCCGCTTCTTGGGCGAACGATGGCATCGAGTGCGAGATCATTGCGTGTGGACGTAAGCCGGCCACGTATTTCCGCGACCGCGCAAACGTCGTCATGCACTTTGAGGGCAATTCCTCCGAGCCCGATTTTAATCAGGCTCGCATGATTTCCTCTCATATCTGCGATGCGTATCGTGCCGGCGAGCTTGACCGCGTCGAGCTTGTCTACCACCACGCCAAGAACCGCGTGGATCAGGAGCTTCGCGTCGAGCACTTGCTGCCGCTCGATCCCGAGATGATCGCTATGGCCCACGGTCCGCGTAAGAACGAGACCGACGCCCCTAAGCGCATCTCGTCCACGTTCGAGTTCGTGCCCTCTCCCGAGCATGTTCTCGGCAAGCTTGTACCGTCGTATATCCTGACGGTCATCTACCAGGCCCTGATCGATTCGGCGGCTGCCGAGCAGGGTGCACGCCGCAAGGCCATGCACTCCGCGACGGAAAACGCCACCGCGATCATCTCGACCCTTACCCGCACGTATAGTCGCGTGCGCCAGGCTTCGATCACGACCGAGATTAACGAGATCGTCGGCGGAGCCTCAGCATTGGAGGAACAGTAATGGCTAATAACACCGTAAAGCTTGCGGTCGAGGAAGCCACCAAGAAGACGACTGCCGGTGATGGTCGCATCGTGCGTATCATCGGCCCTGTCGTCGACGTCAAGTTTGACGGTGCGGTGCCCCCGATCTACAACGCGCTCACGGTCGAGGCCGAGACCCCGATCGGTCACCTGAGCACGATCCTCGAGGTTGAGAGCCAGCTTCCGGGCGGCGTCGTCCGCACGGTCGCCATGTCCTCGACCGACGGTCTGCAGCGTGGTCTCATTGCCACCGATACCGGTGAGCCCATGAAGATGCCCGTTGGCCCCAAGACACTCGGCCGCATTTGGAACGTCATGGGCAAGCCCGTCGACGGCAAGCCTATGCCCGAGGTGGAGGAGTTCTATCCCATCCACCATGCGGCACCTCGTTTTGACGAGCTCACCACCAAGACCGAGATCTTCGAGACCGGCATCAAGGCCGTCGACCTGCTTGAGCCCTACATCCGTGGCGGCAAGACAGGCCTGTTCGGCGGCGCCGGCGTCGGCAAGACCGTTCTGATTCAGGAGCTCATCAACAACCTCGCCCAGGAGCATGGCGGCACTTCGGTGTTCACCGGCGTCGGCGAGCGTACCCGTGAGGGTACCGACCTTTATCTCGAGATGAGCGAGTCTGGCGTTATCGACAAGACCTGCTTGGTCTATGGTCAGATGAACGAGCCGCCCGGAGCGCGTCTGCGCATCGGTCTGGCCGGCCTTACCACTGCTGAGTATTTCCGCGATCGTGGCCAGGACGTTCTGCTGTTCATCGACAACATCTTCCGCTTCTCCCAGGCCGGTTCCGAGGTTTCCGCACTGCTGGGTCGTATGCCGTCCGCCGTCGGTTACCAGCCTACGCTGGCTACCGAGATGGGCGACCTCCAGGAGCGCATTACCTCGACCAAGACGGGTTCCATTACCTCCGTCCAGGCCGTCTACGTCCCTGCAGACGACCTGACCGACCCGGCGCCTGCCACGACGTTTACGCACCTCGACGCCACCACGGTTCTTTCGCGTAGTATCTCGTCGCTCGGCCTGTTCCCGGCTATCGACCCGCTCGCGTCTTCTTCGGACGCTCTCGATCCCTCGATCGTCGGCGAGGAGCACTACCGTGTCGCCGTCAAGGTCCAGGAGCTCCTGCAGGAGTACTCCGACCTTCAGGACATCATTGCCATTCTGGGTATGGACGAGCTGTCCGAGGAGCAGCGCCTTACGGTCAACCGTGCCCGTAAGATTCAGCAGTTCCTCTCGCAGTCCTTCCATGTCGCCGAGAAGTTCACAGGCAACCCCGGCGTCTACGTTCGTGTCGAGGATACCGTCCGCTCCTTCGCCGAGATTGTCGACGGCAAGGCCGATGACCTGCCCGAGCAGGCATTCCGCTATGCTTCCACGATTGAGGATGTGCGTGAGCGCGCCCGCAAGATGGAGGAGAAGTAGGTTATGCGTATCCGCATCGTGTGCCCCGTGAGCCTCGCCTATGAGGGTGACGCTGCGTTTGTGTCGATTCCGTCTACGGATGGCGAGTTTGGCGTTCTGCCTGCTCACTCCAGCGAAATCTGCACGATCGACCGCGGTTACGTTCGCGTTTCCGATAAGGCCATGGGCACTGTCGACCACACGTTTGCCGTGGTCGGCGGCTACGCCCAGGTCGCGGACGATGTCGTGACCGTCCTCGCCGAGCGCGCTTGCGATTTGGCGACCGTCGACGCCGACAAGGTTAAAGCTGATATTCAAGGTTTTGAAGAGAAGCTGGGTAATTTGTCGGAGGATGATGCACGCCGCGCCTACCTCTATAATGAAATCGCATGGTGTAAGCTCAAGCTTGCCCAATAGTCAAACGCTTTAGCGTTCGACCATTTGCGAACACATCATGCCCGGGATGGCCCAGCCACCCCGGGCATGCTTTTTGAAAGGGTAGACCTTGGATATTATCCGCGTTGAGGGTGGCCACGCCATCGGAGGTTCCGTGCCTGTTTCGGGTGCTAAGAACTCCGCGCTCAAACTTATGGCGGCAACGCTTCTGGCGCCGGGCAAGACGACGCTGCGGAACGTGCCCGATATTTCCGATGTCCACGTGATGGGCAAGGTGCTCAAGGGCATGGGCGCTACGATCGATGTTCTCGACGAGCACACGCTCGAGATCGATACCTCCCAGGTCGATTCTTGGGAGGCGCCCTACGAGCTTGTCGCCAAGATGCGCGCCTCCACGGCTGTGATGGGTCCCCTGCTGGGTCGTTTCCATCGCGCCAAGATCGCCATGCCGGGCGGCTGCAACCTGGGTGCTCGCAAGATCGATATGCATATCTTGGGTCTCGAGGCTCTGGGCGTCGAGTTCGACACCGCCCACGGCTACATCAACGCCAGTGCTCCCCAGGGTCTGCACGGCACCACCGTCACGCTCGAATTCGCGAGCGTGGGCGCCACCGAGAACCTCATCATGGCTGCCGTGCGCGCACAGGGCACCACGGTTATCGACAACGCTGCCCGCGAGCCCGAGATCGTCGACCTTGCCAACATGCTCAACGAGATGGGTGCCAAGATCGTCGGCGCAGGCACGCCCGTCGTGACCATCGAGGGCGTGGAGGAGCTGCATCCCGTTACCCATTGCGTGGTGGGTGACCGCATCGAGGCCGGCACCTTTATCGTCGCCGGCGCCCTCATGGCCGATGAGCGCGGCGTCGATGTTACGGGCTTCTGCCCCATCCACCTGGGAATGGTGCTCAAAAAGATGGAACTTATGGGCATCGAGTGCGAGCGTATCGAGAACGGCGTCCACGTCAATCGCGTCGAGCGCATCAGGCCGGTCGATATCCAGACGCTTCCGTTCCCGGGTTTCCCGACTGATATGCAGGCGCAGATCATGGTGCTTTCGGCCCTTGCCGACGGAAGCTCCGTAATTACCGAGAACATCTTCGAGAACCGCTTCATGTTCGCCTCCGAGCTCGTGCGTATGGGTGCCGATATTCGTATCGAGAGCCATCACGCCATGATTCACGGCGTCAAGGGCTTCTCGGGCGCACAGGTCACCTCACCCGACCTGCGTGGCGGCGCGGCGCTTGTGGTTGCCGGTCTTATCGCCGATGGCGTTACCGAGGTCTCGGCCATCCATCACATCAAACGTGGCTACGAGCAGTTTGTCGAAAAGCTGCAGGCGCTTGGCGCGCATGTCGAACATGCCACCGTTCCCGATCCCGTCATCTACTAATGCAGGTTGCCTATGTTTAACAAGAAACCCCTAGCGGATAACACCCGAAGACCCTCGACTGGTGCGCAGGCCAAGATCTACAGCCGCGACAATGTCGCACGCTATTCCGAGCGCGCCCGTCAGCGCCGTCGCGGCCGCACGGTTCGCCGCGTAGCTCTCATCGCCGTACTCGGCGTGCTGCTGAGCGCCACGACTGCTGCGGGTCTGTGGTTTGCCACTATCATGGGCAAGCTTGGCGACTCCAATGTCATTACCAACAACCTGCGCCAGATTCTGGTCGATACCAATGAGGCAAAAGATCCGTTCTACGTGTTGCTTCTTGGTACCGACGGTCGTCCGGGCGAGGATACGTATCGTGCCGACTCGATTATCCTGGCACGCATCGACCCCACGCAAAAGCAGGTGACGCTCATTTCCGTTCCGCGCGACACCAAGGTCGTGTACAAGGGCGAGACCATGAAGATCAACGCCTGCCACACCGTTGGCGGCGCCGAGGCCATGGTCCAGGCGGTCAACGAGCTGTGCGGCGTGCAGATTTCTCACTATGCCGAGGTCAGCTTTGACGGCATGCAGTCGCTTATTGATTCGGTTGGCGGTATCGACATCAACGCGACCGACGACGTCGACGATCCCGAGCACCTGGATATTAAGATTACCGCTGGTCAGCAGCATATGGACGGCGCTACTGCCCTTACCTATGCCCGCTGCCGCTACACCTATGCCGACGGCGATTACACGCGCATGCGCCATCAGCGTCAGGTGCTTGGCGCCCTTGCCAACCAGATTCTCAATAACTTCGATGCCACGAAGATCTTTGGCCTGGTTAATTCGCTGTCCGATATGCTCGTAACCGATATGAGCGTTCAGGATATCGTCTCCACGGTTAATGCCATGCGCGGCATGGATGTCGAGGGCATCTACTCGGCCAACCTGCCTTCGTATGCTGACGACAGCACTATGATCGACGGCGTGAGCTATGTCTTTGTCTACGAAGACGAGCTTAAGGAAATGATGGCCCGCGTCGACGCCGGTGAGGATCCCAAGGGCCCCAACACCATGGGCCTTTCAGACGGCTCCAGCTCCACGATCGGTGACCTCAACAACAATACGTCCGAGGACTACGCATATGGCACCGCGACCTCGTCGGGTGGCTCGGACGATTCCGACGATTCGAGCGACGGCTCCGATTACTACGAAGAGCCCACCGGTGACGGCAACGGCTACGAAGCCAACTATTAGAGTTACGCGGGCTTACCAGCCCGCGTAACGGCTCGACGCTGCGCGCCGCCCAAGGCGACAATTTGTCATTCAAAAGGCAGGGCATGACCAGAAGGTCAATGCCCTGCCTTTTTCATGCCAACTTGTTCGCCTTGGACGTCGCTCGCTGACGTTGGCTCAACCTGCGATGCCGACTACTTTTCTTGCACCAAAAATCGCCCCGTTCTCTGTTGAGGACGGGGCGATTCGTCTTTTGGGCTTATGCAGCCAGTCTTATGCGAAACGGGCGACGAGCTCCTGCAGGACGTCGGTCATCTTGACGAGTGAGCTGACCGGGACAAACTCGTTGACGCCGTGGTAACAGTAGCCGCCTGTCGAGAGGTTGGGGCAGGGCAGGCCGCGGAACGACAGCTGTGCGCCGTCGGTGCCGCCGCGAATCGGCAGTACTTGGGGCTCAACGCCGCAGGCAAGGTAGGCTTCCTTGGCAACATCAATAAGCTCGGGATAGTCACGAACGATCTCGGCCATATTTCGATACTGCTGCTTAATCTCGACCGTTACGCGCTCCTCGCCCAGTCGCTGGTTGAGCAGTGCGGCGGCGGCATTCATCAGCTCGAGTTTCTGCTGGAACTTGGCGGCATCGTGATCACGGACGATATAGCGCGCCGTGGCATGGTCGACCGTTGCCGAGACGCCCTCAAGGTGATAGAAGCCCTCGTAGCCCTCGGTGTATTCCGGGCGCTGCTCGTAGGGGAGCAGGGCGTTGAAGTCGCAGAACAGGTTGCCCGCGTTGACCATGCGCCCCTTGGCGTCGCCGGGGTGAATGGACTGGCCCTCAAAGCGAACGGTTGCCTCGGCGGCGTTGAAGCACTCCCACTCAAGCTCGCCAACCGGACCGCCGTCGACCGTGTAAGCGTACTTGCAGGCGAAGGCCTCGATATCCAACAGCTCGGCACCGTGACCGATTTCCTCGTCCGGGCAGAAGCAAATGCCGAGCGCGGGATGGGGCAGGGAGGGATCCTGCGCGATGCGTGCGACAAGCGCCATGATTTCGGCGACACCCGCCTTGTCGTCGGCGCCCAGCAGCGTGGTTCCGTCGGTGCAGACAAGGTCCTCACCCACCAGGTTGTTGAGGGCAGGAAGTTTGGCGGTGCTCATGGACACGGGCTTGCCGTCGACGATGCCGCAAACCAGATCGCCGCCCTCGTAGTGCACGATGTGCGGCGCTACGCCGGCGCCCGGCGCGACCTCGGTGGTATCGAGGTGCGCGATCAGGCCCAGGGCGGGCTTATTCTCGGAACCGGCGCTAGCGGGAATGTGCGCGCAGACATAGGCGTTTTCGGTTACATGGGCATCGGTTGCACCCAGCTCGCGCAGTTCTTCGGCAAGCACGTTGGCAAGGTCGAACTGTACGGTGCTCGACGGCACCTGGTCGCAGTTGGCATCCTCGGACTGCGTGTTGATCTGGACATAGCGCAAAAAACGCTCGAGGACGTCGGGGTCCGTGGTGGTGTTTTCCATAAAGATCGCTCCAATCTTGGTCGTCGTGTGCAACAAGAACTCTAGCACGGTATGCCGCGGCATACCGCGACGCTTGGATGGGGTAGAATCAGCCATTGAGTGCAGAAGGGACGGATGTTCATGGATACGACAAATAGCTCGCGCGAGCTACACCTAACGGTGGCGAACGAAGACTACTTGGAGTGCATGGTTCGCATCGAAAGCGAAGATGGGGAGACCGGTGGCGTGCGGTCGGTCGATATCGCACAGCGCCTTGGCGTCTCGAAGGCATCGGTCAACAAGGCGGTTTCGGCTCTCAAGGCATCTGAACTTGTCGAACAGTCTCACTACGGCAAAGTTATCCTGACTGACCGTGGGCGCGAGGTCGGCTCGGCTATCTGGTATCGCCATCGTCTGGTCCGCACGTTTTTGGTTCAGGAGCTCGGTGTCGAATTTGAGCGAGCCGATTCCGAGGCCTGCATGATGGAGCATGCTCTATCCGAGGACACGATGAACCGCTGGCTCGCCTATCTCGAAAAGCAGGGAATCAGCGTCGAGGAATAGCGGGATATATATGGATACGAGTTATTACAACCGCTTTGGTGCCGAGGAACTTACGCGCCGCTTGTCGAGCGAGACCTTGTTGGCGCAGGGCCCCATGGGCAGTGTTCTGTTGAGTGAGTACGATGCCGCCGACATTCCACCGGCGTTTTGGAATCTGGCAGAGCCGCAGACCGTTTCTCGTATCCATCGCTTGTATGTCGCCGCCGGCGCGCAGGTGCTCATTACCAACACCTTTCAGGCATCAAGCTATGCCCTCAAGCACGACCAGATTGCGCCGTCCGTGGCGGAGGTCAATCGCGGGGCCGTCGACGATGCTCGCCAGGCGCACCCACAGCTGCTGCTGGGCTCGATGGGCCCGATTTGTATTGAGTGGTTTGCCGAGGACTCTGCCGAGTATCGTGAAATCCGAGGCATTGCGCGCGAACAAGCGCACGCCTTGCTCAATGCTGGTGTTGACGGTCTGCTGATCGAGACGGTGACGTCTATCCGTAATTTGCAGCCCATGCTTGCCGGCGCCCGAGATGCCGCCGACGGTATGCCTGTCCTGGTGAGTTTTGTCGTTGACGATAAAGGCGACCTGTTGGGCGATGGCCTCAACATCGAGGCAGCCGTTTTGTACGCCGAAAAACACGGCGCAAACTCGGTTGGTGTTAATTGCTGTTCGCTTGCGGCCGCGAACGCGGCGGTGCCCAGGATGGTTGCATCGGCGACTACTCCCGTCACGGTGCGTCCCAACGCGGGAAATCCGGTTCAGACACAGGATGGTCCCGTGTGGCATGAGGACCCCGAAGCCTTCGCTCGCGCATGCGTCGAGTGGAAGCGGGCGGGCGCCGCAATGGTAGGCAGCTGCTGCGGAACCACGGCGGTTACGACAGCCGCTATGGCAGATGCGCTCAATATATAGAACCCGAAAATGGGAGTATCGAATCACCGCCCCCGCTGGGGCGGTTTTTTTGTTGGCGGTGCGCACCTCGACGCTTTTGCCTAAACGGTGAACGAGCGTGCCGGCGGCTTGCCGGATGCCCGTTGCGGGTATACCTCATGCGTACCATGATCCAAACACTGCGAGGTGTCTGCGCGTGTGCGCGATAATTCACTTTGGAACTGACGGTTGGCGAGCTCGCGTCGACGGAGACTTTACTATCAACAACGTCGCTCGTGTCACTGATGCTATCGGCAGGCTATGGCAAAAGACGAATCCCGGTAAAACGGTATATGTAGGATTTGATACTCGGCCGCAAGCGCGCGAGTTCGCCGAGCTCGCGGCGGGCGTGATTGCCGCCCACGGGCTCGATGCCGTGCTCGTGTCTCGACCGGTGCCGACTCCCGCTCTTACGTGGGCGGCTGCGTATGACGGCGAGGCATGCGGCGCGCTTATGGTGACGGGCTCACATCATCCGCAGGGCTATCTATGCCTCAAGCTGCGGATGGGTGATGGCTCGACGGCCAACCAGGATGTCATCGAAGAGCTCGAGGAGACGATGGCCGCCGAGCCGCTGGGGCTTGAGGGGCAATACCGCACGGCAGATATCATTCCCGACTATATGCGAGCGGTGGCATCGTTTGTCGACGCGGATGCCATTCGCGCCGCGCATATGCGTGTGGTGATTGACCCCATGGGCGGAGCTGCGCAGGGATATCTTGCCGACTTGCTTCGAGAGCTTGGCGTCGAAGTCCATGAGATTCACGCCGACGAGACGACCGATAGGGGAGATATCTGCCCCGACCCGGTCGAGCCGTGGGTGGATGCTTGTGAGCGCGCAGTTGTCGAAGACGGGGCGTGCGCCGGTCTGGTGACTGATGGCGACGCCGATCGTATCGGCGCGGTTGATGAGCGCGGCAGATATATACATCCACATCAGATCATGGCGCTCGTTTTGGGCGATTTGGTCCAGTATCGCAATCTGAAGGGACGCGTCGTCGTCAACCTTTCATGCTCCACGCTTGTGCGTCGCATTGCCGAGGCGCTCGGCTGCCGCGTGGTCATCAAGCCCGTCGGTTTTAAATATATAGCCGCCGAGATGAAGAAGGGCGGCGTTCTCGTGGGCGGTGAAGAGGCCGGTGGTATCGGTATCGCCGCGCACATGCCCGAGCGCGACGGCATCCTTGCCTGCCTGATTTTGTGCGAGCTCATGGCCAAGACCGGCGCGCCCTTGGGCGTGCTTATCGATCAGCTCGAGGCGAGCTTTGGCAAGACGAGTTACGGACGTCGAGATTTGCGCCTTGAGGCCGAGGATGCCGAGACGTTGCGCACGCTGCTTCCCGGCGTGAATCCCAAGTCGATATGCGGCAAGGCGCCGCAGAGCGTAAGCCATATGGACGGCTTACGTCTGGCATTTGAGGATGACACCTGGCTGCTGATCCGTCCCAGCGGGACCGAACCGGTGGTGCGCGTGTACGCCGAGGGCTTTTCGGTGGAGGAGCGCGATGAACTGCTAGATGCCGGCTGCGCTTTGGCCAGGGGCGCATATCGGCTCTAGCCAAGGGGCCACTCTATATAAAGATGTGCTCGGCGAGCGGTAGCTATCAACTGGCAAGCGTCAGTTGAGGGCACAGTTGTGTAGGAAATGTGTGCGTCCAGATTCCCGCCCCCGGGGCCCCTCCGGTCTGGCAATATATCTCCTTGCCGCGCGGCCCGGTTGAACCGGGAACCGGCGCAGGCGTGCACCTTGAGAACCGGATACTGCGAGGATGGA
>JAXKGN010000004.1:0-37240 GCA_036550355.1 Collinsella sp.
CACCGGTCAGCGGCCAGAGCATGGGGGGCACGCCCGGTCCCGTTCCGAACCCGGAAGCTAAGCCCCATCGCGCCGAGAGTACTGCGGGGTCAGCCCGTGGGAGGCCAGGGCGCCGCTGACCGGTGGACGGCACCGAGCCGTCGCAACGGATTGAGAAGGGGGAGGCCTCGCGGCCTCCCCCTTTTTTGCGTTTATAGGGCCATCACTTCATTGTCGCTGTGTTTTTGACCCTCGTTTGTCGCATCTTCTGCGAACGGGCTACAATGTCATAGTCTGTGCAGCATGGAGGTGATTATGGCCGAAGCCGGAATCGGCGTTGATATCGTCGAGATTTCCCGAATGAAATCAATCCTTGAGAAGACACCCGCGTTTGCCCGGCGCGTGTTTACCGATGAAGAGCGCGCGTATTGCGATGCCTCGTCTCGTCCTGCCGCGCATTATGCCAGTCGTTTTGCTTCTCGCGAGGCGGTACTTAAGGCGCTTGGTACGGGTTTTAGCCAGGGCGTTGGCCGTAAAGACGTTTCCGTAACGCGCGATAAGCTCGGCAAGCCAAAACCGCTGCTTTCGGGTCGTGCTCTCGAAATCGCCCAGGAATTGGGCATTGTCGAGGTCGCTCTTTCTATTACTCTGACGGGTGACTTGGCTGTCGCTAATGCCATTGCGATCACCGAGGATGCTCGACCTAAACCCAAGGAAGAAAAGGTGAGCACGAAGGAGCGCGTTGCTCAGACATTTAAAGAGGCTCGTTCTGTCTTAGACGAGCTCGAACAGCTGCAACAATCTGCTTTGTCGGAACATCTGGACGATGATCCGCAAGATATGCTAGGAGCATAGATGAAACCGGTTTTGAGTACCGAGGAAGTCGTTCGCCTCGAAGATATCATCGAACGTGAGGGCACCTCGAAGGCCGAACTCATGGAGTTGGCGGGCGAATTTGCCGCCAATGAGATTTTAAAGCTCAACCCCGATCGCGTTCTTGTATTGGTTGGTTTTGGCAACAATGGCGGAGATGGCTGGGTTGCCGCTGACATTCTGACGCATAAGGGCGTTGATGTTGATATCGTCTCTCCGGTTGAGCCGGATGAGATCCCTGCCGCTCTCGCTCGCCATGTCGCGCGTCGTACTGCTGGCCGCGACGTGCACGTGTGTGTCGGCCCCTCTCGTGATGAGCTGGAGGTGCTGATCGATAAGGCTGATGTTGTAGTCGATGCAATTTTTGGTACCGGTTTTCACGGTGATCTTCGTGCGCCGTTTTCAATTTGGATTCCCACGGTCAATGAAAATGCCGATTGCGTTGTCTCCATCGATGTTCCCTCGGGCCTGAATGCCGAGACGGGTGTGGTTGATGATGACTGCATTCGTGCCGAGCGCACGGTGACGATGATTGCTCCCAAGATTGGCTTATACAGCGCTGACGGTCCCGAATATGCAGGCGATCTGGTCTGTGGCGGTCTGTATGACCGCCTTGATGAGGTCATTGACGACGTCGACCATGCTGCCGAGATTGTGGAACCCGGCGACCTTGTGGACTACTTTGCTCCGCTGCCCACGAATATCGATAAGTACTCGCGCGGCTCGGTGCTCATTGTTGCAGGATCGGCGCAGTATCCTGGTGCTGCCATTATGGCTGCCAAGTCTGCAGCCCGCGCAGGCGCCGGCTATGTGGCGGTCGCCACGCCGGATGCGTGTGCCAACCTTATCCGCATGGCGCTCCCCTCGATTCCGGTCTTTGCTATTCCATCTGATTCCCGCGGTTCTTTTGGTGCCGCTGCGCGTATGACGGTATGTGAGATTGCCAAGAAATATAGCTGCGTGCTGTGTGGTCCCGGCATGACGACGTCTGCCGGTGCTATGCAGGTGGTTTCGGGTCTGCTCGAGCTCGACGTGCCGCTTATCTTGGATGCCGATGCTCTCAACTGTCTTGCTAAGATTGCAATCGACGGCATCGACAGCAATCCCGAGATGTATCGTCGCGAACAGCCGCTCGTCATGACGCCGCATTATCGCGAGCTTTCGCGTCTCGTTGCCGGCGATGAGGTCAATGACCTTGGCACCGCGATCGCTGCTGCGCAAAAGGTTGTCTGGGCCGCTGGTTCCGATAACCTCGTTGTTATCGCTAAGGGCCCGACGACAGCCATTTGCGGTGTTGAGCGTGTGCTGCTGCCGCTCTCGGGCCCGGCGTCGTTGGCGACCGCTGGCTCGGGTGACGTCCTTGCGGGCATTCTGGCCGGCACACTGGCCACCATGCGCGACGAGATGGACCGTTGGGAGCTGCTGTACTCGTATGCCGTCGCACTTCATAGCTATGCCGGTTTTGCCGCGGCGACGGAGTTTGGCGAGAAGAGCGTTATCGCGACCGATCTTATCGACTTGATCGGTCCCGCCATGGAGTTGGCAGCAAAGGATGCGCTCGATGATCTGGGAATCACAGACGAAAGGTCGGATGACTAATTATGAATAAAGCCGATTTGACGCGTTGGTCCTGGGTCGAGATCGACCGCGGGGCGCTCCGCCGCAACACGAGGGCCTATAAGAATTTGCTGAATCCGCGCCAGCGCCTATGCTGCGTGGTTAAAGCCGACGCTTATGGCCATGGAGCTGTTGAGTGCGCCAAGATCATGTATTCGGCCGGTGCCGACATGTTTGCCGTGGCGACGGTTAGCGAGGGCGTTGAGCTCCGGCAGGGCGGGATCACGAAACCCATCCTCATCCTAAGCGAGCCGCCTATCGAGGCCATTCCGACGTTGCTCGAGTTCGATATCATGCCCTCGGTCTATACGTCCGACTTTGCTCTGGCGTATGGCGAATGTGCCGTCGCAGCGGGCAAGGTGGGCAAGTATCATCTCGCCATCGAGACGGGCATGAACCGTATCGGCGTACATTACACGCAGGTGCTCGACTTTGTCCGCGGTATTGATTTCCATCGCGGTATTCAGTGCGATGGCGTATTTACGCACTTCGCCACGGCCGATGAACCTTCGGGCTGGGACTACAAGCTGCAGTGCCAGCGCTTTACCGAGGCCGTTCAGGCCATTAAGGATGCGGGTTTTGAGTGCGGTATCGTACACTGCGCCAACACGCCGTCCTCGATGCTCGACCCCTCGATGCATTTTGATATGATTCGCGCCGGCGTTGGCTTGTATGGCATGCAGCCGTGCGAGCTGAGTGGCCACGTGATGCAGCTCGATCCCGTTATGAGCGTCCATGCGCGCGTGACGCGCGTGGCACACCCTGCGATGGGCGAGGGCGTGGGCTACGGTTTTACCTATCGCGTACCGCGTACGCGCGTTCAGATCTGCACGCTGCCGATCGGTTATGCCGACGGCCTATCGCGTACGCTTTCCAATCGTATGGACGTGCTGTATCGCGGTGAGCGCGTGCGTCAGGTTGGCAATATCTGCATGGATCAGTTTATGGTCGCCATTCAGTCCAACCCGGCACACGAGATTCCCGAGGCCGAGTATGGTGACGAGATGATTATTGTCGGCCGCGATGGCGATGCCGAGATTACTATGGACGAGATGGCCCGACTGCGCGGAACGATTAACTACGAGGTCGCCTGCGGCTTTGGCATGCGTCTCGACAAGGTCTACGTGTAGGAGTCGCCATGGGCGTCATGCACATCCCCGGCCATTCCCATCAGGCGCCACGTGAGGTCGCACTCGAGGAAATTGAGGCCGTTCTAGGTGATTGTCGCCTCTGTCAGCTCTATCAGTCGCGTCGCAATATCGTGTTTGGCGTGGGAAACCCCCGCGCTCGCGTCATGTTTATCGGTGAGGCGCCGGGTCGCAACGAGGATTTGCAGGGCGAACCCTTTGTGGGGGCGGCGGGTGAAGACCTCAACGGCATTTTGTCCCTGGCAGGTCTTAAGCGCGAGGACGTCTATATCGCCAATGTGCTTAAGTGCCGTCCGCCGGGAAACCGCAATCCGCGCCCCGAGGAAGTGCTGGCTTGCTCACCGTTTTTGCGCGAACAGATTCGAAGCATCTGGCCCGATATCATCGTGACGCTCGGCAACCCCGCAACGCACTTTGTGCTCAAGACCGAGATCGGCATTACCAAGCTGCGCGGTAGGTTCCATCAGATGGGGCACTTTGTGGTGATGCCGACGTTTCATCCTGCGGCGGCGCTGCGCAATCCGGCGTGGCAGGAGTTGCTGGAGGAAGACTTTAAGATGCTGGGCGACTATCTGGAGCGGCACCCCGCGCCGGAGACCGTCTCGGAATAATAAGGAGCGCATATGTCCCTGGAGCGCCTGGGGGTAGGTACCTATAGAACGGCTCGTACTGCCGATACGGAGCATTTTGGCGAGCTGGTCGCACCGTGTCTAGAAGATGGCGATGTGCTGATTTTGACCGGCGGCTTGGGTGTGGGAAAAACCCACTTTACCAAGGGCGTCTCGCGTGCCCTGGGCGATGAGCACATGGTCACGAGCCCTACGTTCGCACTCATGGCCGTTCATGACCAAGGGCGTATTCCGCTGTTCCATTTTGATCTGTACCGTCTGGAGCATGCCTACGAGCTAGAGGATACGGGCATTTTTGACGTGCTGGGCTATGAGGGTGTTTGCCTACTGGAATGGGGCGAGCAGTTTCAAGATGAACTGACAGATGAGTATCTTTCGGTGACGCTTAAGCGCGATGAGGACGACAGCGACGTGCGAACGATAACGCTCGAGGCACACGGCGAGCGCGCGACGGAGCTTTCCCATTTGATAGATAAGGCTGTACAAGATGAGCTTGCATAACGACAACGCGCTGGTGGTGGCGCTCGACACATCGACCGACATGCTTGCCTGCGCGGCAAGCTGGATTGATGTGCAGACAGGCGAGGCAAAGCTGGTAAGTGGAGACCATCTGTGTCGCCGCCATGCCAACGTGGAGCTCGTGAATACTGTTGATGGCCTACTGAAGCAGGCCGGCCTGGATCGCAGCGATGTCGGCTGTTATGTGGTCGGCCGCGGCCCGGGTTCGTTTACGGGTGTGCGTATCGGCATCTCCACCGCAAAGGGTCTGGCACGCGGTGCCAACGTGCCGTTGCTCGGCGTGTCGACACTTGACGCTTGCGCCTGGACGGCATGGAAGGCCGGCGTACGCGGCAAACTTGGTGTTCTTGCCGACGCCATGCGCGGCGAGGTGTACCCGGCGCTGTATGTGCTGGGGGACGAGGGTCCCGAGCGTCTGTTTGAGCGCGAGAGCGTGGTCAAGGCCGCCGTGGCGCTTGATGAGTGGCGCCAGACCGCGGACTGGGATCAGGTTCAGCTGACTGGTGACGGTCTCGTGCGTTATGGCAAGCTGCTGGGCGAGGACGAGGCAGCACGCTGCGTGGGGCGAGACCTGTGGTGGCCCTCGGGCGAGGGCCTGCTGATGGCGCACGCCGCAGGCGACGGCGATCCGGCTCGCGTCTTGCCGATCTATACGCGCCTTTCGGATGCCGAGGAAAACGAGCGCAAGCGCCTGGGTCTTGCCGAGAGCGCGCAGAGTGAGGTGACAGGTGTTGCCGACGAGCTCGCCGGACGTCATCTGCAATTCCGCCCCATGGGCGCGGCAGATGCCGAGGGCGCGAGCGCACTGGAGACCGCCTGCTTTGAAGGCGCCGGACACGAGGCATGGACGCCGGGCATGTTCCTGTCCGAGCTGGGCGAGGACGTTGCCGCGCCGCGTAGCTGGTGGGTGGCGCACGACGACGGCCGTCTGCTGGGTCTTGCCGGCGGTATGGTCGTCGACGGGGACGTGCAGATTATGGACGTTGCCGTCGATCCGGCGCATCGCCGCGAGGGCATCGCCCGCAAGCTTCTGTCGCACGTGAGCTATGACGCGCAGATGCTCGGCTGCACCACGGCTTCGCTTGAGGTTGAGGACGGCAACGAGGCCGCAATTGCACTCTATGCCGCTCTGGGCTTTACCGAGGCGGGTCGTCGCCGTGGCTATTACGGTGCCGGCAAGGATGCCATCGTCATGACGGCGCCGCTGCCCCTGGTGCTTCCTCTCGACAATGCCTCGCCCGAGCCGACGGCTGCCGAACAGCGTGTATGGCCGCTGCCCGCGCCCGAACGCACCGCTGAGGAGCGTGCCGAAATCGAGCGCCGCCGCCTGGTGCTTGCCATCGAGAGCTCCTGCGACGAGACGGCGGTGGCGATTATCGATGCGGACGGCAATATGCTGGCCAACCAGGTGTCGACGCAGATTGATTTTCATGCCCGCTTTGGCGGTGTGGTACCCGAGATTGCCTCGCGCAAGCACGTTGAGGTCATCGTGAGCGTCGTGGACGCGGCACTCGAGGACGCCGCAGCGTCGCTGGGCCTTACGGGCGGAGCCATTGCACCAAGTGAGCTTGCCGCCGTGGGCGTGACGCAAGGTCCGGGTCTGGTGGGTGCCTTGGTGGTGGGTGTCGCCTTTGCCAAGGGCTTTGCGTATGCTGCCGGCAAACCGCTGGTGTGCGTCAATCATCTGGAGGGTCACCTGTTTGCCAACCTGTTGGCGCAGCCCGACCTCAAGCCGCCGTTTATCTTTACGCTTGTTTCGGGCGGGCACACCATGCTCGTGCACGTAAGGGCATGGGGCGACTACGAGGTGCTTGGCGAGACGCTTGACGACGCCGTGGGCGAAGCCTTCGACAAGGTGGCAAAGGCACTGGGCCTTGGCTATCCCGGAGGCCCCATCATCTCCAAGCTTGCCGAGACGGGCAACCCTAAGGCGGTCGATTTTCCCCGCGCGCTTAACAGCAGGGGAGACTACCGCTTCTCGCTTTCGGGCCTCAAGACGGCGGTGACGCTCTACATCGAGCAGGAGACCAAGGCCGGGCGCACGATTCACCTTCCCGACCTAGCGGCTTCGTTTGAGGCGGCGGTCTTTGACGTGCAGTACAAGAAGGCCAAAAACGCCCTGCATGCTACCGGGTGCAAGGAGTATTGCATCGGCGGCGGCGTCTCAGCCAACCCGCATCTGCGCGAGATGATGATCAAGAAACTCGGGCGTCAGGGAATCCGCGTGACGGTGCCGCCCTTGTCTGCCTGCACCGATAACGCTGCCATGATCGCGGAGGTCGCTCGCCGTAAATTCGACCGAGGTGAAATCTCGCCGTTCGACGTCGACGCCGATCCAAACATGACGCTGTAGTCGTATGGGTGCGGTCCCCGACCGGAGGGGCCGGATATAAGGTTTCCTGCTCTACAGTCCTGCGCAAGACGAAGGCCACATTAAGTGGCCTTCTTTGCGTGCGGAACTCGCGATAAACCTTATATCCGGCCCCTCCGGTCGGGGACCTTTCTGTATCGATATAGCTTCTGAGCTGGTTTGGCGTCGACAGCGTCCAGCAAGGTCAACAAGCCAGCGTCGAATTTCCGGCGTTCTTTAGCTGAAAGAAAAAGTTGGTGTGCGGAGCTATGCTCCGCACATTTGGGATGGGAGCCCCCGCGGCTCTCAGGGGCAATTCTCATGCAAAAACTTTTGTTGGGTAAAGTCCGAGGTCAGTGGCGTTTTATACCGAGAAATTCAAAAAAGTGGAAAATTCATTACATATTTGCGTTGACTTTAGGTAACTAAAGTTTCATACTCCTTTTCAACCACTGGGGGATGTGAACACGCACGGATCGTTCACATCATGATTGAAGAGGATTTCTTAGACATGTTCACGCATCAGCTAAACATTATCAGCGTAGTAATTATCTGATGCGGGTTAGCACATACAGCTAGCCCGTACGATAACGGGCGGCTGATGAAGATGAGGGCCGTCGAGCGCAACCGACGGCCCTCATTTTTTATGTCTGGGAAGTTCTTTTTAGAGGAGGAAATGTAATGAACGGAGTTTTGCTCATGGTTGTGGCCGCGGCGGTGCTCGCCTGCGGCCATCTGGGCTATGGCCGATGGCTGGCCAACAAGTGGGGCGTTGACAAAGAGGCCCTCACGCCGGCCAAGCGCATGAAGGACGGCAACAGCTTCTCACCCGTCTCCGCCTTCACCGCGTTCTCGCACCAGTTCAGCTCGATCTGCGGTGCCGGCCCTGTTACGGGTACGATCGTCGCCATGGCCTTTGGCTGGCTTCCCGTCGTGCTCTGGGTCCTCGTCGGCGGCATCTTCTTTGGCGCCGTCCACGACTTTGGCGCCCTGTACGCCTCGATGAAGAACAACGGCAAGTCCCTGGCTCAGCTCATCGAGAAGTACATCGGCAAGACCGGCCGTCGCCTGTTCCTGCTGTTCTGCTGGCTGTTCTGCATCATCGTCATCGCCGCTTTCACCGACATGGTCTGCAAGACGTTCATGTTCACCCCGGCCGTTGACGCTTCTGGTGCTGCTACCGGTGCCATCGACTTCACCAAGTCCTATGCCGCTGGCTGCGCTGGCACCATCTCCATCCTGTTCACCTTCGTCGCCATGGCCTTTGGTTGGGCCCAGAAGAAGTTCAACCTCACCGGCGCTGCCGAGTTCGTCACCGGCGTGGTGCTCATGGTCCTTATGTTTGCCGTCGGCATGCAGTTCCCGGTCTACCTGGACAAGTTCCAGTGGTTCGCCGTCGTCATGGTCTACCTGGTCTTTGCTGGCGCCATGCCCATCCAGATGCTCAAGACCCCTCGCGACTACCTCACTTCCATCATGATGATCGTCATGATCGTTTGCGCTGTCCTCGGTATCGTCGTCCTGGGCGCTAACGGCCAGGCCACCATCACCGCTCCGGTCTTCACCGGCTTTAGCAACGCCTCGGGCATGATGTTCCCGGTCCTGTTTGTCTCCGTTGCCTGCGGTGCTCTCTCCGGTTTCCATAGCCTCGTTTCTTCCGGCACCTCTTCTAAGCAGGTCGAGAAGGAGCAGGACGCCGTCAAGGTCGGTTATGGCGCCATGATTGTCGAGTCCTTCGTCGGCATCCTTGCCATCATCGTCGCCGGCATCATGTTCTCCGACATGAACACCGCCGGTACCGGCGCCCTCAACGCCGGCGTCGCTTCCACCCCGTTCCAGATCTTCGCCGCCGGCATCTCCCGCGGTATGCAGGCCTTCGGTGTTGACGGCACGCTCGCAACCGTCTTTATGACCATGAACGTTTCCGCTCTGGCCCTGACCTCGCTCGATGCCGTCGCCCGCATCGCTCGCACCTCGTTCTCCGAGTTCTTTGCCCAGACCAACGACGCCCTGGCCATCGAGTCTAAGGCCGGCTACATGAAGGTCCTCGGCAACCCCTGGTTCGCCACGGTCGTTACCCTGCTTCCTGGCCTCGCCCTCGCCTTTGGTGGCTATGCCAACATCTGGCCGCTCTTCGGTGCTTCTAACCAGCTGCTCGGCGGTATGACCATGATCACCCTCGCCGTGTTCTGCAAGTGCACCGGCCGCAAGGGTTGGATGCTCTACGTGCCCGTCGCCTTCCTGCTCTGCTGCACCTTCACTTCGCTGGTCCAGAGCGCCATGGGCTGCATGACCGCCGTCCAGGCCTACGGTTTCTTCGGCACCATCCCGGCTACCGCCACCACGGCTGCCGTTTCCGTCGCCGCTACCAAGGGCCTGCAGCTCGTCTTCGCCGTCCTGCTGATGGTCCTGGGCCTCATCGTTGCCGTCAACTGCCTCAAGGAGTTCTTCGGCAAGGAGGCCGGTTCCATGCCCGACGAGGAGCCCGAGTGGTCCGAGATGGGCAAAGTCGAGTATGGCCGCGCCGCTGCCGCCGAGGCTCCCGCCGACGCCGAGGCTGCCAAGGCGTAATCGACCTGACGAGTTGAACGTCACATCTATACAACTCGATAAGACCGGGTCCACGGCTGCGCGGGCTCGGTCTTTTTTCATGCAAAAGCGGGCGATGCCCGAGTGTTCTCGCAGATGTTTTGCGTGGATAAGGGCGCGCGTTGTACCATATAAACGTATATGTGTACATATGAAAGGGGCCCCGTGGCCAAGACGGTATATTCCGATAACCAAAATAATGTCGATGCCCTGGCTGAGCGTCTGAGCAGCCAGACGTCGCTTTCTGCCGAGCGTGCCAAGCTAGTTGCCTACGACCTGCTCTGCCGCAAGGCACTCAAGATCAAGTCGAGCGCGCTGGCGCAGATTTTCCGCTCCGTCGATAAGGAATGCGACACCAAGGCGATGCGCGACGAACTCATCGCGGCAAAGATCGTTACCAAGATCGAGGGCAGCGGCATTAACGGACGTCCGGCGTTCTATACCATTCATGCCGAGATAAGTGATGCTCAGGAGCAGCTTGCCGAGGCTGTCGAAGAGGCCTTCGAGGACGTTGTCGAGGTGCCCGCTTCGGTGGAAACGGCCCCGCGCGAGCATGTCGATACCGACGAGCTGCTCGATGAGAACGTCGTTCGCGCCTTTACGGCCAAGGCCGGCCGCGGCGGTTTTGGTGGGGGCGGCAAGCGCGATGCTCAGCGCCGTGCCCAGCAGGAGCGCTTCCGTCGTGCCGTGGCTCAAAAGGATGAACTCGATACCGAGACTGTTGTGACCGAGGTTGCCGCTGAGTCGCAGAAGCCTGCGAAGGAGCAAAAGCCCGTGGAGGCCCAAGAGCCCAAGCGTCGTCGCGGTGCTCACTTTAAGGCTGTGCAGCAGGATGTCGCGCATGAGGCTGAAGAGCCTTCCGAGGTTGCAGGCGATGCTGAGGAGTCTGCCAAGAGGGTTTCGGGTTCGTGTCGTCCCGGCCGCGGTTTTGCGGGGCGCGCGTATCCCATAAAGCGTCAGGAGAAGGGCGAGCCGGCTTCGACCGCTCAGGCCGATAAGGCCGAACAAACTGAGAAAACCGTTGAGCCGGTGACTTGCGAGCAGCAACCTTCCGAGTCGCAGTCTGCGGCTGACACCGAGGTCAAAGCTCAACAGTCCGCTGATAAGCAGACAGGGGAGAGCGCCTCAAGCAAGCCCCGCCGTCGTCGTCACCGCGGCGGTCGTGGCTCAAATGCCGAGGCCGCGGCTGAGAAGGCAGCGATGCAAAGCAAGGATGCGAAGTCTGAGGCCCTGGTGGAGCAGCCCAAGCGCCAGCCGGCGAAGGGGGACAAGCCCGAGCGCTCGCAAAAGGGTCCGTCCGCGCCAAAGCAAGAGCGCAAAGCTCAGGCGGATTCCAAGCGCAAATCCCAGGCGCAGCCCAAACCGACTGCAAACGATGCGGCCGCCCAGCAGCCTGAGCCGCCCGCTCATGGCGAGGTTTCGGCGTTTGCTCTGGCCCGTGTCCTGGGCAGGCAGCTGCTCAAGGTCGTTCCCACGCCTACGGCGCTCTCCAAGATTAAGGAGCAGCAGACTCAAATCGTTAAGGTCGAGGGCAAGGACGGCAATAAGGCTCCGCAGCGCACTCAGCACAACGAGATGTCCAACCGCAAGATTGCCGAGGAGATTGCGATCATTCAGGCTTGGATAGAGCAGAATCGCGGCGCCGACACGCCGGTCGCTTCGCGTCGCCAGCGAGCCTACCAGATTTTTAACGATGAGAAGGCCTTTGACGGCAAACACGGCGAGCGCCTGATTCGGCGTATGACCGAAAAGGGCATCAGCATGCAGGCAATCAAGGTTGCTCCCAACCGTCCTGTGCACTTTACGGGCTTCTTTACGCTGGGCGCCGACAAGCCGTTCATTATGGTTGAGAACCTGGACACCTATGACGAGATCGTCAAGCTCCTGCGCGGCCGCAAGCACGCCAAGCTTTTTGGCACCAAGGTGGGTGGCGTGATCTTTGGCGGCGGCTGCAAGGCGAGCGTTTCACACGCACTGGATGATTATCTGGCCGAGATCGGCTATCGCTTTAACTATGTCTACTACGTGGGCGACATTGACCGAGAGGGTGCGCGCATTGTCGAGCAGACCCGTAACGCCAATGTGGTTGAGATTCGCCTGCATGCCGGTATGTATCGCGCCATGCTCGCCGAGCACAAGCGCCGCGTGAAGGCCGGCGGTGAGTGCGAGCCCGCGGCTGCCAACCAGGGTGTACCGCAGAACCTGGCGGCGACGATCAAAGATCTGCCCATGGTCACGCGCGTGCAGTTCCGCAACGTGCTGCGCGAGGGCGGACGCATTCCGCAGGAGATTCTGATGACCGCCGACTATCGGGATGGCGACTCGGGAAGCTTCGACCGCATGCTGAACAATTAGGGACGTGCGGCCCCGACGGGCCGGGCATTAAGTTTGCTGCTCTACAGTCCTGCGTAAGACGAAGGCCACATTAAGTGGCCTTCTTTGCGTGCGGAACTCGCGACAAACTTAATGCCCGGCCCGTCGGGGCCACACGGCACTTTGTAGAAGGCGGCTCGCTTTTCGGAACTGGGCTGATATTTTCTAGATGTAAGGCGCTCTTGGTCCTAATGGGCTTGGGGTGCCTTCGCGCTTCCTCAGCTCCGCACCCTGGCGGGTTCGAATCCCTCCGCTTGCTCACAAGAAAAGCCTCCCGATCGGCTATGCGTTCGAGAGGCTGGTTTCTTTGGCTGGGACGGAGGGATTCGAACCCCCAACAGCCGGCACCAAAAACCGGAGTTCTACCGTTGAACTACGTCCCAATGTGTGGTGTTGCCCAAAAGCAACCCGTTTAGTTTACCTAATCTGCGAGGGCATCGCAAACGCCATCGAGCAGGCGTACGGCGAGTGTCTGCGCATCACTTGCGGTGAAGGTTCCGTTGTAGCGCGTCATGCCCGTGAGCTCAATGCGGATGCGCGCGGGCTTTTGCTGCGCGGCGACATTGGCGGTGCGGATGCGCTGTGCAAGGTTGTGACACTCGGCAAGGGCGATCGTGGCGCGCGGCGCAGCATCTGCGGGCAGCTCATCGCTTGCAATCTCGAGCACCAGATCCACGTCGGTCGGAACCTCGGAATCGCAAAGCATCATGCCGCTGCTGTCGGTCGTCGCCGTGGCGATGTTCCACATGCGCGATGCAACGCTGCGTGCGATGGGGTCCTCACCGATGACGGCAATCTGGAAACGCTCGAGCACGTTGGCGGCACGGGCAAAACCGATGCGCGACTCGGCCTCGGTAACCGAGGGCTTACCCTCCCACACGTGATGCAGGCGGTTGATATAGGCGTAGGTATCCTGGAACGCCATGCCATCGGCAAACAGGCCAACATTTTCCTGGAACTGCTGCAGAGCGGCCTCGGTGTGCGGGCCAAAATAGCCGTCGTCCTCACCGCAGGCAAAGCCCAAAACGTTGAGCGCGCGCTGCAGGGCCTGAACGTCGGCGCCATGGAAATTGGGCATGCGCAGATAGAGCGTGCGGTCGCCCAGCTTATACGAGGCGTCTACCAGGGCGCTCCAACAGGGGATATCGACGGCACAGCCAGCGGCAAGGCCGCTATCGAGCCTAAAGGTGCCAACAGCCTGCTCGGTGGTGGTGCCAAAGCGCTTGTCGGAGACCTCGGCGTCATCGATTGTATAGCCGAGCTGCAGAAGGCGGGACTGCACGTCCTCGACGGCTGCTCCCTGCATGCCCGTTGTAATAGGTTCCATGAACGAACCCCTTTCGGCGTATCATTCGTACTATTTGAGCGCCTGTCGGATAGACGACGCAAAGAGATGCATAAACATACATTCAACAGTGTAGCAACTTGTACCCAAATGCGCTGCCGACAGGTTTTGCAACCCCCGCTAGTTGAGTCGCTCCACAAAGAAATCTGCCATGGAGAGGAACAACTCGCGTGCGTGCTGATCAAGCTCAACGTTCTCGATGGCCGCTTTGGCCTTGGCGGTCAGGTCGAGCGCGTAAGTGTGGGCGTAATCGATGGAGCCGGTCTCCTGGAAGATCTCCACGGCGCGTGCGAGCTGCGCGGGATCATCGGTGCCCGAGGAAAGAATCGCCTCGATCTCGTCGTGGTGGCATTCATCAGAGAGGGCGTGTACGGCGACAAGCGTGCGCTTACCCTCGGTGATATCGGTGCGGAAGTCCTTGTTGGCGGCCTCCTTGGTGCCGATCAAGTTGAGCAGATCATCTTGGATCTGGAAGGCAAGGCCTGTGTGCAGGCCAAAGGCGCGCAGCGCCTCAATCTGCTCCTCGCTGCCGCCGCCGATAATGGCTCCGGCGGCAAGTGGCGTAGCTCCGCTGTAGTACGCGGTCTTGTGCGTCGCCATGTCCAGGTAGTCATCAACTGAGACATCAAAGCGCCCGTCACGGACCCAACCTAGGTCGAGCGCCTGGCCCTCGATGGTGCGAACGATCATCTCGGTAAGCTCGTGGAGCACGCGCAGCTTCACGCCGGACTCCAGCGTGGGGTCGTCGAGAACCGTCTTGGTGACCATGGTGAGCGCCAGATCGCCGCAGTTGATGGCAAGGCCCGTGCCCTCGGTAAGGTGCATGCAAGGCTTGCCGCGACGCAGCTGGCCGTTGTCGGCGATGTCGTCATGGATAAGCGCTCCCGACTGAAAGTGCTCGATAGCCGCCGCCGCGCTGCGGGCGCTCTCAAAGCTGCCACCTACCGCGGTGGCGGCGAGCATGCAGATGAGCGGGCGGTGGCGCTTGCCGGCATTGGCCGTAAATGTCGAGAGCGGGGTATACAGGTAGCGCTCGATATCGGCAGAGGTCGCCTGTCCGTCAAAGAACGTGGCCAGATAGTCGTTGATCTGGCCAAAGTGCTGGGCTAAAAAGCTGGTAAACGGACTGGACACGGGTTCTCGCATTCTTTCTTAGGTTGCATCGTTGCGGTGTGCAGATACCATATTGCCACATTGGAGTTGCTGGCGCGTCTGTTTTGGCGATTTGGGGAAACGGGACGCGTGCGCGTGCCGGCTGCTTATATAAGCCTATAGTGCTCGAGCGCCTTGACGACGCCATCTTTGTCGACCGAGTCGGTGATGTAGTCGGCGCGCTTTTTGAGATAGTCCGGCGCATTGCCCATGGCGATACCGACATCGACGGCGTTCATCAGCGAGACGTCATTGCTGGCGTCGCCGATGCCGTATACGGTTCCGTGGTGGGGATCGAGGGCGCCGAGTACAGACTGGATGCCCCCGCGCTTCGTGCATTCGCGGGGCGAGATTTCGGTTACCTCGAGTTCGAGCTCGTTAAAGCACAGCAGCGGCTCAAGTGCCTTATCTTGAGCGATGCGGCTGGCGAGCGATGTAGACATCAAGATCTTGTAGGCACTGTAATGTTGCAGCTGCGTGACTGCGTCGCCCAGGGTGCGCGCGTATCCGGGGGCATCGGGGGCATCGGCACTCATGCGCACGACGCCGTTGAGGCCCTCAAAGCGGATGACCTCGCCCGACTGCTCAAGATAGGGGGCAAGGCGCTGCAGCATGCCGGGCGTCATCGCTAAATCGCGAATCACGTGTCCCTCAAGTTCGACATAGCCACCCGCGAGGCAGACGATGCCGGCCCAGGGCAGCTCGAGCAGCTTTGGATGGATGCAGCTCAGTGTGCGTCCTGTGCAGATAAAGGCCATGTTGCCATTTGCAACGAAATCGCGGATGGCCTGCGAGACCGCCTCGTTGGGATAGGGGGACAGGTCTCGCTCGCTCTCGGGAAGCTCTTGTGCCACTCGAGGGTCTTGCCACGCGAGCGTGCCGTCAATGTCGAAGAAGCAGATATCGCCGTGCTTGTGGGTTGGGCTGGCGACAGGGGAGGCCGAGGCGGTGGGCACAAATCCCGGCTCGAGGCCCATGATCTGGTCAAAATGCTCTTTAACGCGGGGAACGGAGATGCCGATGACCACCTGGGCGGTCTTGCCCGTAATGATGAGGCCTTTGGCGCCCGCCGCGACAAACGACGCGTTATCTGCAACGATGGAAGGGTCTGCGACCTCGATGCGCAGGCGCGTGGCGCAGTTGGTTGCGCCCGCAATATTGCCAACGCCACCTAAAAGCTGAATTACCCGCTCAGCGAGGACGTGATCTTGATCGGATTGACTATTGACCTCGTCATTGGGAGATTGCTCTTTGGCAAAGCCGCTTCCCGTTAAATGATCGATTGCCGCGCGATTGGCGACATGATCCTCGCGGCCCGGCGTCTTAAGGTCATAGATCAAGATGAGTGCTCGAAAACTAACAAAAAAGATGAGGCTAAAGGCAAGGCCGATACCGAGCGCCAAAAGATAGGCACCGGCATGCATGCGCATGAGCGGAATAAAGTTGAAGGCTGCCATCTCCATGAGGCCGCCCGAGAAGATGCCGACGATGCCAAAGAGATTCATGGTTGTGGCAAGGCAAGACGATAAGACGGCGTAGAGAAAAAAGAGCCCGGGGTGGGTGAACATAAAGAGAAATTCGAGTGGCTCGGTAACGCCGCAAACCACCGAGGCGATGATGGCGGGAACAAGGATGACCCTGAGGCCGGCGCGGCGCTCTGGTTTTGCGGTGGAGTAGAACGCGGCTGCGATGGCGGGAAGGCCAAAGAGCTTGACCCAGCCGGTGGCGGTAAAACCGGCCCACGGCGCAAGTTCATTAAGGGGGCGCGTGCTATGGGAGAGGATGGGGAGCAAGCTGCTCCACGTGGCGTAGATGCCGTCGTTAATGACCAGGTTGTCGTAGTAGATCGGCATGTAGAGCAGGTGGTGCAGCCCCATGGGCTCGAGCGCTCGCTCCAAAAGCACAAAGATGCCCACGCCAAAGGGGCCGACGCCCGCAAGTGCGTGGCGCAGTGTTTCGGTCACAGCGTATACGGAGGGCACGATGGCGGCCGAGATAGCGGCAAGGGCAAACACGGCAAAAAAGCTGATGAGGTAGACCAGCGAGGAGCCCGAGAAGGTGCCGAGCCAATCGGGAACCTTGACATCGTAGAAGCGGTCATGGATGGCGACGACGGTTGCCGACACCGCCAGCGGGCCGATAATGCCGGTGTCGAGCGTCTTGATGCCGTCGATGATGGTGATGCCGCTAGCGGAGGTCAAAGACGACGGGTACTTAAGTCCAAGGTTGTCTCCGCTCAGCTTGATGATCTCGCTCAAAAAGAAGCAATAGGCAAAATAGGCCACGAGCGCCTCGAGGCAACAACGTGCCGGTTGCTTTTGGGCAAGGCCGATGGGCAGCGCTACGGCAAAAAGGAGCGGAAGTCGTTTAAAGACCGTCCACGAGCCGCGCTGAATGATAGTCCAAAAAACGTACCAAGGGGTTCCGTATACGGCGAGGTCGCCGACGATATCCGCAGACGTTGCGAGGGCGGAGACGCCGACCATGAGGCCCGATATGGAAAACAACATGGCGGGCGCGAACATTGCCCCGCCAAAGCGTTGGATTTTTTGCAGCATGTTCTGCCTCCCGAATATCGAGGCGCGTTGCGCGTGGTGAAACGTTTAAACAATGGATTCATTGTAGAGGACCAGACGATTGTCATACCGGCAGTTTTGAGCGAAACCGGTTTGAGCGTGACAGAAACCGTCAACGGTTAAATCCTGTCACTTTGCCGATAATCGGTTTAAACAACTTTAAGAAATGCTATCGTGCCTAGCCATACATATTCATTAGAGGTGAAGTCATGCCAAAAGCGATTTACGAAGGAATCTACCGCGAGATCCGTTCGCGCATCATTAACGGGACCTATGCGTTTCAGGAGATGCTGCCAACCGAAGCCGAGCTGACCGCGGAGTTTGGCTGCACGCGCAATACCGTTCGACGCGCCTTGAGCATGCTGGCCGACCAGATGTTTGTGCAGCCTATACACGGCAAGGGCGTGCGCGTTATTTGGCTCAAGGGCGAAACCGACATGCTGGGCGCACTCGAGGAAGTCGAGTCGTTTGGCGAATTTGCAAAGCGCAACAATGCCGTTGCATCGACGGACGTTAAGTCTTTTGAACATTTGATTTGCACCGAGCAACTCTCTCGTCGCCTGGGCTTTAGGGTGGGCGAGGAGCTTATTCGCGTGGTGCGTGTCCGAAGCCTTAACGGCAATGCGCGCCAAGTAGACCATGGTTACTTTTTGGAGTCAATCGCCAAGGGCCTGACGCCCGAGATCGCCGCAAAGTCAATTTACGACTATCTGGAGCACAAACGCGGCGTCAAGGTGATGGCGAGTCGCCGTACAGTGAGCGTCGAGCTCGCCAACGATGAGGACTGCAGCTATCTTGACCTCGGCAAATACAACTGCGTTGCCGTCATGGAGAGCCAGTCGTACACCTCGGATGGCATCTTGTTCGAGGTCACGCATGCCCGCACGCATCCCGAGATTTTCCACTACCGCGTCAACTCCAAGCGATAGCCGGCTAGCTCGCAGCCTGACGAGACTCATGCCCTCAAAGCGAAAACGCCCGGTCAAACCGACGATGCATCGGCTTGACCGGGCGTTTTTTCTGCATTCGATAACAAATAATTGTTTATACAAAACTTGTCAAGTATCAAGTTGAAATTACCGTTCACCGAAGTTTTTCTACCGCTCTAGTAATACTTGTTCAAACAAGTAGCCAAATAGCGTATCGTACAAATCAGCAAAAGGGGCAAAGTCCCCGAGCCAATCTCCGAAGGCGGCGGCAAAGGGTGCCGCCACGGTGTGAAAGGGTGGATTGTAATGAAGAACGAAATGAGCAGAAGGCAGTTCCTGGGCTTTGCTGGTTCCGCGGCTGCGGTTCTTGGTCTGGGTCTCGTGGGCTGCGGTGGCTCCGCCGGCTCCGGCTCCTCTGCTTCTGGTGACGCTGCCGAGGTCTACTTCCTCCAATTCAAGCCCGAGGTCGACAAGGAGTGGAAGGAGATCGCCAAGGCCTATAAGAAGGAGAAGGGCGTCGAGGTCAAGATCGTGACCGCCGCCTCCAACACCTACGAGGAGAAGCTCAAGGCCGAGATGTCCAAGAGCTCCGCTCCGACCCTGTTCCAGGTCAACGGCCCCACCGGTCTTAAGAACTGGAAGGATTACTGCGCCGACCTGTCCGATACCAAGCTCCGCGGTGAGCTCATTGACGACTCCCTGGCTCTGCAGTCCGACGGCAAGGATGTGTGCATCGACTGGGTTCAGGAGAGCTTCGGCATTATTTACAACAAGCAGCTGCTCGAGAAGGCTGGCTACAAGGCCGAGGACATCAACTCCTTCGACAAGCTGAAGGCTTGTGCCGACGACATCCAGGCCCGCAAGGACGAGCTTGGTGTTGAGGGTGCCTTCACTTCCGCCGGCATGGACGACTCCTCCAGCTGGCGCTACACCACCCACCTTGCCAACATGCCGCTCTACTACGAGTTTGAGAAGGAGCACAACCAGGAGGACGACGAGATCAAGGGTGAGTTCCTCGACAACTACAAGCAGATCTTCGACCTGTACATCACCGACTCCACCTGCGATCCTTCGCAGCTTGCTTCCAAGACCGGCGACGACGCCACCAACGAGTTCGCAACCGGCAAGGCCGTCTTCTACCAGAACGGCTCTTGGGCCTACTCTGACCTCGTCAAGGCCGGCATGACCGACGATCAGATTGGCATGATGCCCATCTACATCGGTGTTGACGGCGAGGAGAACCAGGGCCTGTGCTCCGGCGGCGAGAACTACTGGTGCGTCAGTTCCCAGGCTTCCGAGGATGCCCAGAAGGCCACCGAGGACTTCATGTATTGGTGCGTCACCGCTGACACCCCGACCAGCATCATCGCCGACAAGATGGGTCTGACCGCTCCGTTCAAGAGCGCCAAGGAGACCACCAACGTCTTCTCGCAGCAGGCCGTTGCCATGGCCAAGGACGGCAAGAAGACCGTCGCTTGGGACTTCGTCTACATTCCCTCCGAGGAGTGGAAGAAGAACCTCAAGCAGGCTCTGATTGCCTACGCTGCCGATAACAGCAAGTGGGACGGCGTCAAGAACGCCTTCGTCGATGGCTGGAAGACCGAGAAGGCTGCTTCCGAGTAAGCAGTTGCTGCCCGAGCTATCTGATTAGCGACAGGGGGGCGGGCAGACGTAGGTTTGCCCGCCCCCCTACATATTGAAAGGACCCTTTTATGGGCAAAGCACTCAAGCGCTGGTGGCCGCTCTTTATGTTGCCCACGTGCCTGGCGTTTATGATCGGGTTCGTGATTCCCTTTATTCAGGGCTTCTATCTCTCGTTCTGCCAGTTTATTATCATTAGTAACGCGCACTTTGTCGGTATCGAGAACTACGTGCGCGCGCTGTCCGATCCGCAGTTCTCCACGTCGTTCTTCTTTACCGTGGCGTTTGCCTTCCTGTCGACGGTGCTCATCAACGTGATCGCCCTGGCCATTGCGCAGGCGCTCACCCGCAAGGCGCTCAAAGGCACCAACATCTTCCGTACGATCTTCTTTATGCCTAACCTGATCGGCGGCATCGTGCTGGGCTACATTTGGCAGATTCTGATCAACTGCCTGCTCTCCAACGTGGGCGCCCAGCTCATCGCCCTTAACTCTGCTGCTGGCTTCTGGGGCCTTATCATCCTGACCCTGTGGCAGCAGGTCGGCTACATGATGATCATCTACATCGCTGGTCTGCAGTCCATTCCGTCCGACTACATCGAGGCCGCCAAGGTCGACGGCGCTACGGCATGGCAGACGTTTTGGAAGGTTAAGATCCCTAACCTGATGCCGACCATCACCATCTGCCTGTTCCTGTCCATCACCAACGGCTTTAAGCTGTTCGACCAGAACCTCGCCCTTACCGGCGGCGCCCCCGCGCACTCCACCGAGATGCTCGCCCTGAACATCTACAACACGTTCTATTCGCGTGCCGGTATCGCATGGCAGGGCATTGGTCAGGCCAAGGCGGTTATCTTCTGCATCCTGGTCGTGGCCATCTCCATGATCCAGCTTAAAGCCACGAGGTCCAAGGAGGTGCAGCAGTAATGAAACGCGATAAGGTTATCAACCGCGCGCTCTCGATTTTCTTTACGATCCTGTCGCTCGCGTGGATCTACCCCGTGTTCATGATCGCGCTCAATTCCTTTAAAAAGGCAACTGCAATCAGCACCACCACGGCATTCGATCTGCTCACGCCCGAGACGTTCAACGGCCTCGCAAACTACATGCATGCCCTTAACGAGCAGGGCTTTGCCTCGGCATTTATGTACTCGCTCATCATCACGGTCACGTCGGTCGTGCTGATTCTGGTGTGCTGCTCCATGTGTGCTTGGTACGTAGTGCGCGTCAACAGCAAGATCTCGAACTTCTTCTATTACCTGTTCGTCTTCTCGATGGTCGTGCCCTTCCAGATGCTCATGTTCACGCTGTCCAATTTGGCGGACCGCATCGGCTTCAACACGCCGTTCAACATCTGCTTTATCTACCTCGGCTTTGGCGCGGGCCTGGCGGTCTTTATGTTCGCCGGCTTTGTAAAGAACATCCCACTCGAGATCGAGGAGGCGGCCATGATCGACGGCTGCAACCCGGTCCAGGTGTTCTTTAAGATCGTCCTTCCCATCATGAAGCCCACCTATCTTTCGGTCGGCATTCTCGAGACCATGTGGGTCTGGAACGACTACCTGCTGCCCTACCTTACGCTCGACTCCACCAAGTACAAGACCATTCCTATCTTGATCCAGTACTTCCGCGGCGGCTACGGCCACGTCGAGCTCGGCCCCATGATGGCTTGCATCATGATGGTCGTTGTCCCCATCGTCGTCATGTACATCCTCTGCCAGAAGTACATCATCGACGGCGTGGTGGCAGGTGCCGTCAAGGGCTGATGCCGTAACTGTTTTGCAAGTTTCTGCGGCGCCCTCAACATGGTGCCGCATATCGAAAGGTAAAGACATGGCCGAGATCGTTCTCAAACATGTTCAGAAGGTGTATCCCAACACCGAGTCCAAAAAGAAGGGCTTCTTTGGCAAAAAGAAGAAGACCGAGGAGAAGAAGCACAACCTCAAGGTTACCGAGGATGGCGTGCTCGCGGTGGAGGACTTTAACCTCACCGTTCACGACCAGGAGTTCGTCGTCCTCGTTGGCCCGTCTGGCTGCGGTAAGTCCACGACGATGCGCATGGTTGCTGGCCTGGAGGACATCACCTCGGGTGACGTGTTCATCGACGGCAAGCGCGTCAACGACGTCGCTCCCAAGGACCGCGACATCGCCATGGTGTTCCAGAGCTACGCTCTGTACCCCAACATGACGGTGTACGAGAACATGGCGTTTACGCTTGAGCTCAAGAAGGTCCCCAAGGACGAGATCGACCGTAAGGTTCGCTCCGCTGCCGAGATCTTGGGTATCACCGAGTACCTCGACCGTAAGCCCAAGGCGCTTTCGGGCGGCCAGCGTCAGCGTGTCGCTATCGGCCGCGCCATCGTGCGTGATCCTAAGGTCTTCCTGATGGACGAGCCGCTGTCCAACCTGGACGCCAAGCTGCGTAACCAGATGCGTGCCGAGCTCATCAAGCTGCGCCACGAGATCAAGGGCACGTTCATCTACGTCACCCACGACCAGACCGAGGCCATGACCCTCGGCGATCGCATTGTGGTCATGAAGGACGGCGTCGTCCAGCAGATCGCCACCCCGCAGGAGGTCTTCAACCATCCCGCGAACATCTTCGTTGCCGGCTTTATCGGCGTGCCGCAGATGAACTTCTTCGATGCCCAGCTGGTGCGCTCGGGCGACGGCTTTACCGTCAAGACCGACGACATGAATGTCGCGCTGGCCCCCGAGACCTGCGCTCAGCTCGCCCTTAATTGGGACGGCGGCGACGTGAAGGAGATCACGGCCGGCGTACGTCCCGAGCAGATTCTGCTTGCCGAAAAGGGCGAGGAGGGTGCGCTTCAGGGCACCATCGAGGTCACCGAGCTCATGGGTTCGACCGAGCACGTTCATGTGATGTCTCCCGACGGCCAGTTTGTCCTGATCATCCCCGTCGTCGATCTCGAGGCCAAGGGTGCGCTCAAGGCGGGCGACCCCATCTGGTTCAAGTTTGAGAAGAACGCGACCCATCTCTTCGATAAGGTGTCTGGCAAGAACCTTATCTAGGCCCGATCCAATCAGGCCCTCCTTTTGGGCGACTGCGGCTTTGCCATCCTTTTGCCGCGGTCACATATAAGGCTCCCCTCCCGTCCACTGGGCGAGAGGGGAGCCTTTCTTTGTGTTGGGGCTGTCTGACCGGTCGTTTGTCTCGATCTGTAACGGGTGAGGCTGATTTCGGACGCTAGGTGTTACAGATCGAGACAGTTCCGCTGAGCTGACCATTTCATCTAAATCTGTAACACCAAAGGTGAATTTCAGCTGCTAGATGTTACAGATTGAGATAAACCCAAGGGGAGGGGCCGGTATGTCTCGATCTGTAACAGCTGGGACCGTTTTTACCGAGTAGTTGTTACAGATCGAGATTCTTCGGTCGAGTCGGGTCACAGGGTAGCGTGCGGGCACAAAAAGCGGAGCCGCGTTGCCACGACTCCGCTTTCAAGAGGATGGGTAAAGGAAACGAAATTAGCTCAGGTGCCAAATCTCGTCGTTGTACTGGGAGATCGTGCGGTCAGACGAGAAGGTACCGGCGTTGGCGATGTTGATCAGCGCCTTGCGCATCCAGGCGTCCTGGTCCTCATAGTCGGCCAGCACGCGCTCCTTGGTCTGGATGTACTCCTCAATGTCGAGCAGGGCCATAAACCAGTCCTTGCCCTTAATGTCGTCGTGCAGGCGCTGCAGGCGCTCGGCATTGCCGGTCGCCATAAAGGCCGGGTTGGTGATGAAGTCTACCAGCAGTTTAATGCCGGGCTTGCGGTAGAGCACACCGGCGTCATAGGTGCCGTCGGCATAGAGCTGCTCGACCTGTTTGGACGAGGCACCAAAGGTATAGATGTTCTCGTCGCCCACGAGCTCGGCAATCTCCACGTTGGCGCCGTCGAGCGTGCACAGGGTTAGGGCGCCGTTGAGCATGAACTTCATGTTGGAGGTGCCGCTCGCCTCCTTGGAGGCCAGGCTGATCTGCTCGGAGATGTCAGCGGCGGGGATCACGCGCTCGGCGGCGGTGACGTTGTAGTTCTCGATCATGACAACCTGCAGGTAGGGGGCCACGTCGGGGTCGTTGGCGATCCACTGCGACAGCGTCAGAATCAGATGGATGATGTCCTGGGCGATGGTGTAGGCAGGTGCCGCCTTGCCGCCGAAGATGATGGTGATGGGGTGCTCGGGTTTATTGCCGTTCTTGATGTCGAGATACTTCCAGATGATGTAGAGCGCGAGCATCTGCTGGCGCTTGTACTCGTGGATACGCTTGACCTGAACATCGATGATGGCGTTGGAGGGAATGGTCACACCCTGCTCGAGCGCCATGAACTGGCGCATGATGGTCTTGGCCTCGGCCTTGGTGGCGGCCAGGCGCTCAAGAACATCCTTGTCGTTAGCGAATTCGGCGAGCTTGCTCAGGTCGCCGGTGCTGCGCCAATCGGTGCCGATCACATCGTCGAGCAGGCTGGCGAGCGCGGGGTTGGCGCCATGGATCCAGCGGCGGAAGGTGATGCCGTTGGTCTTGTTGGAGAACTTCTCGGGATAGATCTCGTAGAACGGGTGAAGCTCGGTGTCCTCCAGAATCTTGGTGTGGAGTGCGGCGACGCCATTGATGGAGAAGCCAAAGTGGATGTCCATGTGGGCCATATGGACGGTGTCGTATTCGTCGATGATGGCGACGCGCGGGTCATCGTGCTCGGCCTTCGCGATCTCATCGAGCTTGACGATAATGTCGGCGATGGCAGGGGAGACCTTCTGCAGGCTGGCGAGTGGCCACTTCTCGAGCGCCTCGGCAAGAATCGTGTGGTTAGTGTAGGCGACCATGGAGCGTACGATGGTCACGGCCTCGTCAAACTCGATGCCATGCTCGGTGGTGAGCAAGCGAATGAGCTCGGGGATGACCATGGTGGGGTGCGTGTCGTTAATTTGGACCACGGCGTAGTCGGCCAGATCGTGCAGGTTGCTGCCGCGCTCGACGGCCTCGTCGATCAGGAGCTGGGCGGCGTTGCTCACCATGAAGTACTCCTGGTAGATGCGAAGCAGGCGGCCCTGCTCGTCGGAATCGTCGGGGTAGAGGAACAAGGTGAGGTTCTTGGCAATCTCGGTCTTGTCGAAGTCGATGGAGCTGCCGGGGACCAGGCCGTCGTCGACGCTCGCCAGGTCGAACAGGCGCAGGCGGTTCTTGGTGGGCTGGCCGTAACCGGGCACATCGATGTTGACGAGCTTGGAGGTAACGGCAAAATCGCCGAACTCGACGGTGTAGGAGCGGTCATCGTTGACTAGGATGTCCTGCTCACCGAGCCACTCGTCGGGGACGGCCTTCTGCTGGTTGTCGACAAAGCGCTGACGGAACAGACCGTAGTGATAGTTGAGGCCCACGCCATCGCCGGTCAAGCCCAGCGTGGCGATGGAATCCAGGAAACATGCGGCCAAGCGGCCCAGGCCGCCGTTGCCGAGTGACGGCTCGACCTCGAATTCCTCGATCTTGTTGAGGTCGTGGCCTGCGGCGGTGAGCTGGTCCTTAACCTCGTCGTAGATGCCGAGGTCGATCATGTTGTTGATGAGCAGCTTACCGATCAAAAATTCGGCGGAAATGTAATAGAGCTTTTTCTTGCCGTTGTTGAGCGGGCGGGCGGCGGAGCGCTCCTGCACGAGTTTGACCAGCAGCTTGTAAATGCGACGGTCGTCGAGCTGCTCGAGCGAGGTGCCAAAAGACTGCTCGGCGAGTTCCATGAGGTTAATTTGGGGCATGTTTTCTCCTGTGATGGGTTGTTTCATGTCTGCAATTCATAAGAAGCCCGCGCGAGGGGATTGGGGTGGCCTCGCGCGGGAAAAGCAAGCGCGTCCGCACGGTGGGGAGGGGTCGGGCGCGGTAGCTCCTATTGAGGAAGCTCGATTTCGGCTTCCGACGGGATGCGGAAGTAGGTCTCGGTCCAGTCGGTGAGTTTGTGCTCGAGCTCGCGGGTGATGGCGCCGTCGAGCATGCGCCAGGTCCAGTTGCCGCCCAGTGTGGCAGGGGTGTTGATGCGCGCCTCGTTGCCCAAGTTGAGCAGGTCCTGCATGGTGTAGATGCACGTGTCGCTCACGCTGGCTGCGATGGTTCGGTTGAGTGCGTCGGTGATAGGCTCGCCGGCCTGCTGATGGGTGTACAGGGCTGCCTGCTCGCGCTGACGCGGGGTGGCCGTTCCCTCAAACCAGCCGCGCGCCGTCTCGTTGTCGTGGGTGCCCACGTAGGCGACGGTGTTGGCGATGTAGTTATGCGGCAGGTAGTACGAGTTGGTGCCCTCAAAGGCAAACTGCAGGATCTTCATGCCGGGGAAGCCCGAGTTGTCGCGCATGTCGATGACGCCGGGGGTGAGGAAGCCCAGGTCCTCGGCGATGATGGGCAGCGTGCCGAGCTTTTCCTCGAGCGTCTTGAAGAACTTGAGGCCGGGACCCTGCGTCCACGAACCGTAGGACGAATCGGGCGAGGAGAACGGCACCTCCCAATAGGCCTCGAAGCCGCGGAAGTGATCCAGGCGGATGACGTCGTACATGTCGAGGGCGGCGCGAATGCGGCCCTCCCACCAGGAGAAGCCGTCGGACTCCATGGCGTCCCAGTCGTAGATGGGGTTGCCCCAGTACTGGCCGGTGGCCGAGAACTGGTCGGGCGGCGTGCCGGCGACGCTCACGGGATTGCCGGCGGCGTCGATCTTAAAGAGCTCAGGCGTCGCCCACATCTCGACGGAGTCACGCGAGACGTAGATGGGCAGGTCGCCGATGATGAGAATGTCGCGCTCGTTGGCATAGGCCTTGAGGCGGCTCCACTGGCGATCGAAGAAGTACTGCGTCATCTGGTGGTAGAGCATACGCGCCGGATGGTTGGCGCAGACCTTGGCGGAAGCCTCGCCGCGGGTGCGGAGCTCCGCGGGCCACTCCCAAAACGCCTTGAGACCGCACTCCTCTTTGACGGTCATGAACTCACAGTAGGGGATGAGCCAGTCCTCGTTGGCCTGGATAAAGTCATCGAAATCGGCCGGCTTGTCGGCGGCAAAGCGCTCGGCGGCGCGGTCGAGAATCTGACGGCGGCCGCCAAAGATAGCACCGTAGTCGACATTGCTGGGGTCGGATCCCAGATACACGCCATCGATATCGCGCTGCTCCAGATACCCTGCTTCGATAAGCTCGGCAAAGTCGATAAAGTTGGGGTTGCCAGCGCGGGCCGAGAACGACTGATAGGGCGAGTCGCCATAGCTCGTCGTCGTAAGGGGCAGAATCTGCCAGTAATGTTGTTTGCACGAGGCGAGAAAATCGACGAAGTCGTAGGCATTCCAGCCAAAGCCGCCGATTCCGTATGGTCCGGGCAGAGATGAGACGGGCATGAGGACGCCGCTTGCACGCTCCATGAATGCGCTCACCAACCTTCTTGTTGTGGGGTCGGCCTGCCGATGGGTGTGCAGTCCGCCTCCGATGTTCTGATTCGATACGCCTATTGTAAAACATGTTGTTTAAACATGTACAGGCAAGATAAAAAAGTTGCTCGATTTTCGGCGAATGGTTACATGCCATGAAAAAGCCCCGACCTCACAACGTGAGATCGGGGCAAGAGCGGTATGTAGGTTTTTGCTACTCGGCGTCGGCGAAGCCGTTGGGGTTGTGGCTCTGCCAGTTCCAGCTGTCGCGGCACATATCCGCGATGTCGTATTGGGCCTTCCAACCCATCATGCGCTCGGCCTTGGAGGCATCGCACCAGTTGGCGGCGATGTCACCGGCACGGCGCTCGCGGATCACATAGGGCAGTTCCTTGCCGCAGGCCTTGGAGAAGGCGGCGACGACTTCGAGCACCGAGGTGCCGGTGCCGGTGCCCAGGTTAAAGATCTCGACGCCGGTCTTGCCGTTCATCCAGTTGAGGGCGGCCACGTGACCAGATGCCAGGTCACACACGTGGATGTAGTCGCGCACGCCGGTGCCGTCGGGGGTGGGGTAGTCGTTGCCAAAGACCTGAACGGCCTCGAGCTTGCCCACGGCAACCTGGGCGACATAGGGCACCAGGTTGTTGGGGATGCCCTTGGGGTCCTCGCCGATCAGGCCCGACGGATGAGCGCCGATGGGGTTGAAGTAACGGAGCAGCACGACGTCCCACTCGGGGTCGGCGGTGTGGACGTCCATAAGGATCTGCTCGATCATCCACTTGGTCCAACCATAGGGGTTGGTCGCGGGCTTCTTAGGATCCTCCTCGGTGACGGGCGGGTTGTCCGGGTCGCCGTAGACGGTCGAGGAGCTCGAGAAGATGATGGACTTGCAGCCATGGTTGCGCATGACGTCGATGAGCACCAGGGTGTTCTCGATGTTGTTGTGGTAGTACTCGACGGGCTTGCTCACCGACTCGCCGACGGCCTTAAAGCCGGCAAAGTGGATGACGCGGTCGATCTGATGGGTATCGAAGATCTTGTTCATCGCATCGCGGTCGAGCACGTTGGCCTCGTAGAAGGTGAGGTTCTTGGCGGCCTCGTCGCCCACGATGGTCTTGACGCGGTCGATGGCGACGGCGCTGGAGTTGGAGAGATCATCGACGATGACGACCTGGTAGCCACCCTCGAGCAGCTGAACGACGGTGTGCGAGCCGATAAAGCCGGCGCCACCGGTAACGAGGACACAGGTGTCTTTGGGGTCGAGTGCTTTGGACATGTAGTCTCCTATCGAATCAGGAACACTTCTTCAGGGGAGTATAGCGCAGGCAGGGACGCCCAAATCGTGCGCTGTAGGAAAAGCAGAGGATTGTGCTAACGTACTCATAGAAGAGCTTGCGTACGCATAACCTGATTTTTGGTATTTGCTTACGAGCCGCTGACCTTGCAGTTTCCTGCCGTTCGTGGAAATCGTTGGGACGCGCCATATGTACGCTAATATGTATGAGTTGAGCGACATATAAATAAGCATGTAACGGAGTACATATGTCACCAAACAGCGATTCCATCCTTTCCCAGGAGCTCTCGCGCCGCACTGCCCTCAAGGCCCTGTTCGGCGCCGCTTCTGCGGCAGTTCTTTTTGGCCTGCCCGCTCGCGCCCATGCGGCGGAGGCTTCCAAAGAAACCACCGATAAACTGAATGCCGCCCAGGCCCAGCTCGACGAGGTTCAGGCCCAGCTCGACAGCATCGCAAATGAGTATGCGGCGCTGGCCAACAAGAATGCCCAGACCCTCAACGATATCGAGGGCGTACAGGGCCAGATTGACAGCACGCAGGCGCAGATTGACGAAAAGAAGGCCGAGCTCAAAAAGAAGCGCGACGATCTTTCCGATCGCGTTTCCGCCAGCTATAAGTCGGGCGGCACCAACATCCTGTCGCTGCTGCTCGCTTCGGGTTCGTTTGAGGAGCTCGTCGCCAATGCGCACTATGTTGAGAAGATCAACAAGAGCGACCGCGACGCCATCGAGGACATTCAGACCATCCAGGAAGAGCTCGATGCGCAAAAGACCGAGCTCGAGTCGCAGAAGGCCGACTTGGAGAAGCTCAAGGACCAGCAGACTGCCCAGATGCAGGATATGCAGGCCAAGCAGCAGGAGGTCCAGACGGTTCTGAACGGCCTCTCTGACGATGTCAAGGAGCTCATGGCTCAGCGTGATTCCGAGATTCTCGCTGCCGCCCAGGCCGAGGAGGCTGCCAGGAAGGCCGCCGCTGCTGCCGCGGCCGCCGCGAACAAGAACAATTCCTACTCGGGTGGTTCGAGCTCGGGTGGTGGATCGTATGCGCCCGGAACTCCGCAGCAGAATGCCGGCTCGGGCAAGCAGCAGGCCGTCGTCAACGCGTGCTACTCCACGCCTTCGCCGGGTCAGAACTGGTGCGCGGCGTGGGTTACCAATGTCTTCCGTAACGCCGGCGTTGGCTACTTTGGCGGTAACGCGTGCGATATGTTTAACGCCTGGTGCTATAGCTCCGACCGCTCGGCGCTGCAGGTGGGTATGATTGTTGCCGACTCATCGCATAGCGGCACCGGCATACCGGGCCTGATCTATGGCCACGTGGGCATCTACGTTGGCGGCGGCATCGTTATGAGTAACGAGGGCGCCATCACGTCGAGGTCGCTTGACTCGTTCATTGGGTTCTACGGCACTGGCTCTGGCGTGCGCTGGGGCTGGCTTGGCGGTATTGCGCTGTCGTAGCTGCGGCTTGAAGCTGGTTGGTCCGGGACTGCGGGCGAGGCATAAGGTTGCCTGCTCTACAGTCCTGCGCAAGACGAAGGCCACATTAAGTGGCCTTCTTTGCGTGCGGAACTCGCGACCAACCTTATGCCTCGCCCGCAGTCCCGGACCTTCCGGGTTCAAAGCGCGATACACCGGACTGGTTGTCTGATATAAAGATGGCGAAGGCCCCTTTCGGGGCCTTCTTTTTAAATAAAATTATCGACTCCGTGGACTTCGGTTTTGGAATTTGGAGCCGACGGCTCATCAAAGTGGAAAATGAAATATAACCTAGCTGCAATAATCGCCTTGTTGCGAACTCGAACTGATCATGTAGATCTAAAATAGTCGCAATATACAATTGTCGTGTGGTGCGTTGGGTCGGAGCTGCTGCGGGTCCTAGATGGATTGCGGTCTTGCGCCCCGATGTTCAAACAGGTTTCTCTCTAGACGGGAAGTTGCTCATGGACACCATATATGACGGAGACGACTGGGTCGATCATTATAGTTGGCGACTAGTCGGCTCGGATGACAATGGGGATGTGGTGTTTGACGGACTATGTCCAAAGCATCTCCATCCTTTTGTCTCGTCGTTAATTAAGAGTTCCGCTCGTGTTGCCCCCTACAGCTCGGCGTCGCTTCATGATACGGACGTTTTGAAGACCATAAAGGAATCAATTGACGAGGGCACGATGAGTAGCTTGCTGTTTTCTCGCCTTGTGGGGCTAGATGAGATTGGCTCGAAACGACTGCTTGCGGGCGAAAAGGTGGAACTCACTTATCGGTCGATGATTTCAATCCTGCGGATGGCCGATGTTCTTCGCAAATAAATGAAAACGGGACAAGTGAGCTACGTCACTTGTCCCGTTATTAATTAAAGTGGACCGCGGCGAGCGGGCTATAAAAATTCGCCGACTCGGTGGACTTCGGGTTCTAGGTCTACGTCGAACTGCTCTTTGACTTTGGCTTGGATGTCGCGGATGAGTTCGTCGACGTCGGCGGCGGTGGCGTGGTTGGCGTTGACGATGAAGCCGCAGTGCTTCTCGCTCACCTGGGCGCCGCCGATAGCGTGGCCGCGCAGGCCGGCGTCCATGATGAGCTTGCCGGCAAAGTGGCCCTCGGGGCGCTTGAAAGTGGAGCCGGCGCTCGGCATGTCGAGCGGCTGCTTGTCCTCGCGGCGTTGGCGGTAGTCGTCCATGTCGGCCTTGATCATCGCGGCGTTGCCCGGGGCGAGGTTAAAGGTGGCAGAGAGCACGATAAAGCCGTCGTCGGCGATGCGGCTCTTGCGATAGCCCAGGTTAAGCTCGTCGACATCGAACTCAATGATATTGCCGCTGCCGCGGGTGCCGTCATCGAGCGCGCGGGCGGGCTTATAGACGCGCACGGACTCCAAAACATCGGCCATGCAGGCGCCGTAGGCACCGGCGTTCATATAGCAGGCGCCGCCGACCGAGCCGGGGATGCCCGAGAGGGGCTCCATGCCGGTGAGGCAGGCTTCGGCGGCAGCCGCGGCGACATCGGAAAGCAAGGCACCGGCTGCCGCCGTAACATGCGTGCCGTCGACGGTGATGTTAGAGAGGCCTTTGCCCAGTGCCACGACGACACCGCGGATGCCCTTGTCACCGACGAGTAAGTCGGAGCCGTTGCCCACGATGGTGAGCGGCAGATCGCAGCGGTAGCAGGTGTCAAGCGTGGCGACGAGTCCCTGCTCGGTATCGGGCGTGACAAAGACGTCGGCCGGGCCGCCGATCTTAAACGTGGTGTGCTCGCGCATGGGCTCGCTCATGAGCACGTTGTCCTCGCCGGCAACTCCAGCGAGCGCGCAGAGCAGGTCCTCGTTAAAAAAGTCGTTCTCGTGCATACGGATATCCGCCTTTTGGTGGTTGTTGTCATCAATCGATTGCAATATACCCCACCCAGGTGGATTTGGTGCGCTGGCGGCGATAAAACAGCCGTCTACCGGATTGGTAAAGTGTTTATCATCAAGGTAGAGGGACGGTCGCTATACTTTCAAGAGATTGCGCGAATACTCGGAAGGAGCGAGATGGGCAACAAAGTTACTCTCAAGCAGATTGCCCAGGAGGTGGGGCTTTCCCCCTCGTCGGTCTCGCTTGTCCTTAACAATCGGCCTTGTCGCATCTCGGAAGAAAACCGCAAGCTCATCAAGGAGGTTGCGGCGCGCAACCATTATGTTCCTAACCAGATCGCGCGCAGCCTGGTCATGCGCGAGTCGCGCACGCTTGGCCTTATCGTCCCTAACATCGAGAGCCGCTTTTTTGCCTCGCTCGCCGGCAGCTTGGAAAAGCGCTGCCGCGAGGACGGCTACGCGCTCTTTATTACCAGCTCGGGTGGAAGTGCCGAGGACGATCTTGAGCTGCTGCGCCAGTTGGTGACGCGCGGCGTTGATGGTGTCTTCCTGGTTGTGGGCGACGAGTTCTCCGACGACCGCGCCCTGCGCGAAGAAGTCAGCCATTTGCCTATCCCTGCCGTGATGGTCGATCGTGCCATTGAGGGGCTCGAGTGCGACAAAGTGATGTTCGACCACGAGATGGGTGGCTACATGGCCACTCGCTATCTGATCGAGCAGGGTCACCGTCGCATTGCCTGCTTGGTTAACGCGCGCCGTTCCAATACGGGGCGTAAGCGACTTGCCGGCTATGAGCGCGCGCTGCGCGAGGTTGGCCTGCCTATCGACGCACGTTTGGAGTTTGAGAGCGAGTACTACATTCCGAGTGCCTACGAGGCCTCGGAGGCGGTGCTCGCAACTGATGCCACCGCTGTGTTCGCAAGTTCGGATAACATCGCCCTCGGTCTGCTCAAGCGCTTGCACGAGATGGGGAGGAGCATCCCGGGCGATATCTCGGTGGTGAGCTATGACAACTCGGCGGCCGACGTTCTCTTTGAGCCGGCGCTGACCGCGATTGAGCAGGATCCTGGTGTCCTTGCGGAGCATGCTTTTGGCTGCATGTCCAAGCGTCTTGCCGGTAGGGGCGGCAGGCGTGCCGAAGAGGTCGTCCTGGAGCCGGCGCTTATCGTTAAGGGCAGCGTGCTCGAACTTACCGAATGTAGCTAAGCGTACTTGTTTGTTTGCATAGATTGCATGCGGAGTGTCTGCTATTTGCCGGCAGGCACCCCGGCCCTCGTCCGTTAACTCTTCCGCTGGGCGAGCCTTAGACGCCGCGCACCGATAGGGTAAGGCAGCGGCTTGAAATTGGTGCTATATTCAGCTTGAGTTGTTTAATGCTAGTACGGGAGGCTGATATGGGGCTGTTCAAGAAGAAAAACCCGCAGGATGCCTTTGATCCCGATGTGTTTACCATCACGGATACGATTTTGGACCCGCCGCGGTTTACATTTTTGCCGGCCATCTACCAGGATGCCACGCGCCGCAAGTGGGCCGTGCATCAGCGCGGTGGCGAGCCGAAGATTTTTGACTATGCGGACGTGTTGCAGTGCGAAGTGGCCGAGGCGGGCGATCCGGAGGCCGAAGAAGCGGTCTCTAAACAGGAATTTGCCCAGCGTATCCTGACAAATCCTGCCAAGGCAGCAAAAATAAATGCTGCCAAGCGTAATATGTGTCTTGGTATGGGCGTTGTTGTGGCGGTTCAGACGGGAAAAGACGAGGTTTCCAAATTAGAGATTCCCGTTATGACCGACGAGGTCAAACGCGATTCAAGTCTATATAAGTCGTATCGGAATGTCGCCGAGAAGATCAAGGCCGAATTTGATGCCATGGGAGGGCTGACCTAATTTTGGCGGCATACGTGTCTGAATGAGGAGTCTGTGCAATGGCAGGCGAATCTTATGCAATTCCCCCCAAAGATCGTGCTGTTGAGGGAATTCTTTGGTATATCCAGCACCATCAGCTTGCCGGCGGCAATCGCCTGCCGGCCGAGCGCGTGCTGTGCGAAGAGATTGGCGTTTCGCGTACGGCGTTGCGTGCCGGTATCACGCGGCTTATCTCGTGTGGAACGCTCGAGAGCCGTCGCGGATCGGGCACGTATGTGTGTCCTCCCAAGCCGCTGAATATCTTCCAGGAAACGTATAACTTTTCCGATGCTGTGCGGACTGCCGGCCTGCACCCCTCTTCTTGTCTGGTTTCCACCGGGACCATCGAGGCGGATGAGGCGCTTGCCGACAAGCTTGGGGTGGCTGTAGGCGCTCCCTTGCTCCGCATGCAGCGCGTTCGACTTATTGAGGGCGAGCCGGCGTCAATCGAGACCGCTCACGTTAACCTGTCCCTGTGCCCATCGCTTCCCGAGCACGATTTTGAGTGTGAGAGCCTTTACGATGTCTTGCTCAAAGAAGGTGGCGTGCGTGTTGAGCATGGACGTGAGCATATCTCCATCTCGCGTTTGAACGTCGAAGAGGCCGAGCTGCTCCAGCAAGAAGAGGGAACGCCGGTGTTCTATGAGAGCACGATCGAATTTGATAAGGACATGCGTTTTGTGGAGCATTGCAAATCGGTGATTTTGCCCACAAAGTTCCGCTTTGCCGATAACGGTGAAAAGAACGGCATGAGGAGCGTGGCAGGTGAACAATGGCTGAAACAGTAGATGCCACCCCGGTTTATATGCGCATACGACGTCGCATTGAAGAGCGTATCGAACGCGATATATATCCCACGGGTTCCATGATTCCGTCCGAAAAAGACCTCGCCGAGGAATTTGGTACGACACGCTTGACCATCCGGAGTGCTGTCGATGAGTTGGTTCGGCGCGGGCAGATTCGTCGCGTCCGCGGAAAGGGCGCGTTTGTGGCACAGAAAGTGCCCGTTGCCTACGAGCGAACAGGAGGCTTTCGCGAGTCGGTTCGTGCTTCGGGCGGCGAGCCGTCCGTCCGCATCCTCGTGCGTTCCAAGCGTTATGCGGGCCCTTATTATGCCAACCTGTTTGGCATTGCCGAGGACGATTTGCTGTATTCGATTCGGCGTTTGAACTTCGTCAACGGTGATCCCGTATCGATTGAGATGGCGTTCATCCCGTGCCTGCTGTTTCCCACAATCGAAGATATTGACGTGTCGGTCTTCAGTTTGTACGAGACCTATGAGATGTTGGGCCGAAAGCCGGTCATGGCACAGGAGAAGCTCGATATCGAGGCACTGGGCGCGCGAGATGCCGGCCTGCTTGGACTGGAGCAGGGCGATCTTGCCTTGACGCTTGAGTGCGTGAGCTTCGATGCGAGCGGCCAGGCGATTGAGTACGTTAAGTCGTTTAACCGCGGTGATGCGGGTGGATATACCTATACGTACTAGCTGGTTTTTTGCATAACGGGCTGAAAAGTTGACGGAATTTTGATCGTTGGGTCAGCTGTATATACAACCTTACAGCGCTCAAAATCGACCGTTCGCCGAAGGGGATAAATTAATCGACAAAGAGGTATCAAAAAGCCGTAACCTGTAACTGTGATTGGTATCAAATACTAATGATTTGTAACGAGGTGAGACGATGAAGATGCTCGATTACGTTCAGCTTGCCCATGTGCGTATGGGGGAGAACCTCGAGCGTTCGTCTGAGCTGGTAGCGCAGCTCGTTGATATTTTCCAGTCCGGTTCTTTTGACGCACTGCGCGTCGTTGCTTCGGGTTCGTCGCGCCATGCCGCCGATTGCACCCGCGATTACCTGCAAGATGCGCTGCAGATGCAGGTGTCCGTTGTGACGCCCGAGGCCTTCGTCGATTTTGAACACACCTATCCGCAGCATGCGCTCAACATCGCCGTCTCGCAGAGTGGCTATTCGACCAATACGATTGCGGCGCTCGATTACATGCGCGCACACGATATGGCTGCAGTTGCGCTCACGGCAAACGTCGAGGCGCCCATCAAGGAGCACACTGACATCGTTCTTGACTACGGTGTGGGCGTCGAGTCGGTGGACTTTGTGACTCTGGGCGTTGAGGTTCTCGTTGAGTACCTGGTGCTCTTTGGTATTTACGGCGGTCAGGCGCGCGGAACGATTGACGCCAAGGGCGTTGCCCAGCGTCTTGACGACCTGCGCGAGGCTATCCATGCCAATGCCGTGATGTGCAAGACCGCCGAGGCATATGTCCAAGACCACATGCTCGAGCTTTCTGAGCACACGCCCGCCATGGTCGTCGGCAACGGCCCCAACTACGGCGTTGCCGAGGAGGCGGCGCTCAAGCTGAGCGAGACCATCAAGATTCCTGCCATGCATCACGAGGGCGAGGAGTTCGTTCACGGTCACGAGATGCAGATCGTTCCGGGCTATCTGGTGTTTATCGTCGACGATCCGCAGGGGTCGGAGCGTCTTGCGAATATCGCCGATGCGCTATCGAACGTTACGACAAAAACGGTGCTGCTCACGGCCCATCCCAGGGGTAAGGCTCACGAGGTTGCGGTGCCTCAGGTGGCTCCGCTGCTCAGCGCAATTCCCAATTTGGTGTTCTTCCAGACGATTGCGGCAATGATTGCCGAGCGTCTGAAGTCATGGGACGTGCACCCGTATCTTGATGCCGTCTCCAAGCAAATGGAGGTCAAGGCAGAGAGCTACGAAGAATCAGTCAATGCGCTTAAGGCCAAAGCGGCCGAGTGTTACGGAATGTAAGCGGGTTTGATGCCCGTTGGCATGGGGGATGTGAAGACAACCCCAGAAAGGAGAGACAAATGAAGGAAACCGAGAAGATCGAGATCATGCATTTCGACCAGGAGGGCTATCTCGAGGACGGCAAGGCGCTCTACGAGACCGGCAAGAAGATGACCGCGCTCGCCGACAAGGTCGCCGACGAGGGCTACGACGCCGTCTTCCTGATGGGCGTGGGCGGCACCTGGGACGAGCTCATGCAGCTCGAGTACCTCATGAACAAGTTCGGCGACCGCGACCTGGAGGTCTACCTGATCCACGCCGCCGAGTGGAACGTCTCCGGCCACAAGCGCATGACCGACAAGTCCGTCGTGCTCACCGCCTCCGAGTCCGGCACCACCCCCGAGGTCCTCGAGGCCGTCAACAAGATGAAGGACATGGGCGTGCGCGTCTATGCCATGACCAAGCCCGAGGGCCCCATCGGCCAGGCTGTCGGCGCCGAGAACTGCGTCGCCATGGCCTCCGATCACGGCTCCGGTGGCTGCGAGAAGGGCTACTACCTCGCCGACTGCTTCGGCCTGCGCCTGCTCAACCGCCGTGGCTGCTTCCCCAAGTTCGATCTGTTCATTGAGCAGACCAAGGACATCTGGAAGGATATGCTCGACATCCGCAAGCGCTTCGAGCCGCGCGCCGAGGAGCTCGCCAAGAAGTACGCCCTGGCCCCCTACACCATGTTCATCGGCTCCGGCGCCCTGTGGGGCGAGACCATCCTGTTCTCGATGTGCATCCTCGAGGAGATGCAGTGGAAGCGCACCC